>CAZUBX010000073.1:0-15995 GCA_964619035.1 uncultured Syntrophaceae bacterium | reverse complement strand
GCAGCTGATTCGTAATCAGCAGGTCTGGGGTTCGAATCCCCACATCGGCTCCAGATAGACAGAAGAAGGCGCGATTCCCGGGGAATGCGCCTTTTTTCTTTTGGCGGTCTGCGCAGGGGCGCTTTCGTGGACAGTGCGAGGGGAGAGCGGCTGTCAACGTCACGGATGGCCTGCGCGTTTAACATGCCAATGTTGCGTTGACAGGAAGATCATGGTAGGCTCACATATTGCAGCGTTGGCACGGCAGTCAGGGAAACTGACACTCGTGGAGGGATTACACGGTTTGCGGGAAATTCACTGATGGCGCTCGACACAGACATTCAAGGCCGATCCGAAAGCCCTTCAGCGTGGCAGCCGGCTATGCTGTTGACGCAGCCCTTCGCCGTTCTGGGCAGGACGGCGATCAACTGGGTCAACCACCTGGGGGCCTCGACTGTTTTCCTTTACCTGGCCTTCATGAGGATCTTCCGGCCCAAGCAGCTGCCCAAGATCGTTGAGCAGATCTACTACATCGGGGCGCGCTCCACGCTGATTATCATGCTGGTCAGCCTGTTCACCGGCATGGTTTTGGGCCTCCAGTCCTACCACGCCCTGGTGAAGTTCGGCGCGCAGGGCTCGCTCGGCACCCTGGTTGCTCTTTCCCTGGTCAGGGAGTTGGGTCCCGTTCTCGCGGCCATCATGATCACGGCCAGGGCGGGCTCGGCCATCACCGCGGAGATCGGCATCCAGCGCATCTCCGAGCAGATCGATGCCCTGGACACCATGCGCATTGATCCGATCCGGTACCTCATCAGCCCGAGAATCGCTGCTGCCATCATCAGCTTTCCCCTGCTCACCACCCTGTTTGACCTCATCGGCATTATCGGCGGCTATATCTCCGGGGTGTTGCTCCTGGGAGTCAACGGAGGCACCTACCTCTATCGCGTTCAGGCCAGCCTGGATTTGAAAGATGTCACGGACGGGTTCATCAAGACGGTGGTCTTTGCCGTGATTGTCTCCACCGTATGCTGCTACCAGGGCTATTTCGCGCACATGCGCTCCGACAGCCATGGCGCCCAGTCCGTCGGCCTTGCCACTACCTCGGCCGTTGTGCTCTCCTGTGTCCTCATTCTGGTAACCGACTACGTGGTGACATCCCTGCTCATCTAGGGAAACCTATGGAAACTCCACTGATACAATTTCAGAACGTCACCAAGCGATTCGGAGACCGAACCGTTCTCGAACACATCAACCTGGAGATCTTCGAGGGGCAGATCACGACCATTATCGGTCTCAGCGGCTCGGGCAAAAGCGTTCTGCTCAAGCACATCATCGGGCTGATCAAACCCGACGAGGGCACCATTCTTCTGAGGGGCCAGCCCCTCAACACGATGAATAAGAAGGAGATGGTAGCCAGTCGCGCACAGATCAGTTACATGTTCCAGAGCAACGCCCTCTTCGACTCCATGAACGTGTACGAAAATATCGCTCTGCCCCTGCGGGAAACGACGAATCTGGACGGGAAGGAAATCGAGCGCAGGGTGATGGCCAGAGTCGGACAGACCGATCTCGAAGACGCAATCCACAAGTACCCTTCGGAGCTCTCGGGGGGAATGCAAAAGCGCGTGGCCCTGGCACGTGCCCTGGTGACGGATCCGCAAATCGTTCTCTTCGACGAGCCCACCACCGGCCAGGATCCCGTCCGGAAGAATGCGATCCTGGGCATGATTGCCCAGTACCAGAAAAAATTCGGTTTCACGGCGATCCTGGTCAGCCATGAGATTCCCGACGTGTACTTTATCTCGAATCGCATCCTCGCCCTCTATGACCGCAAGATCGTCTTTCAGGGAACGCCGGAGGACTTTGAAGATTTCGACCACCCGTTCAAAGCGGAAGTCATCCACAGCCTGGAAGGGCTGCAGAAGGAATTGACGGGCCTTTACTCCAGCCGGCAATTCAAGCTTCGCTACCGCGGTCAGCTGAGCGGGGGCGCAATCGGCGAAACGTACGCCGTCATGGTATTCACCCTGGAGGAACTGGACACGGTCGCCACGCGCCTGGGCCACGAAGCGGCGCAGGAGGCCATCCGGAGCTTGGGAGTGTACCTGGGTAAACACTTTGGCGCCATCGGCGGCTTCTCCACCCGCCATGGAATCAATGAATATGTCACGGTCCTGCCCGCTTCGGATCTGGCTGAGGCGGAGGGCATTTTGAGGGGTTTTATCAAGGAGTTTCAGCTCCAGGAGCAGGGTATTCTTGACATCTGGGCTGCAGCACAGAGGCGGTCTGCTTCCGAGGAGTGCGTTGCGCTCACCTTGCTCGCCGGACTGGCCCAGGGTCAGCCCAGCCAGGAAATCGAGTCTGTCATAGAGCTTGCAAAACACCAGCAAAAAGTCATTTCACGGGTCCGGTGCATCACGCGGGGAGAAGACAGATGAAAAAGTACGCGATGGAAACAACCGTTGGCATCTTCGTCACGATCGGAATTCTCTTGATGGGCTACATGACCGTGAAACTCGGCCATGTGTCCTTTCTGGGGGACAATTCCTACCGCCTCTCCGCCCCGTTCACCTCGGTGTCCGGCCTGAGGATCGGCAGCGCCGTCTATGCGCTGGGGATTGAGATCGGGCGTGTGGAAGGAATCTCCATGGACCAGGAAAGCCAGAAGGCCATTGTGGCCATGAAGATCCGCAACGGCATCAAGATTTATGATGATGCGATCGCCTCCATCAAGACGGAAGGCCTGATCGGCGACAAGTATATCAGTATCGACCCCGGAGGCGGGGGCACCCTGCTTGCGTCCGGCGGAACGATTACCGAGACACAACCTGCCATCGACATCGCGGAGCTCATCGGCAAGTATGCCTTCGGTGAAGTAAAAAAACAGAACGAAGATCAAAAAGAAACGGGAAAATAAGCCATGAAAAGACGACTCGTTGGATTCAGCATCCTGATGATCCTGCTGTTTTCTGTCCCGGCGTATGCCGGTGTACCGCAGGACATGGTCCAGGCCAATGTCAACAACGTGCTCGACGTGCTGCGCGATCCGGCGCTCAAACCCGCATCGGCCAAGGAGACCAAGAAACAGAAACTCCGGGCGATCTATGACCGCATGTTCAATCAAGTCGAACTCTCCAAGCGGGCCATGGGGAGGAACTGGAGCAAGCTGAATGCGGCTCAGCAGCAGGAGTTCGTCAAACTGTTCCAGCAGGTGCTCGAGAAGGCCTATATCGACAAGATCCTTGCCTATACCGACGAAAAAATTACATTTGAAAAGGAATCCATGCTTTCGGAAACCCAGGCCGAGGTTCAGACGAAAGCCATCACATCCTCAAAGACCATCCCGATCGCCTACAGGCTGATCCTGCAAAACGGCGCCTGGGGAGTTTACGATGTGGTCATCGAGAATGTGAGCCTGGTCCAGAACTATCGCACCCAGTTCAACGACATCCTGGCAAAAAATACGCCCGAACAGCTGCTGGAGACCCTGCGCAAAAAGGTGAAGGATCAGGACACCAAGGCTTAGGTGGGCAGAAGCCTCAACCCTGCAGGATGCTGCTGGGGTTCAGTACCCCCTGGCAAAGACGAAGACGTTGTCTTCTCACAACCCGAATGAAAGAGACAGTCCATCCATGAGGCATTCCCTGCTTTCATTGCTGCTGGCGATTTTTCTCGCCGTGGGTTGTGCCCATAGCCCTCAGCCCGCTCCTTCCCTCGAGCCATCGATTGAATCCTCTCAACCCCGGCCGGTCGTCATCCCCTCCGCCCCGGGAGAGATTTCACTCAGCGCCTCTGATCGGTCAGCGACATCCGCAACCGCGGGTGCCGACGGCATGGAAAAGGGCAGCGAAAATGAAGCGAGAACCGCAGCGGACCCCGAAGGAGCCCGGGAATCTCAGCCGGCACCGGCAGCGTCGGGCGAAGACAGCGCCGATGACGGGGAAGATGACGAGTACTCCGACGACGCGAATGCACAGCCCGCCGCAACGATTGCAGACCCCTGGGAGCCCTTCAACCGGGCCATGCACACATTCAATGACCGGCTCTATTTCTGGCTGTTCAAACCCGTGGCCCAGGGCTACAACATGGTCGTTCCCGAGCCCGCACGGGTCAGTGTGAGCAATTTCTTTTCGAACCTCAGGGCCCCGGTCCGTCTCGTCAACTGCGTGCTCCAGGTAAACCCCATCGGGGCGGCTACGGAACTGTTCCGCTTCATGATCAACTCCACGGTGGGCATCGCAGGTCTTTTCGATCCTGCAGGAGGAGAGGAAATCAATTTAAAGAGACAGGACGTGGATCTTGGTCAGACCTTGGGAGTCTGGGGAATGGGACAGGGCATCTACATCGTCTGGCCGATCATAGGGCCTTCCAGCTCACGGGATACGGCAGGAATCGTCGGCGATTATTTTCTGTATCCCATCTCCTACCTCGATCCCTTGTACGTCTGGGCGGGGGTCAGGGGATATGAGGCGCTGAATGAGGTCTCCCTGAGGATCGGTGACTATGAGGCGATCACGGAGGCGGCCATTGACCCCTACATCGCTTTCCGCGACGCCTTTGTTCAGTATCGCTTGAAGAAGGTCGAGGGGCAACCGGCGCCATTCAGGCAATGGTACTGATCGCCGCCTTTTCCTGTCGGCTCCGGCACCTGCAGGCCTATCCCTGTTTGAGTCCCTTTCCCGCCTCCCAGGCATTGCCGACGAAGGCTCCCACGGTCCAGTAGCGGTTGTCGGGCATGGTGAGAAGCAGGGGGTTGAGCTTCTTGATGTCGAGCTTGCCCTCTGTCATGCAGCGCTCGTCGGCATACGAGGCGATGATCTCGCCAATGTGGAGATTGTTGGTCTGCAGCTCCACCGTCTGGACAAGCCTGCATTCCAGGTTCAGCGGGCACTCCTCGATCATGGGTGCCGTCTTTGTCTCCCCGTAGAACACGTCGAAGAGCGTAGATTTGTCCACCCTGCGCCCGGAGACGATGCCGCAGTAATCGGCCTTCTCGATGAGCGCCGCATCGGGAAAGCAAACGCTGAAGGTCCCGTTTTCCTTTATGCCCTCATTGGTATAGTGCTTGTTGAAGATCCCCACGGCAAGCATGGGCGGCACCGCGTTCACCCGCGAAACAAAACCCACGGCCATGAAGTTGGCCCTGCCCTTCGCGTTCGTCCCCACGAGGACGACCGGCATGGGGTAGATGAAAACATTCGTCCCGGCGGATATCTTCTTCATGGCGATCACCTCCTGTTCACTTCTCCCAGTCGCCTTGAGGATATGATACCCCTTCGCAATGTTTTCTGCTAGAATCAATAATGTGGGATTGTGAGGCAGCTTTATGCGTGTAACCGACGGAACCGAAATCTGCCAGGTCTGCGGGAAGGTCCCCTCCATCATCTACTGCGATTCCTGCGAGAAGCCCCTGTGCCGCACCTGCCGGAAGTTCGACATGTGGCCGCAGGGCTGCGGCTCCATCCCCACGAAGGTCTTCTGTGTCGCCTGCGCGACGAATCCATGGGTTAATCCGTGGGGCGGCATGATGGACTGATGTCAGTGGTCAGTGGCCAGTGACTAGTGGCTTGTGTAATAAACGAATTCTTCCACTCTTCACTAACCACTGATCACTAATCACTAGTCACTGTTTTTACTCTTCCCTCTCGAAAATCTGATCCACGAAGTGCTGGAAGGGGCCGGGGACCTTCGACTTGGTATAGGCGACCACCTCGTCGATGATGCCGCGGGCCACCTCTTCGGTGATACCCGCCTTTTCCATGATCGTCTTGATCAATGCATCCATATCCGTCTCCATAAAAAGTTCCGCCTCGCGAGTGACTTTTCCCGTCGAATTCGCCGAAAAGCAACCCCGAGGCGGACTTGAAATACGCAGGAAGGATCAGCGGACCGTAATGGTGTCCTTGATCTTGTTGTATTCGCCCTGTTTGATGCCTTTGACTTTCATGATGTCCTCGGGCTTTGTGAAGGGCCGCCCGTCGATGATCGCCTGGGCCTTCACCGGTCCGATGCCGGGAAGCGCATCGAGCTTTTCCTTCGGGGCCGTGTTGATGTTCACCTTCTCTCCCGGGGCAAGCTTTGCCGGGGCTGCTTTTTCAGCCTTTGCCGCCTTCGCCGGAGCCGCTGCTGCCGGGGCAGTTGCGGCAGGCACCGCTGCTGGTGCGGTGGCCGGTTTGGCTGCAGGCGCCGCTGCCGGTGCGGGGGCTACTGCCGGGGCAGGCTTGGCTGCAGGGGCCGCCGCCGGAGCCGGTGCGGCACCAACGGTGACGGAGGGGCCTATGGATTTGATCTGCTTGTCGGAAAGGCCCGCCTTCTTGAGTTCATCGACGGATTTGTAAGGACGGCCGGCGATGATCTTCTTCGCCGTCGCGGGGCCGACCCCCTTGACGTCCTCGAGTTCCTTCTGGGTTGCCGTGTTCAGGTCCACCTTCTTGGCCTGACCGTAGGCCGCAGGGAGGCTGAACGCCAGCGACACTGCAACGACGACCATCCACATCAGGGACCACTTCGATCGGATTACGCTTCTCTTCTTCATGCCTTGCACGTCCTCCTTTCGTTTGCTGCGATCGTCTCATCCATTCGCCCGGTCCGAGCTGGCACCGGTGACTCAAACGCAAGTATCATACAGGGATCACAGCGGACAGACAATCCCTTTCTGCCCCGTTCAGTGCCCTGCCGCTCTGGCGAGGAGGCATCATTTCGACTCTGACCGACAGCCCGTCTGTCAGATCGGGAATTCCTCCCCCATGGCAGGGACGCGCACTTTCCCCGGAAGCCCATCGGCCGACCAGAGCTTTCGGGCCTCCGCTTCCCATGTCTTGTCATCCCAGCCCCAGCCGGGGTTGCCCTCCCCTTCCTCATGGCCGCCCATGTGAACGAGAAGCGTCTCGGCGGGTCGGAGGACTCGAGCGTATTTCCGGGCGGTGGCGAAGGAAAGGTGTCCCGTGCTGAACCCCACGACCTCCTCGACGGTCCAGGAAAAGCAGTCCATGAAGAGAGTGTCTGCCCCGGAGAGAAGCTCCACGGCCCTTTTCTGCCCTTCCGTCCGGGGGTTCAGGATCCAGTCATTTTTGTTGTCCAGGTCCCAGAGAAGCACCGTTTTCCTTGTTTCGGTCTGGATGACGAAGCAGGCGCAGTTGTACTGGGTTTCCTTGAAATTCTCGGGGTTGAAGTCGGCACCGGAGTGAGACACCGATAATGGCGTGATCTTGATCCCTTCGGCCCCGAGAGGGATCGGTTCCAGGAGGGTCCCCGGCGGTTCCGATTCCTCCGCGGGCCGGCCGTCGAGGCAGCGGTACCACTCGTAGGAGTAATTCCTGGCGAGCCACTTGCCCGTGCCGCCCCGGCACCAGGTGGGGATTCTCGTAAAGGTTCCGCCACGGCGCCGGGCCGTGCGCCGCATCGTCTCGCCGAGGCGGTTGAGCTCCAGGCTGTGATCCGGGTGCCAGTGCGTGAAGAGAAGCCAGTCCACGCGGGCCTCGTCGGGGCTGAAGGTATTGCGGAGGCTGTCCACGACGCCAAGCCCCACATCCACCAGGGCATGCCACCGTATTGCCCGATCGTTTCCGTCCCGCCCGATGATCGAAACAGACACGTTGGCCACAGGCTCTTTCCGTGCGCAGCGCGGGCAGGGGCAACCGAACTCCTGCAGGAAGGCATTGCCGAAGCCATTTACAACCAACGAGTAGTCCATGGGGCTCCTCCGGAGCAGTTGGGTATTGGGGTATTGGGTACTGGGTATTTAACAAAAGGTCTGATACTTTTCTTACCCTATCAACCAATTCTCCAATATCCCATTTACCCAATTCCCAGTTACCAGTTACCATTTTTTCCCTGGTTCGGGAAGGAACCAGACAAGCCCGACGAGCGCAAGCGGGATGAGGGCCACGGCGGCGAGCACGGGGCGGATGGAGAAGGCATCGGCAAAGGCCCCGGCGATCGGCGTCATCGTTCCCCCCAGGCCGAAGGCAAAACCCATCATGAGGCTCGACACCATGGAGCGGCCCTTCGGGGCCAGCGTCTGGGCCAGCGTCACGCCCAGCGGCAGGGTGGCCATGATGAAAAATCCCGACAGGAAGGTCAGCAGGTAGACCCATGGGCCCTGGGCCACAACGAGCAGCAGAAGAAAGGGCGTGGCCATGAGGAAGCTCGTGAAAAAGATCTTGCGGAAGCCGATCCGGTCCGAGAGATATCCCGCAATCATCCCGCTTGCAGTCCCTGCAAGGGTGAAGAGCGTGACAACGGCCCCCACGGCAATGAGCGAGTAGCCCTCCCGGACAAGGAGGACGGGCAGGAAGGTCCGGAAGACATGGGCCACAAGGGCACGAAAGACCATGATCAGCCAGATCAGGATCATCCACTTCCAGATCGACCCGAACATCTCCTTGAGCGCCCCCAGGAAGGTGCGGCTCTCGATCTTTTCACGATCCGGCACAGGCACGACCAGGAACAGGTAGACGAAAATCAACAGCCCCGGGATCATGAGCCAGGGCATCTTTTCAAGTCCCTGGAGGGTGACAAACCAGGTGATGAAGAGCGGCCCTATGGCGAAGGCAAAGGTCCCGCCCATGTTGAAGACGGAATAGGCAAATCCCGGCCTCGAGCCTGCATAGGTGAACACCATGCCCGCCACGGAGGGGTGGAACATGGACGATCCGATGGAGCCGAAGGCAACGCAGAGCAGGAGCAGCATGTAGGTTGATGCGACCCCTGTCAAGGGCACAAAGATGACCGACAGGAAGATGCCGCCGAGGATGAAGAAACGGGTCTGATAGCGGTCCGCAAAGAACCCCACATTGGGCTGGACGACAAAAGAGAGAAAGCGGCTCAGGCCGCCGATGAGGCCGATCTCGGTCAGGGTGAGTGCGAACCGATCCGCGAAGACAGGCAGCAGAGGTGTCACGAAGGAATTGTAGAAGTCACCGGTAAAGTGGATGAGCGTGAGCGCGAAGAGAACCCGGATGTTGGTTTTTTTCGACGGCTCGGTCATGGACACAGCTTTCGCGAAAAGCACTCCGATGATCTTAAGAGATCGTGCCGGGCCTGTCAAGGAATGGCTCTCAATCGGGCCCTGGAAGAGCTATTTCGCTTCGCGTAACTCCTCGGCGGCCTGCGCCATCAGCACCGGATCCTTCAGCGCAGCCAGCTGCGCCGGCGACTCCTGGAAATTCTCCAGGGCGTTGAAGAACCGGTCCAGGACGTCGCCGCTGAAGGTGGGGATGAGGAAGATGTGGGTGTGGGGGATCCGTCTGCCCCGGGCATAGATGAAGACGAAATCGGGTTTGAAGGTCTTCATCATCCGGTTGGCGACGATGTTGGCGGCATTGAAGAGATCGGCCGTCTCCTCCCCGGTGAGCTGGTGCCACCAGGGAACGTGTTTCTTCGAGAGGACCAGGCAGTGTCCTTTCGTATACGGGTGGATGTCGAGGATGACGAGCGCGTGCTCGCTTTCATAAACCCGGTGTGCTGCGGCGCTGCCGTTTACGATATCGCAGAAAATGCACTTCTCTTCCTTTTCTCCTGACATGCTATGCGCCTCCGTTCTTCAGATCTGATGGGGCTTCCTTTTAAACAATTTCAACTGTAGCTTCGGGGACCACGGAGATCCTTTTGCCGCATACCCCCACAAGTCCAGTCCCCGGGACAACGCATTTCATCCATCTCTCTTATCTCAAGCATCACGGGAGATTGACGCTTCTCTACACGTAAAGGTTCGATTCAGCAAGACCATTTGGGAGAATGCCCCGCTTCAACCTGGAAAGAGAGGATATGGGAATCCATGCGAACAAAACCTTCAATCAATGCAGTTCTGGTCGGCTAACGGCCTGACGATGGTTCAGTAGATAGGATTAAAAATGTGTCACTTTTGTTATAATCAGTTATCTATATACATAAATGTATCTATATTTTCGTCGCATGATCGCGGCCATTTTTCATTATATTAAGTCATATCAATGAATTACGTTGATGTCGTCTCGTGGCACCCTTATTGCTCAAGCATGGTTCTGAGTAGGTACAAATTCGTTTCGGGAAGTCATTTTCCTGAACAACGGCGATACCGCCTGAGTGCCTACATTACCGGCACTTCTTCCTCTCATGACTCCCGCCGGTCTGACCTTCTTTTACGGCGCACTCGTGCGAGGAAAAACGCTCTTTCGGTTTTGATGCAATTTCGTTTCACCGGGGATAGAATAGTTATTGCCTGACTTTGGCCCTGCAACTGGCCAGGGGACCATCGGCGGGCTTGACCGGCAAGGTCTCCGGAATATCGGCGGCCAGCCCGACATAGACGATGCGGCAGCTATCCCGCACTGCGCCGTCACGACCCAGCAGTACATGTTTGCGGTCATCACGCCGGCGTTCATCATCGGGACCTGTGCCGAGCGGATCAATGCTTCCGCATTCCTCGCCTCCTAGGACTGAAAGACCTTGGCGCTTAGAAAATAAAAATAAAGAGAAGGAGAGAATCATGGAGATAACAGCAGTTTTCGGTTCCAACGTATTCAGTGATAAGGTCATGAAAGAGCGTCTGCCCAAGGAAGCTTATAAGGCGCTGAGGGAATCCATAGAAAAAGACATGCCGCTTCGGCCCGAAGTTGCAGAAGTCGTGGCAAATGCCATGAAGGATTGGGCCGTAGAAAAAGGGGCGACCCACTATACGCACTGGTTTCAGCCGCTCACCGGGATCACCGCCGAAAAACATGACTCGTTCATATCCCCGACCTCCGACGGCAGCGGATATCTGGAATTTTCCGGCAAGCAACTGATACAGGGCGAGCCCGATGCGTCATCTTTCCCGAGCGGCGGCTTGCGCAGCACCTTCGAAGCGAGAGGGTATACGGCCTGGGATTGCACCTCTCCCGCCTTCCTGAAAGAAGATGCAAGCGGCAACGTCACCCTGACGATTCCGACGGCCTTTTATTCTTATTACGGTGAAGCCCTCGACAAGAAGACGCCTCTGCTGCGGTCGATGAAAGCCGTGTCAAAGCAGGCCGTGCGCGTGCTGAAAGCCCTGGGCAACGTCACCTCGTCCCGGGTTTCGTCCACCGTGGGCCCCGAGCAGGAATACTTCCTCGTGGACAAACAATTCTTCGCGGAGCGGCTCGACCTGATGCTGACGGGGCGGACGATCTTCGGCGCCCCCGCCCCCAAGGGCCAGGAGCTGGAGGATCAGTATTTCGGCTTTATTAAGGACAGGGTCTCCGCGTACATGCAGGATCTGAACACGGAGCTCTGGAAAATGGGCATCACCTCCAAGACACAGCACAACGAAGTCGCGCCTGCCCAGTACGAAATGGCCCCCCTCTACACGACGACGAACATCGCAACGGACCACAACCAGCTCGTCATGGAAACCATGCAGAAGGTCGCCCTGCGCCACGACCTGGTCTGCCTGCTCCACGAGAAGCCCTACGCGGGCATCAACGGCTCCGGCAAGCACAACAACTGGTCTCTCTCGACCGATGACGGGCACAACCTGCTCGAGCCGGGTCACACGCCCGGTGAAAACGTCCAGTTCCTGTTATTTTTAAGCGCGCTGATCAAGGCGGTCGACACCCATGCCGACATCCTGCGGGCGACCTGCGCTTGTGCCGGCAACGACCATCGCCTCGGCGCCAATGAGGCGCCCCCGGCGATCGTTTCGATCTTCCTCGGCGACGAACTGACGGCGATCCTGGAGAAGCTCTCAAAGGGCCAGCCCGTCACTTCGAAAGGCGCGCAGTACTTGAAGGTGGGCGTGGACACGCTGCCCGCATTTCCCAAGGACAACACGGACCGCAACCGGACCTCCCCCTTCGCCTTTACGGGAAACAAGTTCGAATTCAGGATGGTCGGTTCCTCACAGTCGATCGCCGGTGCGAACGTGGCCTTGAACACCATCGCCGCCGAGGCCCTGGACGAGATCGCCACGCGCCTCGAGAAAGCCAAGAACAAGAATGCCGAGGCGGCGGCGATCATCAAGGAAACGTACAAGAAGCACGCCCGGGTTCTCTATAACGGCAACAACTACAGCGACGAGTGGGTCAAGGAGGCAAAGAAGCGGGGACTGGCAAACGTGACAAACTCCGTGGACGCGCTGAAGGCGCTGGTCACGGACAAGGCGCAGAACCTCTTCGAAAAATACAAGGTCCTGTCCCACAAGGAACTGCATTCCCGTTATGAGATTTACATCGAGACCTATGCGAAGCAGATCAACATCGAAGCCCTGACGGCAATCGACATGGCCAAGAAGCAGCTCATCCCCGCGGCCGTCGAGTATGCGACGTTTCTGGCCGACTCGGTGTCCAGCTTCAAGGCCGTATCGGTTCCGGCATCCGTTCAGGAAGATATCCTGAAGAAACTGGGCGTTCTGATGGCTTCGTCCTACAAGACCCTGGGCGGGCTCGAGGCCGCCGTGGCGAAGGCCAGGGAGGCTGACGACTGCGTCAAGAAGGCTGAAACCTGCCGCGACGAGGTCGTCACCGCGATGAAAGCCCTGCGCACGGACATCGATGCCATCGAGATGCTGGTTCCCACGGACATGTGGCCCGTGCCGACCTACGCTGATCTTCTCTTTAAGCTGTAAAATCAGGCAAAAGCAGGAATCTCCGGTCTTTCAAGACCGGAGATTCCTGCCAGGCAATCAACAAGGGCTTCCCGCCGGATCCCGTCAGGCCCCGTCCTGGACGTATTTGAAATCGAGTTTCATGGAGAGTTCCGCACGGTCCAGCTCTTTTCCGAGATAGGCGGCGTGGGAGAGCTGAGTGACCCAGCCGTTCGCGACAATGCTCCGATAGAGGCTCACGGCATCCTTCCCCTCAATGATCCGGAGGAGCCGGTTATCGTTGGTGTAATGCTCAACCGATATGCTTCCCTTTTCCTTCAGGGGCAGGATGACGAAGTAGCCCCCCTTGTCCAGTTCCGTCTTTTTGACTTTCTCCGCGCGGATCACCTCGACGGCGGAGATTTTCACGGGCTTGACCACCCGGGCGAACTCCTTGCCGCTGCAAGAAAGATGTGCGCCCCTGGAGAGTGCGCCGATGCGGGTCACCACTTCCGCTGCATCCTCACAACCGATCATGTTCACAAGGGTGACCTGGCTGCGAAAAGCCTCGACCTCCTCGGGGGTGACGTTCTTCAGGACCGGCCGCCGCCCGGGCGACCCGATCACCCGCAAGGCCCTGTCGACCCCGTCTTCGCAGAGGGAAAGGAGAGTGGCGCCGCTCCGGTGGCCTTCGGGGTCCTTGCCGGCCACGATGAGATAATGGATGGAGGGGTTGGTAATGGTATTCTGGATCACCTTCTCGATGCCGATGTTTTCCGTTTCCGTCTTGCCGGCCATGCAAAGGTCCCTGGGGGCCAGGCGGGCCAGCTCCTCTGCCAATCCGATACTGGCGAGGGTCGACACGGCCACATGAGAGGTCTTGTGTTCGCACAGAACAAAGTACTCTCCCGGAACGGGGGGCCAAGACTGCGGGGCCGCTGCCCCCGTGTCGCAGGTCCCGGGGGCACTGCCTTCGAGCTCCGGGAACGCTTCGTAAAACAGATTCATTGCCACCGCCGGGTAGCAGTGCTTGCAGCCCAGTCAGGTGTAGAGACTCTCCTGCGTTTTCCCGAGCCAGGTCTCCACCTTTCCCCTGAGAGCGCGGGCGTCCTGATCCCCGCCTGCTGCCAGGCTGTCGCGAATCTCCTCGAGCGCCCCCTTCATGCAGCCGCACTTCCGGCATTTCGACAGTGCAATTCCCTTATCGAATTCGGATGTCAGTTTATTCAGTCTTACGTCTGCGGACATGCCTAGTCCTTCCTGTCCTTGCTCACATTGAAAGCTTCACGTCCGCTTTGCAGTTTGACGATTACCTCTTTTAGTCCCTTGATCTCCCGTTTCAGGTCGTCGATCTCGTCTTCGCGATGGCCGCGCATGAAACCCCGGCGGCTGAACATCTGGAACATGAGGAAAAGACATACAACCATGAAGAGAATGCCGAAGAACGGGAATATCATCATTCCCCAACCCCAAATCGGGGGAGGACCGTTTTACCACATTTTGCTTCACCTCCTTCATTCTATGCCAAATTAATCGGCGCCGCAACTCCCGCAGGGGCAGGTTTCGCCCCGGGCCTTTTCAAAGGCTTCCCGACCTTCGCGAAATGAAAGGGCGGCAATCACGATGGCCCCCGCGGCATCGATGCCCCCGATACCCGTCAGTTCGTATCCTGCGCTCGCAAACAGCAGGACCCACGAGAGCCACAGGCAGACCCGGCTGCAGTTTGCATCGGCCAGAATGGCCTCCGAATGGAGCTGCCGTCCCACCTTCATCTTGTAGCGGATCAGAATCCACATGGCCGATATGGAGATCAAGGCAATGGCGATTCCCCAGAAGGTCGTCTCCGGTCGTTGGCCATGAACCAGATTCAGCAGGCCGGTGACAATCAGCCCGACAGACAGAATGTAGAACGCTGAGCCGGTAATGCGCAGGGCCGTCTTCTCGAATCGGTCCGGATCGCTTTCTGGAAAACGCCGCAGACGATGGATCATGTGCCACACACCGATGCCGGAGACAACCTCTACAAAAGAATCCAGCCCGAATCCAAAGAGACTGAGTGCATCGTCGTCCACACCGAAATAAACAGAAACGACGCCTTCCAGGATATTATAGAGAATCGTCACGACGGCCAGGAATGAGGCCTGTCTGTATAGTTTTGAGATATTTTCCTGCCCTGCAGTCGCCTCTTGCAGCGCCTGCCCTTCCTGGCACGTCATGTCCCTTCCTTACCCAGGAACCTTTCGGTTTTTTTCAGGGTCGTCATTTTTTTGAATTTCCCCAGTCCATAGCGACAGGCCTCGAATGCATCATTGCTGTCCGGGGAACTCACGGCAATCAGGGAGATGATGTCGCCGACATCCAATATGCCAAGCCTCCGGACCAGGAGCACGTCCTCGATATTCCATCGTTGTTTGATGTCTGCTGCAATCGCACGCAGCTCTCCCTCCATATCCCCGGCTTTCTCAAAGTGGATGCCTGCCGATACCCGGTCTCCGGTCTGGCTTTTGACCACGGCGTAATGAAGCAGGACGGACCCCGCCCGGGATTTCCGGATTTTTTCGAACATCGCCCCCGGTTCCACGGGTCTGTTTGTAACGATTTCCATGATCACCTTCCCTGTGTTAGGTGTGTGCCACCGCGTTTACGAAAATTTCGCAGCTTCATAACAGGACCGTGAAAATGAAGAAAAATACTGGCTATGTCAAGCGATTATGTCTACGGTCAGCCTCGTCCATGCGAATAACAACTGCAGCTATTATAGCCATATAGATATTGATTGTGTATAGATTTACTCACACATCCCGATCAGGATGTCGCAGGGGGTAAAGAAAATGAAGGAACCAGCCGATAAGACGGGAAGGAAGTAGTACTTTTTCCTGAGCTCAGGAGGAACCCATGACGTCACCCGCGCTGGATCGCACCCTGGAGGCCATGGAACTGATGGCCCGTGCCGAGTCGGCCGTCGAGCGCCTCTACGAGGCCTGTGCCGGTCTCTGGAAGGAAGACGTGGAATTCTGGCAGGGGCTTGCCGCGGAAGAGAAGCACCACTCGGAGCACATCCGCTCGATGATCGCGATCCTCACCGGCAATCCCGGAAACTTCCAGCCCGGTCGGCCCTTCAGCTCGATGGCCTTGCAGACCTTCATTTCCGGTGTCGAACGCGATATCGAGAGCGTGAAGCAGTTCACCGTGCCGGAAATGAAAGCCCTGCACATCGCCCGGGACATCGAACAGGCCCTTATCGAATGCCGCTTCACCGAGGTCGTCCAGACAGACGATCAGCGCTTCCGGGCCCTGGCCGATGAAGTCACGCGGGACACAGCCATCCACCGCCGCCTGGTTGAAAAGAAGATAGCCCAACTGACAGCAAAGGGCTAAAGGCAAAAGGCCGGAAGGGAAATCCCCCGCCGGCCTTCTCTTTATGCATTCTTCTTTCTACTCGTCCCTTGTATGTTACTCCATCCTGTAAATTCTTTATCTGAACAACACCCTG
>CAZUBX010000072.1:0-16184 GCA_964619035.1 uncultured Syntrophaceae bacterium | reverse complement strand
CGGTGGCGGCGGTTACGGCGGAATGGGCGGAATGGATATGTAAACCAGGACGTTTCGCGTCCTCTACCATGACTGAAAAAGGCCTCCCGTTTCGGCGGGAGGCCTTTTTATTTACTCATCCATCCTTGAAACTCATCGAGCAATGTGGTAAGTGCACAGAATTAAAATGCGAAACGACGGCCAACGGCTAACGGCTAAAGGCTAAAGGCTAAAGGCTAAAGGCTAAAGGCTAAAGGCTAAAGGCTTCTAACCCTTATCCCTGAACCGTCTTCATTCACCATTAGCCATTTGTCCTTAGCCCTTGGCCTCGGAGGTACCATGGATTACAAGGCAACCCTGAATCTGCCCAAGACCGAATTCCCCATGAAGGCCAGTCTCGCCAAAAAGGAGCCTGAGATTCTCACGTGGTGGGAGCAGATCCGGATCTACGACAGGATCCGCGAGGTCTCCAAGGGCCTCCCGACCTATATCCTGCACGACGGCCCCCCCTACGCCAACGGCGACATTCATCTCGGCACGGCCCTGAACAAGATCATCAAGGATCTCGTCATCAAATCGAAGAACATGGCGGGCTTCGACAGCATCTACGTTCCCGGCTGGGACTGCCACGGCCTTCCCATCGAACACCAGGTGGACAAGGAACTGGGCGATAAAAAGGGCACGCTCTCGCAGACCGAGAAGCGCCGTTATTGCCGCAAATACGCCGAGAAGTACGTGGGCATCCAGCGAGACGAGTTCAAGCGCCTCGGGGTGTTCGGCGAATGGGACAACCCCTACCTTACCATGGCCTACGAGTACGAGTCGATCACGGCGGCCGAGTTCGCCAAGCTGATGCTGAGCGGCGACGTCTACAAGGGCAAGAAGCCCGTCTACTGGTGCGCCACCTGCAAGACGGCGCTGGCCGAGGCGGAGGTGGAGTACGGCGATCACGTGACGCCGGCCATCTACGTCAAGTTCCCGATGATCTCTGAGATCTCGGCCGTCCGGCCGAAACTCAAGGGCGAGAAGGTCTTCGCCGTCATCTGGACGACGACCCCCTGGACGATCCCGGCCAACCTGGCCATCGCGTTCCACAAGGAATTCATCTATGCCGCCGTGAAGGTGAAGCAGACGGCAGAGGTTCTCATCATGGCCAGGGATCTCGTCGACGCCTGTATGGGCGCCTTCGGGTTCAAGCAGTACGAGATCGTCGACGAGTTCCCCGGAGAGGTGGTGGAGGGACTCAAGGCGAAACACCCCTTCATCGACCGCGAGAGCGTCTTCATCCTGGCCCCCTTCGTCACCCTCGATGCGGGCACGGGCATGGTTCACATCGCCCCGGGCCACGGAGCCGAGGACTACGAGATCGGCATGGTGTACGGCCTCGACAACTACGCCCCCGTCGACGAGGACGGCAACTTCACGAAGGACGTGGAGTTCTTCGCGGGGCAGTTCGTCTTCGACGCCAACGAGGCTGTCAACGAGAAGCTCAAGGAAGTGGGGGCGCTGCTCGGCGTGGGTGACATCGAGCACTCCTACCCGCACTGCTGGCGCTGCAGGAAACCCATCATCTTCCGCTCCACCGAGCAGTGGTTCATTTCCATGGAGAAGAACGGGCTGCGCAAAAAGGCCCTCGAGAGCATCAACAGCGTCCAGTGGATCCCCTCGTGGGGACGCGACCGGATCTACGGCATGGTGGAGAACAGGCCCGACTGGTGTATCTCGCGCCAGCGGCTCTGGGGCGTGCCCATCATCCTCTTCTACTGCAAGGATTGCGACACCGTCGTGTACTCGAAAGAGATCTTCGATCACGTGGTGGGGCTCATGCGCGAGCGCGGCGCCGACGTCTGGTTCGAGCGCGAGCCGAAGGATTTGATGCCCGCCGGTTCGGCCTGCCCGAACTGCAAGGGCACGACGTTTCGCAAGGAGACGAACATTCTGGATGTCTGGTTTGACTCCGGCGTGAGCCACGCCGCCGTTCTCGAGACGAGAAGCACACTTCGCTCCCCCTGCGACATGTACCTCGAGGGGAGCGACCAGCACCGCGGCTGGTTCCACTCGTCGCTGCTCGAGTCGGTGGGAACGCGCGGCCGGGCTCCCTACACGACGGTACTTACCCATGGCTTCGTTGTCGACGGCGAGGGGAAGAAAATGTCCAAATCCGTCGGAAACGTCATCGATCCCCAGGAAATCATCGACAAGTTCGGCGCCGAGATCCTGCGCCTGTGGGTCGCCGCCGAGGACTACACCGACGACATCCGGATCTCCGACGAGATCCTGGAGCGCCTCGTCGAGGCGTATCGCCGGATCCGCAACACGAGCCGCTACATCCTCGGCAACCTCAGCGACTTCGATGCGAAGAAGGACTTGATCCCCTACGCCGAGATGGAGGAGATCGACCGGTGGGCCCTGTACCGCCTGCAGGCCCTCATCGAGCGGTCGCGGAAGGCCTATGAGAACTTCCAGTTCCACATCGTCTACTACACGCTCTACAATTTCTGCACGGTGGATCTAAGCTCCCTCTATCTCGACGTGCTCAAGGATCGCCTCTACACATCAGGCAAGGCATCGAAGAGCCGGCGCTCCGCCCAGAGCGCCATGTTCATCATTCTCGACGCCATGACGAGGCTGCTGGCCCCGATCCTCACCTTTACGGCCGAGGAGGTGTGGCAGAGCCTGCCCGCCTGCGAGGGGAAGGCTGCCAGCGTGCACCTGACGCAGTTCCCCGCGCCAGACCCGGCATGGGCCGACGAGAAGCTGGGCGATACCTGGAAGACCCTGATCGCGGTGCGCGGCGAGATCTCCAAGGCCATGGAGACGGCACGGAAGAGCAAGGTCATCGGCCATCCGCTCGATGCGGCCGTGACCGTGACCGGTCCGGCAACACTCGTGGAGCTTCTCTCGAAGTACGAGGAGGATATGCGGGCGTTCTGCATCATCTCCGGGTTCCGCGTGCAGAAGGGCAGTGAGCTGAAAGACGCCTTCGAGAGCACAGAGATGCCCGGCCTCAAGGTTTCCGTGGCGAAGGCAGGCGGAGAGAAGTGCGAGCGCTGCTGGATCTTCAGCGAGGAGCTGGGGCGCAATGCCGATCACCCGACGATCTGCCCGCGGTGCCTCGCGAACCTGGGGTAAAGGCTACAGGCTACAGGCAAAGAAAATCCCCCTCTTTCCCCCTTTTGTAAAGGGGGATGAAAGGGGGATTTATATTGAGGAATTTGCATCGTGAAAAGAAACTACCTGCTGTTTGTGCTCACCGTGCTCGTCATCGTCGTGCTCGATCAGATCACGAAGGTCTACATCGATACGCACATGACGCTGCATGAGTCCATTCCCGTCATCCACGGCTTTTTCAACATCACCTACGTGAGAAATCCGGGAGCCGCTTTCGGCTTCCTGTCAGACGCTTCGCCGTTTTTGCGGGCCTTCTTCCTGATCGGCGTGTCCATCTTCGCCGCGGGGCTCATTGTCTTCTACGTTGTCAAGATGAAGACGGAAGATATCCTGCTCACCTACGGGATGGCGCTCATCATGGGGGGCGCCGTGGGAAACCTCATCGACCGTATCCGCCTCGGCGAGGTGATCGACTTCCTCGATGTCTACATATCCACCTACCACTGGCCCGCCTTCAACGTGGCCGACTCGGCCGTATCGGCGGGGGCGGTGATTCTCTTCTACAAACTGATCAAGGGGCAGGTGTAACAGGCTACAGGCTACAGGCTACAGGCTAAAGATCCATTATCGATAAAATGAAGAGGATCGGGATTATGCTTACCCGATCCTTTTTTTAATCCTGAAGCCCGAAGCCTGCAGCCTTATCCTCCGTGCTGACGGCGGTACATCGTGCAGGATCGGGCGGCAAGCTTGAGGGGAATTCCCGCTTCCGCGACCGGGAGTGCGCCCCGCGTTACGAGGATTTCCTGCCTCCCTGCTTGCGGGGCATGGACTCTTCTTTCCGGGGCCGGCCCCTGCGGCGTTTTGCGACGGGCCCTTTCGCCGAGAGTTCGAGAATCCGGACGAGTTGCGAGAGGCTGACTGAGAGGCGCTTGAGCTTTTTGTCCGGGAGTGTTTCCAGCCCGCTCAGCGCGGAGGCCGTTGCAGCCCCGGGGGCTTTTCGCAGGACGCCTTTGCCTTTCGCGGTCAGCCTGACGTTGACCTGCCTGAGGTCTTCTTTCGAGCGCCTTCGTTTGACAAAACTCCGAGCCTCGAGCCGGTCGACGATCCCGACCACCGTTGCCGGATGCAGGTAAATACGGCGGGCGAGCTCCGAGATACTCAAGTCGGGCGACTCGAAAAGGGTCTTCATGGCCAGAAGCTGGGGACCGGTGATTCCCGTGTCCTTGCGGATCTTCTTGGAGCGGGTCTGCAAAAGCTGGATGAGGTGCCTGACGTTGCCGTTGATCTCTGCGATGAGGGTCTTGTCCGCCGCCATAGGGCCTCCTTTTCAGACGAGCTGGATCATGAAATTCGTATACAAATAATTGCATGGATTGTCAACCCGTCGTGCAAAGGTGTCTTGTCCGGAGTCTTGCACAAAAAAGCAATTTCTGTATGATGCAATCAGGGCACAGCCCGATGTGCGCGGAGATGCGAAAACGGTGAGGGGTTTCATGAACAGGGAAGCCGAAACGGCGGCGGCGAGGCGGCTGCAGGAGATCACAGAACAGCTGGTCGGGAGAGACCCGCTCCTGAGACCCTACTGCCGAGCGCTCACGAGGCGCCTGCGCCGTGTCGACGAGATCGAGAAGCGCCTCACGGGCGGACGGATGAGCCTTGCCGATTTCGCCAGCGGGCACGAATATTTCGGCCTGCACCGACTGGGCGGCGATTGGGTCCTGCGGGAGTGGGCGCCGAATGCGACGCGCATGGATCTCGTCGGGCAGATGACGGACTGGCAGGAGAAGAGGGCCTTCGCCATGGAGCGCCTTGAGGGGGCCGACGGAGTCTGGGAGATCCGCCTTGCCCCGGATGCGATGGCCCACGGCGATCTCTATCGGCTCCGGGTCCACTGGCCCGGGGGGCATGGCGACCGCATCCCGGCGTGGGCACGGCGAGTCGTGCAGGATCCCCATACCCTCATCTTCAATGCCCAGGTCTGGGACCCGCCCGCCGTTTATCGCTGGCGGCAGGAAGGATTCCGGCGTCCAACGCAGCCGCCATTCATCTACGAGGCCCACGTGGGCATGGCCCAGGAGAAGGAAGGCATCGGCACCTACCGCGAGTTCACAAAAAATACCCTGCCGCGTATCGTCCGTTCAGGCTACAACGTAATCCAGCTCATGGCGATACAGGAGCATCCCTACTACGGCTCCTTCGGTTACCAGGTGACGAATTATTTCGCCGCCTCATCGCGTTTCGGCCCCCCCGAGGATCTCAAGGAACTGATCGACGCGGCCCATGCCGAGGGACTCTGCGTGGTCATGGACCTCGTCCATTCCCACGCCGCATCGAACGAGGTGGAAGGGCTCGGCCGTTTCGACGGTACGCTCCACCAGTATTTCCACAAGGGCCCGCGGGGCCGCCACGAGGGCTGGGATTCGCGCTGCTTCGATTACGCGAAACACCAGGTCCTGCACTTCCTGCTCTCCAACTGCCGCTTCTGGCTCGACGAGTATCGTTTCGACGGGTTCCGCTTCGACGGCGTGACGAGCATGCTCTACCTGCACCACGGCCTGGGGAAAGCCTTTACGCCCTACGAGGATTATTTCGACGCCAGTGTCGACGAGGACGCCCTGGCCTACCTCGCCCTGGCGAACCGTGTGATCCACGATGTGCGGCCCGATGCCGTCACGATCGCCGAGGATGTGAGCGGCATACCGGGGTTGGCCGTGCCCGCAGTGGGGGGCGGGACCGGGTTCGACTACCGCTTCGCCATGGGCGTGCCGGACTACTGGATCCGGCTCACCAAGGAAACGGCTGACGAGGACTGGCCCCTGGGTCGGCTGTGGCACGAGCTCAACAACCGGCGGCACGACGAGAAGACCATCAGCTACGCCGAATCGCATGACCAGGCCCTCGTTGGGGACAAGACCCTCATCTTCCGGATGATCGATGCCGACATGTACACGGACATGAGCATCTTCCGCGACAACATCCGCGTGGACCGGGGGATGGCGCTGCACAAGATGATCCGTCTCGTGACGCTGGCCACGGCGGGAAACGGCTATCTGAATTTCATGGGAAACGAGTTCGGCCACCCCGAGTGGATCGATTTTCCCCGGGAGGGCAACGGCTGGTCCTACAGGTACGCGAGACGCCAGTGGAGCCTCGTGGACGACGGGACCCTGCGTTATCAGAAGCTCGCACGGTTCGACGTCGACTCGGTGAGTCTGGCCCGGCGCGTCGACCTCCTGGGGTCAGGGAATCCCCGCCTCCTGCACGAGCACAACGAAACCAAGGTCCTCGCCTTCGAACGGGCAGGGCACCTTTTCATCTTCAACTTCCACCCGTCGCGCTCCTATGACGGCTACCGGATCGACGCACCGCCCGGGCAGTACCGTCTGGTTATGGACAGCGACGCCGAAATCTATGGCGGCCATGGGCGTCTCGAGCCGGACCAGGTTTATTTCACGCAGCCGCAAGGAAAGGGGTCTGAGCTGCGCCATCAGCTTCTTGCCTATCTGCCCACTCGCACAGCCCTTGTCCTGCGCCTTGAAGCGTCTTCCTGACTTCCGATCTTCGGATTTTCCTCGCTTACCGTCATGAACGCTCTCCCCGGAGAACCTTCTCGAGTTCCGTGATCTTCTCGGGCGGGCCGACAATGAAGAGGATGTCGTCCGGTCGAAGATCGAGGTCAGCCTGCGGGATGGAAAAGATCTCCGCATCGCGCCTCACGGCGAGAACCGTGACCCCGTATTGGCTCCCCAGTTTTGCCTCGGCGATTGTCTTACCGGCCAGGGGGGATGTCCCGTGGACCCGGAGCGAGCGCAGGTCCATGTCGGGCATGCAGGCCCCGATGTTCGGGCACGATGTGGCGTGCTTCGAGAGATTCCGGAACATGGCGTACCCGTCCGACCGGATCTCTTCCACGAAGCGGTGGATCTCCTCCTCCGGAATAAGGTATCGCGAGAGAATCCGGCTGAAGATCTCCACGGAGGCTTCGAATTCCTCGGGGATTACCTCACTCGCGCCGAGGTCCATGAGGGGCGTGATCTCTTCGCGAAACCGGGTCCGGACGATGATGTGAAGCCTGCCGTTGAGATGCCGGGCAATCGTGGTGATCCTCCTGGCGGCCGCAGTGTCGTTGATCACGATGACCAGCGTCCGGGCCTGGCGGATGTTTACATGGGCGAGCACGGGCTCGTGGGTGGCGTCGCCATAGAAGATAGGCTCGCCCTTTTCCTTCTCATCACGGACCCGGTCGGGGTTCATGTCAAGAACTGCGTAGGGGATCTTCGTTTCCCGGGCCGCCTTTGCGATGTTTCTCCCCGTCATGCCGAACCCGATGATGACGAGATGGTCCTTCTCATGGAAGCGCTTTGCGCCGTGGACGTGCGAGGTCCCCCGCTTCCAGCGAAGGGGGAGAGGCAGGCGGGTTAGGGCTTCGGCGATTCGCGGAGAAAACCGGAAGAGAAAGGGCGTCGCCATCATGGTCAGAACCGAGAGGGCCAGGAATTCCTGGTAGAGATCGACCGAAAGCAGCCCCTGGCTTTTCCCTGTTTCGGCAAGGATGAAGGAAAACTCGCCGATCTGGCAGATCGCGAGCCCCACAAGGACGGAGGCCCGCAGCGGGAGCCCGACAACCAGGGAGGACCCCGTGGCCACGAGGGCCTTGAGCAGCATGATCCCCCCGGCGATGGTCAGAATGTAGGCGGGGTGCCGGACGAGAAACCCCAGATCGAGGAGCATACCCACGGAGACGAAGAAAAAGCTCGCGAAGATATCCCGGAAGGGAAGGATGTCGCCCATGGCCTGATGGCTGTATTCATCGGAGATGACGAGACCGGCCAGGAAGGCGCCCAGCGCCAGTGAAAGACCTGCCGCGTAGGTCAGTGACGCCACGGCAAGACAGATGAAAACCGTGGTGAGCAGGAAGAGCTCACGGCTCTGGGTCCGGGCGACCTTGTGGAGAATCCACGGTACGACCCAGCGGGTGGCGGCAACCGTGAAGAGAACCACACCGGCGGACTTGGCCAAAATCAGCAGGATATCTCCCTGTGTTACCTGGGCCGTCCCGCCCAGGAAGGGCAGGAGGATCATCATGGGGACCACGATGAGGTCCTGAAAGATCAGGATTCCCAGGGCATTCACCCCCTGCGGCGACTCGACTTCCGCCCGGTCCTGAAGGAGTTTCATGACGATGGCGGTACTGCTCAGGGCCGTGAGAAACCCGATGAAGACAGCCTGTCGCCAGGGCTGGCCGAGGGCATAGGAGACTCCTGCTGCCGCGGCGAGCGTCAGCGCCATCTGGAGGGTCCCGCCGAGGAGCGCCGTGCGCCGGATCTCGAGGAGATTCTTAAAGGAGAATTCCAGGCCAATGGTGAAGAGCAGGGCAATGACGCCGATCTCGGCGAGCTCCGTGACCGCCTTGATGTCCCCGATCAGGCGAAAGCCGTAGGGGCCCGTGAGCAGGCCCGTCAGAAGAAAGCCCACGATGACCGGGATCTGGAGCCGGTGGCAGAGGTAGAGCACGGCGGCGGATAGCCCGATGATGACGAGAATGTCGTGCAGAAAAAACATGGTCCATTCCTGTGAGCGCATCCGATGAAGAAAGAAAAGGCCGCAACCTGCTTTTACGACAGATGGCGGCCCGACCGTTATGAAAACCTCCGAGGAGGCAGCCTCGGACCCGATTTGATTTTAATCGATCTTCGCTGAATTGCAAGGTTTGATCGTCCGGCATTACTTCATCAACGACGGCAGCCAAAGGGCGATCTGCGGGAAGAGGATGAGCAGGATCGCTGTGGCGAGCTGGGCCATGAGCATGTGAAGCGCGCCATTGAAGATCACGTGGAGTGGCACGTCGCGGGCCACGCCGGCCACGACGTAGACGTTGATCCCCACGGGTGGCGTGATGACACCCATCTCGGTGACGACGACGATGATGACGCCGAACCAGATGGGGTCGAATCCCAGGCTCGTGATCACGGGATAGAAGATGGGGATGGTGAGCGTGATCATGGCAAGCGAGTCCATGAGGCATCCCATGACGATGTAGATGAAGATGATGACCGCCATGATCATGTTTGGAGAGAGGGGCAGATCGCGAACCCAGTATCCCACGTCGAAGGGGATCCGCGTGACGGCGAGGAAGTGACCGAAAACGGTGGCGCCCGCCACGATGACGAGGATCATGCAGGAGACGCGCGTCGTTTCGTTGAGCGCCTGGACAAAGCCTTTCCAGGTCAGGTTGCGACCGGCCAGCGCGATGAGGATGGTCCCGAAGGCCCCCACGGCGGCGGCCTCGGTGGGCGTGAATATCCCCATGAAGAGGCCGCCCATGACGGCGGCAAAGAGGATGAAGGTTTCAATGACGCCGGTAAGGGAGGCCAGTTTTTCCCGGAACGTGGATCTCGGGGCGGGCGTGACCAGCTCCGGCTTGAGCCACGTCCAGATGAAGATCGTGACGATGAAGAGCAGCGCCATGAGGATCCCCGGGATGACCCCCGCCAGGAAGAGCTTTCCGATGGACTGCTCCGTCATGATGCCGTAGATGATGAAGATCGTGCTGGGCGGGATCAGGATCCCGAGGCTTCCCCCTGCCGCGACGACACCTGTCGCCAGAGCGGGGTCGTAGTTGTATTTTTTCATTTCCGGGAGGGCCACCGAGGCCATCGTGGCGGCCGTGGCGCTGGTGGAGCCGCAGATGGCCGAAAACCCGGCGCAGGCGCCGATGGTGGCCACCGCAAGCCCCCCGCGCAAATGCCCGAAAAACGTCTGGGCCGCGTTGAATAGCCGGCCACTGATTCCCGCGTGGTGCGCAACCTGCCCCATGAGGACGAACAGCGGGATGACTGTGAGGTTGTAGGAACCGAAGACGGAGAAAAAGTCCTGTGCCATGAGCTGCAGCGCAGCGTCCCAGGATACGAGGAAGGCAAAACCCCCGAAGCCCACGAGGGCCATGACGAAGCCCACGGGGATCTTCAGGAACATGAGGGCGATCAGGATGACAAACCCGTAGAGGCCGGCTTCCGTGGGCGTCATGGCGCAAGCCCCCTTTTCATCTGCCGGAGGGCCTCCAGAAAGAGCACGAGCGAGAGCATGCCGCACCCCGCCGTGAGGCTGAAGACGAAGGGCCACGTCGGGATTCCGATGGTGGGGGAAACTTCCCCGCTCTCGTGGAGGTCCATCGCGTAGACCTGGCTTTGCCAGGCAAGCAGGCCGAACAGAATAGCCGACAGGAGGTATCCCGTCCCCTCAATGAAAGCCCGCGGCCTTGCGGGCAGGCGGTCGACGAGTAGCTCCACGGAGATGTGGCCCCGCTCGACGAAGGTGTAGGCCAGCGCGCAGGCGACGATCACCGCCCCGAAGTAGCCGATCAGCTCATAGGTGCCGGGGATCGGCCTGTCGAAGAGGCGCATCACGACGTCGGCGCAGGTCAAGAGCATGATGAACACAACCGCCGCAGCCGAGACCCCGTTGATCCAGACCGAGACCCGATCCATCGATTTAGCTAGGGTGCGAAGCACTGGCGATTTCCCCTCCGGGTGCGGTTATTTGTATTGCTTCCGGTATTTCGTGATCAGGGTTTCGGCCTGCGTCACGGACTTGCGGCCCGATACACCCTTTTGTTCCGCATTCTTCACGTATTCCTCGATCGCGGGCGTGACGGCCTTCTTCCAGCGGGCGCTTTCCTGTGCCGACAGGGGGATGATCTGGTTGCCGAGACTCAGCGTGAAGGCCCGGCCTTCCTTGTCCGCCTCGTCCCAGGCCTTGCCGTGCACGTCGACCCACTCGCGGCTCACATCCTCGAAGACCTTGCGGACATCAGGGGGAAGGGCATTCCACTTCTTGAGGTTCATGACGACGAAGAACGCCGTCGTGTAGCCCACGTCGAAACAGTCCGTCGTGGATTTGACCACCTCGGCCTGCTTCCAGCCCTTGAGCACCTCGATGGGGCCGATCGTCCCGTCCACGATCCCCTTGCTGAGCGCCTCGTAGGTCTCTCCCTGCGGCATGGCCACGGGAACGGCACCGAGGGCCTCGACGACCTTTGAGCTGAAGCCCGTCGAGCGGACCTTCATTCCCTTGAGGTCTTCGAGTTTCTTCACGGGCTTCTTCGTGTGCAGAAGTCCGGGGCCGTGGGCGTGCAGGTAGAGGACCTTCACATTCTCCAGGGCCTTGGGTTTCATGGACAGGTAGAATTCGTTGGCCACGCGGGTGGCCACCCGCCCGTTCGGGTACCCGAGGGGAAGATCAAGGGCCTCCATAGCGGGGAAGCGGCCTCGGGTGTATGCGAAGGCGGACATGCCGATGTCGGAGATCCCCTTGACGACGCCGTCGTAGCACTGATCGGCCGGGGTCAGCGTCCCCCCGGGGAAGACGGAGATCTTGACATTGCCTGCGCTGCGCTTCTCGATCTCCTTCGCCCAGGCCTCTGCCGCCTTTGTCTGGGCGTGCGTGGGCGGGAAGAAGATGCTGTAGGTCAGGTTGGTCGCCGCCCCGGCCGCCGTCCACGAGCCGAGCGTGACTGCCGCTGTAAGCAGAAAAATGAGTGACAGAACTGCCGTTGTTTCCCTTCTCATGACTTTGCCCTCCAAGATGTCACTGGTTGTCCGATGCGACCATTGATAGAATCCCGTCGTCGGCCGAATACAGAGGCCTTATTGGCTGATGTCAATGCGGGATGGAGCGTGAAATACGCGGGTGTTCCGGGAAGCCTGCTTGCCCACCTGGAGGCTGGACAGCAGGCATCAATACATGTAGGAGTACTGACGAAGGCGGGATTCGCAGGGTTGATTCAGAAATGTGCTGATGTTCATTCCGTTTTGAACCTTTTTTTCTGGACAGGGTTATTCCGTTAAGGGATTTTCGGACTCCTGTCAAGGTGTTTTTCAACGGGACCGGGGGCGCGTCCCGCAGGCCCCGCCTTGTAGGCGGGGAGCTTCACTATTTAGCGTCCTTGAGCTTCTCCAGTTCCTCGCGGTATTTGTCGGCCTCCGCCTTGGCTCTCTCGAGTTCGGCCCGGGCCTTGTTGAGTTCTTCCTTTTCCTTTTCCTGGGTCTCCCGGATCTTGTCCTTCAGCTCGTCGAGGCCCACGTAAACGGCGAGCGCTCCGCCCATGATGAGAAGGATAGGGACCGCCCCCATGAGGAGAACGAGAAAGTGCTTGTACCAGAAGATAAGAAGGACCAGGCCCAGCATGACCGATACGCCGCCGCCGATTAAGACTGACATCGATTTCGCCCTCCGTTCCGTATGAGTTCTGAAGTGCCTGTACCGCTTCCGTGATTCCTGCCGTGACGATAACCCGGAGAAAAGACAGTCTTTTTTCTAACACAAAATGCAGGGCCAGGCAAGACGAAAAGAAAATAGTGCTTGATAAAATCGGGTCATTTCCTTAGTATTACCTGTTACATAAACAGGTACCGGGCATTGGGCTTCAGGCTTCCGGAAAGAAAAGGGTGAAATCCTTTTTCCCCGGCTGTTTGATCTCTCGTGCCGATGCGGTAAAGGAGACGGGAATAACGATCATGGTGGAACCTGATTTCAAGAAAAGCGGCGGCCTCGTTCCCGCCATCGTTCAGGATGATGTCACGAAGGAAGTCCTGATGCTTGCCTATATGAACGAGCTCTCGTGGCGCAAGACCCTCGAAACGGGAAAGGCCACCTACTGGAGCCGATCCCGAAATGAACTCTGGGTCAAGGGGGAAACCTCGGGAAACGTCCAGAGGGTGAAGGAGATCCGGATCGACTGCGACAACGACACGATCCTGCTCATGGTGGACCAGATCGGCAAGGCGGCCTGTCACACGGGATACCGCTCGTGCTTTTACCGGAAGCTCTCCGGCGGCAGGGAGGAAATCGTAGGCGAGCTCATCTTCAACCCAAAGGATGTCTACAAATGAAAAAACTGAAGCTGGGCATCCCGAAAGGGAGCCTCGAGTTAAATACGGTCGATCTGTTCAAGAGGGCGGGCTGGCGGATCACCTACGACAGCCGCAGCTACTTCCCGGACATTGACGACGAAGAAATCTCCTGCTCCCTGGTGAGGGCCCAGGAGATGTCCAAGTACATCGAGGCGGGAACCCTGGATCTGGGCCTGACGGGCCATGACTGGGTCACCGAGAACGAGTCGGACGTCGTCGTAATCGAGGACCTGGTGTACTCGAAGGTGCTGGCCAAACCCGCGCGATGGGTCCTCGTCGTGCGCGAGGATTCGCCTGTCATGAAGATCGAGGATCTGCAGGGAAAGAAGATCTCCACGGAACTGGTGCAGTTCACGAAGCGCTACTTCAAGGAGCGCAATATTGACGTCAAGGTGGAATTTTCCTGGGGGGCGACGGAAGCGAAGGTTGTCGAGAATCTTGTCGATGCCATCGTGGAAGTCACCGAGACAGGGAGCACCATCAAGGCGAACCGGCTGCGCATCGTGCACGAGCTGATGCGGACCAACACCCAGCTCATCGCCAACAAGGATGCCTGGGAGGATCCCTGGAAGCGACGCAAGATCGAGCAGATCCGGACGATGCTCAAGGGCTCGCTTCTGGGCATGGGGAAGGTGGTCATCAAGATGAACGTCTCCAAGGAAAACCTGGGCCGCGTGATCCTGCTGCTGCCCTCCCTGAAGGCGCCCACCATCTCGAACCTCTACAACGAGGAGTGGTTCGCTGTGGAGACGGTGGTGGACAGCGGCATCACCCGCGACCTCATTCCCCTCCTGCAGGAGGCGGGGGCGGAGGGGATCATAGAGTACGCGTTGAACAAAGTGGTCTAGTGGCCAGTGAAAAGACGTTAATAGGGTTTATCTCAAGTATCTGACGGAGTGTCATAATGGCCAGGAAAGCAAAGATCGACCGGAAGACGTCGGAGACGGACATCCACATCCTTCTGGATCTCGATGGGACGGGCAAGGGAAAGATCGCCACAATGATCCCTTTCCTCGATCACATGCTCACTCTGATGGCCCGGCACGGTCTCTTCGACCTCACGATCAAGGGCAGCGGGGATACGGACGTTGATGATCACCACCTCGTCGAGGACATCGGGATCTGCCTGGGGAAGGCCTTCCGGGAGGCATTGAAGGCAAAAGAGGGGATCAACCGTTACGGCTCCGCCACGGTCCCGATGGATGAGAGCCTCGCAGCGGTTCAACTCGATTTGTCCGGTCGATCCTATCTCGTTTACCGCGTGGATTTCGGGGTCCGGAAAATCAAGACCTTTGACCTCGCGCTCATCCGTGAGTTCTTCAAGGCCTTCACCGACAACAGCGGAATGACCTTGCACGTCAACGTCATGTATGGTAAGAACAATCATCACATCGCAGAGGCGATTTTCAAGGCATTTGCACGCGCCTTGCGGGAGGCCGTCACCGTGAATTCTCGCATCAGCGGGGTCCTTTCCACGAAGGGAACCCTTTGATGCGAAAGAGGTCTGTTGAAGGCCTTCTTTTTTTGTTCTTTTCTGTTTTCCGCCCTTTCACCATTCTCAGAGCATCCCGGCGGGGGTAAAGCGTGAAACCCTTTTTGAAAATCCGTATCGCACTCATTGCAGCCTTCTGCTTTCTCGTTCCCGTCCTCACGGGATGCGCCTCGAGCACACCGGTGCGCACGGCAGCGGAGACCGCCGGCGAACCCCTCATTTTCAAGAAACTTGCCGTCGTGTCCTTCGAGAAGCTGACCTCCGAGGATGGCGGCCGTGCGGTCCGCTGTCCCGTGAGCGGCACCGTCTTTTCCACATGCGCGCTGCCTCAGAATGCCGAAGCCCTCGTGCAGGATTTTTTCCTCCAGAGACTCGAGAAATCGGGCCAATTTGTTGTCATTCCGCCCTACCAGAGCGATCTCGTCTACCAGAAGGTGAGAAGCGAGAGCACGAGCGCGTCGGTGGCACAGCAGCTCCAGAAAACGGGCAAGGCGCTCGAAGTCGACGGGATCGTGATCGGCTACGTTTCCTGCTTCCGTGAGCGGGTAGGGTATGCCTTCTCGGCCGAGCGCCCGGCTTCGGTCACCTTCGGGATCTACCTGATCCGGGTCAGCGACGGCGATCTGGTCTGGGGGAGAATGTACGACAGGACCCAGCAGTCGTTTTCCGAGAATGTCCTGCAGTCCTCGACGTTTTTCAGAAGGGGGCTCAGGTGGGTGACGGCGGCCGAACTGGCCGAAGACGGCGTCGAGGAAATACTGAAAACTTTTCCCGGGTATCGATAAGCCCCGGCTGACCGATAGGAATAGTCGGTCCGGCCCCCCGCCCGGGGAGTTGCTGTAATCCGGCTTTTTGATGAAGCAGAACCGGGCCACCGGTTCCGGAGCAACAGTCCTTGATTATCATTCCAGCAATCGACTTACGGGGCGGCAGGTGTGTCCGGCTCATGCAGGGGGACTTCCAGCGGGAGACCGTCTACAGCGGTGACCCTGTGGAGGTGGCCTGCCGGTGGGCCGCGAAGGGTGCCGAGCGAATTCACATCGTCGATCTCGACGGCTCCCGCGAAGGCCGTCCTTTCAACAACGGGGTCATCCGGCAGATCCTGTCCGCCGTTGGTGTTCCCATTGAACTGGGAGGCGGAATCCGGGAACTCGGGACCGTGGAGACCTATCTCGGAATGGGTGTCGGCTGGGTCATCCTCGGCACGGCGGCTCTGAAGAACCGCGAATTCGTCGTCGAGGCCTGCCGCCGATTTCCCGGCCGGATCATCCTGGGCATCGACGCCAAAGAAGGAAAGGTCGCCGTCGAGGGCTGGACGGAGGCTACGGGCGCCGATGTCCTCGATGTGGCGAAGCGCTACGAAGGGCTGGGGCTTGCCGCCCTTGTCTACACGGATATCAGCCGCGACGGCATGGAAACGGGGGTGAACGTGCCCGCTACGGAGCGCCTCGCACGGGCGGTGGGGATTCCCGTCATCGCCTCGGGCGGTGTTGCCGGCATCGGCGATATCGACAGGCTCCTGGGCGTGGCGGACGCCGGCATTCTCGGCGTGATCACGGGCAAGGCCCTCTACACGGGCGCCCTCGATCTCGAAGAGGCGATCGGTCGGACGAGAGCCGGCAAAACCCGCTAGACGCTGCGATCAAGGAGGTGGAGAGATGAGCGACTGCATTTTCTGCAAGATCGTC
>CAZUBX010000071.1:0-16416 GCA_964619035.1 uncultured Syntrophaceae bacterium | reverse complement strand
CTCAACGCTGGGGGCGCCGGCCGTGAGGCGCGGCGGAACAAGGGCCGGATCGTGGCCGCATCGGGAATCGCCGTGCTCGGCGGCTCGTACCGGGAGGATGTAGGGGACACGCGTTACGGCGGCTCGGAGATCCTCGTCCGGAAACTCACGGAGATGGGGGCCGACATTATCGTCCACGCCCCCTACGTGAAGCATTGGTGGGAAATGGAGAAGCAGGATACCTACCCGTCCCCCGGGCACTCCCGGGCCCGGTTTTTCCGCAACCAGGAGAGGCTCAAGGACCTCGTCGTGCACAAGGACCTCGCGAAAACCCTGCAAGGGGCAGATGCCGTGGTCCTTGCGGTGCGACACGAGGAGTACCGGAACCTGGACCCCGATGGGATCGTGAAAAATACGGGGAAGCCCGCGGCCATGATCGACTGCTTCGGTCTCCTCGACGACAGGGCGATCCGACGCTATTTCGAGCTCGGCTGCGAAGTCAAGGGCCTGGGGAGGGGCCACGTGAAGCGCATCAAGGACGAGGTGCGCAGCCAGAGCACTCCGGCAGCAACTGACAGGGCAAGACCCTCCGCATCGAGGAGAGAGCAGAAGAAAGGAAAGAATCGATGAAGAAAGCGTTTATCACCGGCATCACGGGCCAGGATGGCTCTTACCTCGCGGAGTTGCTCCTGAACAAGGGATACGAGGTCCACGGGCTCATCCGCCGCTCGAGCACCTTCAACACCGACCGGATCGATCATCTCTTCAAGGACGTGCATGACCCGGCCGCACACTTTTTCCTGTATTACGGCGATCTCTCCGTGTCGGGACAGCTGACGGATTTGCTGCACGACATCAAGCCCGATGAGATCTACCACCTGGGGGCCCAGAGCCATGTCCGGGTCAGTTTCGACATGCCCGAGTACACGGGGGACGTGACGGGGCTGGGGACCCTGCGGCTGCTCGAAGCCATCCGCAAGACGGGCATCCAGGCCCGTTTCTACCAGGCCTCGTCGAGTGAGATGTTCGGGGCCGCCCCGCCGCCGCAGTGTGAAACGACACTGTTTCACCCCCGCAGCCCCTACGCCGCCGCAAAGGTCTATGCCTACTACATCGTAAAAAATTACCGCGAGGCCTACAACCTCTTCGGCTGCAACGGAATCCTCTTCAACCACGAATCCCCCCGCCGGGGAGAGACCTTCGTGACGCGCAAGATCACCCGCGCGGCCACGCGCATCAAGGTCGGGCTGCAGGAAAAACTCTATCTCGGCAATACGGCGGCAAAGCGGGATTGGGGATATGCCGGCGATTTTGTGGAGGCCATGTGGCTCATGCTTCAGCAGGACAAACCGGACGATTTCGTCATAGCCACGGGAGAGACGCACTCCGTCAGAGAATTCCTCGAGAAGGTCTTCCAGAAGCTCGACCTGGATATTGAGAAGCACGTGGAAATCGACAGCCGTTACTTCAGACCCACGGAGGTGGATGTCCTGCTGGGCGATGCCTCGAAGGCTCGAAAGAAACTGGGCTGGTCGCCGAAGGTCGGCTTCGAGCAGCTCATCGACATGATGGTGGCGGCCGACCTCGAGCAGGCGCAGAAGGAAAAAACTCTCAAGGATGCCGGGTTTACGTGCGAGCCCAAGCGGATCCTGTCCTGAGCCATCGAGAAACAAGGGGCATGGAAAAAGACGCGAAAATCTACGTGGCGGGCCACAGCGGCATGCTTGGCAAGGCCATCGTCCGGATGCTGAAAGAGCGCGGTCACGACAACCTGCTGCTGCGCACCAGCTCGGAGCTTGACCTTCGCCGCCAGGCGGACGTGGATGCCTTTTTCGAACGGGAGAGGCCTCAATACGTGATCCTCGCAGCGGCACGCGTCGGAGGGATCTGGGCGAACATGAACAACCCCGCCCCCTTCTTCTACGACAACATGATGATCCAGTTGAACGTAATCCACGCGGCCTGGCGGCATGGCACACAGCGCCTGCTCTTCGTGTCGAGTTCCTGCTCCTACCCCCGGATGTGCCTGCAGCCCATGAAGGAAGAGGCCATCCTGACCGGTCCGCCCGAGCCGACCAACGAATATTACGCCATCGCAAAGATCAGCGGCATGAAGATGATCGAAGCCTACCACCGCCAGCACTGCGTGCAGTTCTTCTCCGTCATCTTCCCGAACCTCTTCGGGCCCGGGGACAACTTCGACCCCAGGGACTCCCACGTGATTGCCGCGTTGATCCGCAGGTTCCATGAGGCCACCGCCGGAAATCTTCCCCAGGTGGAAATCTGGGGAACCGGCCGGGCCCGACGGGAGTTTCTATACGTCGACGATGCTGCCGACGCCTGCCTGTTCTTCATCGACCGGCTCTCGGGGGGCGAGTTCATCAACGCGGGGGCCGGAATGGACATCTCGATCGGGGAGTTGGCCCGCTTGATCGGGAACATTGCAGGATACGGGGGACGGCTCGTCTTCGACCCGACGAAACCGGACGGCATGCCGCAGAAGCTCCTGGACGTCTCCGTCATGCAGAAGCTCGGCTGGTCGCCCCGGGTGAGCCTCGAGGAGGGGCTCCGGAGGACCTGCGAGTGCTACGCACAAGGCGCAACGATACCCCGCGGGGAGAAGGCATGACATTCAAGGTCAAGATCGGCGACATCCGTATCGGCGAAGAGGAAAAAGCCTCCGTCCTGGAATCTCTCGCGCAGGGCCAGCTTTCGGAAGGCCGGAAAACGAAGGAATTCGAAAGACTCTGGGCCCGCTACATCGGGACGAAATACTGCGTGGTCGTCAATTCCGGGTCCTCGGCCCTCCTGGCGGGACTGCACGCCCTGATCCATGACCGCCGCAGACCCCGGGTCCGACCGGGCTGCAAGGTCATCACCTCGCCTGTGACCTACGTGGCAACCAGCAATGCCATCGTGCTTGCGGGAATGGAACCCGTCTATGTCGACATCGACCCCCGCACCTTCACCCTGGACATGAATCAGGTCGAGGACGCGCTGCGGAAGGATCCGGACGGTCACGCCGTCATCCTGCCGGTCCATCTCATGGGTTACGTAAACGACATGGATGCCGCCAATGATATGGCCCGCCGATACGGCCTGGCCGTCTTCGAGGATGCGGCCCAGGCCCACGGCTCCCTCTACAAGGGGCGCAAAGCGGGATCCCTCTCGGATCTTGCCGAATACTCCTTCTACATCGCCCACAACATCCAGGTTGGCGAGATGGGGGCCGTCGTCACCAGCGACGATGGGCTCTGCCGCCTCATCCGGCGGATCAAGGCCAACGGGCGGCTCTGCGCCTGCCGGATCTGCCGGCGCGGCGAGGGCAAATGCCCTCACCGGGACGCGGAGTTCGACCCGCGGTTTACCCACGACCTCATCGGATTCAACTTCAAGACAACCGAGCTCCAGGCGGCCATCGCCATCCCCCAGATCGGCAAGGCCGATGCCATCGTCCTTGCAAGGCAGCAAAATGTGCAAACCCTCAACGAGAAACTCGGAGAGTTCTCGGACATCTTCCAGCTGCCGCTCTATTCGGATGACGTGAGCTACCTCGCCTATCCCCTCGTCATCCGGGATGCTCGCTGGTCGCGGGCGAAGATCATGAAGTCCCTCGAAAAATCAGGCGTGGAGACAAGGCCCCTTTTCGGCTCCATTCCCACACAGCAGCCCGCCTTCCGATACCTGAAGGAACGCTATAAAGACAGGCTGCCCAACGCGGATTTCGTGGGGGCAAACGGGTTTTACATCGGTTGTCATCAATACCTGGAAAAGGGCCATCTCGAGCATGTCGCAAAGGCCTTTTCCGCCCTTGTCCGGAAGGGCCCGTGAGTGGGGCACAACCCCCTATTTTCCTTGTCTTTTTTCCGATGCCGGATGACGTATCCCTGGAGCCTATTTTTATTGACTTCCAGGCACCATTATGTTATAGCGCCCGAGGTTTAGATGAGAGAGGAAGATAAAGACTCCAAGAAGTCCATGATGCAGGCTGCCTATGCCAGCACCTTCGGCATAGCGCTGGTCCTGGGGATCTTCGGGGGGATTCTGATCGGGGCCTGGTTCGACAGGAAACTCGGCACGGGCAACAAGTTCTCCATCCTCTTCCTTCTCGTCGGTGTGTTTGCGGGATTCCGGAGCCTCTACGTGTGGATCAAGCACACGTTCCAGGACAGCTACGAAGAACCGGTCATCAGGCGGCTGAAAGATGAACCCCACAGGAAAAGACCCCCTGCAAAGAAGAATTGAGTACCGCAACCTGGTCATCCTGGGCATCATGCTCCTTGTGAGCCTCCTCGCCATGCCTACCCGGTTTACGCTGGGGGTACTCGTCGGCGGCCTCATCAGCATCGTCAACCTGTACTGGCTCGGCCGGGACCTTCGAGTCATCTTCTCCAATCTGTCCGGCACGGCAAAATCGGCCATGATGCTCCGGTATTACATCCGGATGGCCGCCACGGCCGTGGTCCTCTACTTCGTCATCACGGAGTTGCCCGTCGACATCATCGGACTTCTTCTGGGCCTGTCGCTTGTCGTCATCAACATCGTCATCACGGCGATGATCGAGTTTCAAAAAAAAATTCTTCCGGAGGAGGCTAGCTGAGAAAGTATGCACCCCCTATTACTCCTGCATAACAAATTCATACCCGATATCATCACCTACACGTTCCTGGTCATGGCCATCCTGACCCTTCTGGGCTGGTTGGCCACAAGGCGCATGGACATCTACCCGAACAAGATCCAGAATGTCATGGAGGTCTTTGTCAATTCGTTCCACGACCTCCTGATCGACACGATGGGTCCCCTCGGGATGCGGTTTTTCCCTCTCATCGCTACGATAGGGTTCTTCATTTTGTTCTCGAACCTCATCGGCCTCGTCCCCGGGTTCGAGTCACCCACGTCCAGCCTGAACACGACGGTGGCCATGGCCCTCGTGGTCTTCTTCCTCACGCACATCGTGGGGGTCCAGCTCCAGGGGATGAAGTATTTCAAGCAGTTCCTCGGGCCCGTCTGGTGGCTCATCCCGCTCATGATGCCCATCGAGATCATCAGCCACCTCTCAAGGCCGCTATCGCTCTCGGTCCGGCTCTTCGGGAACATCCAGGGCGGCCACATCGTCGTGGCGGTCATCTTCGTCCTCGTGCCGCTGCTGCTCCCCCTTCCAATCCTGATTCTCAAAATCCTGATCTCCGTCATCCAGACGCTGGTCTTCATGCTTCTGTCGATGATGTACATCGCCGGCGCGATGGAGGAGCATCACTAGGAGACGGGAATTGGTAATTGGGTAATTAGGTATTAAGGAATTAGAAATAAATCCTCTGGAAGTAAAAAGGGTCGAGGCAACCGCCTCGACCCTTTTTTTTATCCTTCCTGTCTTTCTGTCCTCGATCCTCGTGCCTCGAACCTCGATCCTTACAAGGACATCACATAGTTATGAATCGCCCTGGCCGCCTTGCGGCCGGCACCCGGAAGCAATGGCCCCGAATAAGCATCGGCTGCCGCTCGAAGCTGCATTTCTGGTATGAAAAAGGGGGATGCCCCATCGGACATCCCCCTCGATCTAACTATTCCCTGGTGTAATGCTTACAGTGACTTCCTCACAATCCCGAGACCGAGAAGGCCGGCTCCCACAAGAAGGAGGCTCAGCGGCTCGGGCGTCCCGACGGGCACGCCTTCCGTGCTAGCGAGGGCATAAAGTGAATACCCCAGCTCAGTTGTCTTCACCAACTGACCGTTCTGCATGATATACAGAGATCCCAAGGTATCACTTAGATACAGATATGTACCGTCGAAGGCCATACCTACGATGTCATAGGCTCCACCTGTTGGCTTTAAAAAGTCAAAGGAGCTAAGGGGAGCAATATCATTCAGGGGGTCCAATTCATATACTTTTCCACCAGCATACGTAAATATTTTCCCGCCGTTATCACCTGCCATGGACTTCGGTCCTGTTACTGTAGACCAGTAGAATTCAGGAGAGGCTCCGTTTGAGGCGTTATAGCGATGGACATCGCCGACTGAACAACCGGACGTGTATAGGTAGCTGTTTCCACCTCCACTCCAATATCCTAGGCCGTCTATCTCATAGCCACCCGATACCGTAAAAGAACTCGTCACTTGGCCCGTAGTGGGGTTGATAGAATAAATCGTACCGTTATTCGCATTGGCATTTGAATAATACAGCGTATTTGACCAACCAGCGAGACCGATCTCAGTATTGCCTGATGAGATGACTGGCAAAGTCCATGTTTGTCCTACGACCCCGTTCCAAGGATTTATATTTATAAGCTCTCCTCCTGACTTGCTTGGAGCAACACCCCAAATCAAGGCTTGGTCTGCCGACGCTGATACAGCGAACATCATCACGAAGGCAATCACCGCCGTTAAAACAACACTTTTTCGCATACGAATACTCCTCCTTTCCTTCAGCTATGAATGATAATTTTGCCCTAAATACTTCACCTTATTGGTTGCGCATGTTGCATATCCAGTGCCTTGTTCTTAAGTACTTATATATATTCAATATTAAGAAAGTATGCCTGTTAACAATATGGCTGTTTTGTAAAATATACCGACGATTTTCCATGACCTTTAGCAGTGTATCGCGAAAACATCCAAAGATTACGCAATGTTGTTCACCAGCCATAATTTGTAAAGAAACCCGACGATTTTATTCATTTCAGTCGATCATTCACATGCTTGCCAGCTAAAAAAGCTTAGAAAATATTTATTGCGCGAAAGTATCAGATAATTTTGGTCAGATTAGCTCTGTCCCATGATGACGATCGGGAAGACAAGAATTGACTGTTCTTTCTCAGGCAAAATAAAAGGGTCGGGAGAAATCTCCCGACCCTTTTATTATCCTTTTATCCTTCTAGCCTCGCTCCTCGGACCTCGATCCTTACAAAGACATCACGTAGTCATGAATCGCCCTGGCCGCCTTGCGGCCGGCACCCATGGCGAGGATGACCGTGGCAGCTCCTGTCACGATATCGCCACCTGCCCAGACTCCCTTGCGGGTCGTCTCGCCGGTCTCGTCCTTTGTCACGATGTAACCCCAGCGGTTCGTATCGAGGCCGGGGGTCGTCATGGGAATCACCGGGTTTGCCATCGTCCCGACGGAGACGACCACCGTGTCCACGTCGATGGTGAACTCGGAACCTTTGATGACAACGGGCCTGCGTCGGCCCGACTCATCGGGCTCACCCAGCTCCATGCGCTGGCAGACCATCTTCCGGACCCAGCCCTTCTCGTCGCCGATGTACTCGATGGGGTTGGTGAGGAATTGGAACTGCACGCCCTCCTCTTCGGCGTGATGGACCTCCTCGGCACGGGCGGGCATCTCGTTCTTGGTGCGCCGGTAGATGATGATCGCATTATCGGCGCCAAGGCGAAGCGCCGTGCGCACCGAGTCCATGGCCACGTTCCCGCCTCCGATGACGGCCACGTTGCGCCCCTTGGCGATGGGCGTGTCGTACTCGGGAAAGCGGTAGGCCTTCATAAGATTCGAGCGGGTGAGGTACTCGTTGGCCGAGTAGATACCGGAGAAGTTCTCCCCGGGGATATTCATGAAAACAGGGGCCCCTGCCCCGACACCCAGAAAGACGGCGTGGAAGCCCTCGGCAAAGAGATCGTCGATCGTCTTGACTCTGCCGATAGCGGCATTGGTCACGATCTTCACGCCCAGCTTCTGCAGATAGTCCACTTCGGCATCGACAATGTCCTTCGGGAGACGGAATTCCGGAATACCGTAGATCAATACGCCCCCCGACTTGTGCAGGGCCTCGAAGATGGTCACCTCGTGACCCATCTTGACGAGATCCCCTGCAATCGTGAGCCCCGCGGGCCCCGCCCCCACAACGGCAATCCGCTTTCCCGTGGCTGCAGGCAGGGTCGGGATCTCGATCGTTCCGGCGTTTCGCTCGTAATCGGCGACAAAACGCTCCAGGCGTCCGATGGCGACGGGGTCAAATTTTTTGCCGAGGATGCAGAGTTTCTCACACTGGTCCTCTTGGGGGCAGACCCGGCCGCAGACGGCGGGCAGACAGTTTGTCTGCTTGATGTTCCTTGCGGCCCCGAGGAAGTCTCCGTCGGCGACAAGCTGAATGAAGGCAGGGATGTCGATGTCCACAGGGCATCCCGATACGCACCCGGGCTTCTTGCACATGATGCAGCGCCTGGCTTCCAGCATGGCCGTCTCCGGTGAATACCCCAGAGGAACCTCGTTGAAATTGGCGACCCGCGCTTTGGGGTCCTGCTCCGGCATGCCCTGCCGGGGAATCCGTTCTTTTTTCTCTTTCTTTTCCGTCTTTTCCTGGTCAGTCATTTTTCCCGCACCTGCACAGTTCTTTTGCTTGCTGTTCCTGCACCGTATACATCTGGAGCCGGCTCATCAGGAGCCCGAAATCCACCTCGTGGCCGTCGAACTCGGGACCGTCGACACAGGTGAACTTGGTCTTCCCTCCCACGCTGACCCGGCAGGCCCCGCACATCCCCGTGCCGTCCACCATGATGGGGTTGAGGCTCACGAGCGTCTTGATGTTATGTGGACGGGTCACATTGGCCACCACCCGCATCATGGGTACGGGCCCGATGGTAAATACCCGGTCGATTTTTTGACCCGAGGCAATGATGTCCTTGAGCACATCGCTCACGAAGCCGTGGCGGCCGAAACTGCCGTCATCGGTGGTCACGTGGAACTCATGGCTCACGGACCGGGATTCTTCCTCGAGAATGAGCAGCTTTTTCGTCCTGGCCCCGATGATGGAGATAACCCGGGTCCCCTTCTCCTTGAGCGCCTTGGCGATGGGGTACACCACACCGATTCCCACGCCACCGCCGACGCAGACGGCCGTTTCGATGCCGTCGATCTCCGTGGGGTGCCCCAGGGGCCCCAGGACATGCTGGATGACATCTCCTGGGTTGAGCTGCGCAAGCTGGTCCGTCGTCTTCCCGACGACCTGGTAGATGATCGTCAACGTCCCCTTCACCAGGTCGGAATCGACGATGGTCAGGGGGATCCGCTCCCCCTTGTCGTCGATCATGAGGATGACGAACTGGCCGGCCTTGCGCTTTTTCGCGATATCCGGCGCCTCGAAGACCGTCTTGACGATGTTCTCTGATAACGTGACTTTTTCAGTGACTCGATACAATGCCCCTGTCCTCCTTCAGATTCCATCGCATCAGCCGTTTGAAAGAAGTTGACTGATGATCAGACCATTTCGTTATTCCATCCTATCAAATTTCGCGGCGTTCGGAAAGAGCTTTTACAAGGTAAAGTTCATGCCCGGAACTTCGACCGGATACGCTAAAGGGGGAGCTTCTCAGCTCCCCCTTATCGGACCCTATTCATGGTCGCGTTCCTGCGGGATGCGCCCCCGGTCACCCGTCTACTAGTATTCTTTTGTGAGCTTGTCAAGTTCCGCCAGAGAGAACACCGGGCCGTCCTTGCAGACGTACATGCTGCCCACGTTGCAGCGCCCGCATTTGCCAATGCCGCACTTCATCCGCATCTCCAGAGACGTGATGATGTTCTCCTTCGAGAAGCCGAGATCGAAGAAGACGGGCAGTGTGAACCGGATCATGATCGGGGGGCCGCAGATGACCGTCACGGCCTTCTCCTTGCTGGGGGCCACCTCCTTGCAGACCGTGGGGACGAAGCCCTCACGGCCTTTCCATGTGGCATCGCCCTTGTCGACGGTCACGTTGAGGTCGATATCGCCTCGTTTCGCCCAGGCCTCGAGCTCGTCCTTGTAGAGCAAAAGCCCAGGAGAGCGGGCGCCGTAGACGACAGTGATCTTGCCGAAGCGCTTCCGGTTCTCCTCGAAGATCATGTAGTTGATCAGGGAGCGCAGGGTCGTGAAGGCGAAGCCTCCGCCCACGATGACGATGTTCTTCCCCTCAAGGAACTCCAGGGGCCAGGAGTTTCCCAGAGGGCCGCGCACACCCATGAGTGTTCCCTCCTCCATCTCGTGGAGGGCCGAGGTGACCGCCCCCGCCTTCTGGACGGTGAATTCGATGTAGCCCTTCTGGGTGGGGGAGGAAGCGATCCCGATGGGCGACTCGCCCTTCCCGAAGATGGAAAGCTCGGCAAACTGCCCGGGGATGTATTTGAAGCGCTCCTCGTCCTCCTTGTTCACGAAGGCCAGGCGGAAGGTCTTGATGTCCTTCGTTTCCACTTCGGTGATGATCTTGATGATCTCCACGGGCATGGGCACGTAGGGGTTTTCGGCAATGATCTGCTGTAACGGCTTCTCCATCTAAGGTCTCCTCTGATCCTAGAGTTTCGAAATGTCCTGGACAATCTTCCGGATGTCGACGTTCACGGGGCAGGACATGACACAGCGTCCGCAGCCCACGCAGGCGATGGCGTCGAAGTTGTCCACGTAATACTTGAACTTATGCATCAGGCGCTGACGCCAGCGCTGCTTCTGGCTCGTGCGGGGGTTGTGCCCCGAGGTTTCCTTTGTGAAGAGCGGGAACATGCAGGAATCCCAGTTGCGGATGCGCACGCCGTCGTCGCCCTTGATCTCGTCGCTGATGTCGAAGCAGTGGCAGGTGGGGCACATGTAGGTGCAGGTCCCGCAGGCAAGACACTTGCCGTGGATCGTGTCCCAGAAGGGATGCTCGAAGCTGACGTCGAGGATGGGCTTGACGGCCCGGCCCGGAATCTTTTTCCGGATCTCACCGGCTGCCTTCTCGGAGATCTCTTTCTTCTTCTCCTCGGCGGCGGCGTCGGCTGCCGACGCCTCTCCAAAGTAAGAGGCCAGTTTTTCTCCCTTCGGCGTCAGGAACTCGACGAGATAGTTGTTTCCGAGGTCCGTCAGCAGAATGTCGGCCCCCTGCTCCGACGTGGGGCTCCCGTCCACAGAGGTACAGAAGCAGGCCGCATAGGGAGGATGCACGCACGCGAGCGAAATGACCGTCCCTTTCCTGCGCCTCTCGATGTAGTAGGGATCCTTCCATGTTTCCTGGTCGAACAACATGTCGAGAAGAGAGAAACTGCGGGCATCGCAGGGCCGAACCCCGAAGAGCACCACTTCCTTCGCATCTTCGGGCATGGCGGAAAAGACCATCCCCTTGGGGCTCCTCGTGTACTTCAGCAGGAGCTCCGAGTGGGGGAAAAAGACCTTCTTCGGCGCGTTCTTCGTGTTGGCAAAGGCAACGAGCGGCTCCATCCCCGGCCCGAGAATCTTGAACAGGACGTTGTCCTCGTCCTGGACCGGCGCATAGACGGTTTTTTCGGCGGCCATCTTCTTCACGATGCCGGAAAGTTTGTCCTTCTTGAGCAGTTTCTTTTCCATGGCATTCCTTGTCTGAGAAATTCTGCATTCCCCCATCGTCGGGGAACGGGTTCAATCCTTACATCAGCTTCAGAGACTGCATGAGCGGCATCGGGTCTGTAATGTGCAGCTTGAACCACTTGTCCGGGCCGGGAAGGCCCATGGCCAGCGCCAGCAGCTCCGTGAAGTAGAAAACGGGTATTTTCAGGCCTGCATCTGCCCGCATATCGAGGTTGGCCATGCAGAGCGGGCAGGCCGTCACGACACAGTTCGCACCGGCCTCTTTGGCCATCGAGGAGAGCTTGTTCACCATCTTCGCCACGATGTCCGTACGGCTGATCGAAAGGCTGCCGCCGCAGCAATCCGTCTTGAAGGACCATTTCTTCACGTCGGCGCCGCAGGCCGCAAGGAGTTTGTCGAGAAGAACGGGGTTCTCGTAATCGTCGAACTCACAAACCTCGGGCGGCCGCAGCAGCAGACACCCATAGTAGGAAACGGGCTTGAGCCCCTCGAGTTTCTTCACGACCTTCTTCTGGAGGGCATCGACACCGATATCGTTGGCGATAATGTCGATGGGATTCCGGATGGAGATCCCGTCGGTGAACTTGGCGCCGATGATCGACTCCATCTCCGCCCTGAGGGCCTGATCCTTCTCCAGGTGGTGCTGGGCCGACTTGAAGCGGTTGAAGCAGGCCGCGCAGGGGATCATGACGTCCATTCCCCTCTTCTGCGCGATCATGAGATTTCTCGCCGGCAGCGCGACGGAGAGTTTGTAGTTCGTGCTGTGCGCCGATGTCGCCCCGCAGCAGGACCAGTCATTGATCTCGTGGGTCTCGATGCCCAGGGCATGGCTAACCGCCTCGATGGACTGGCTGTATTCTTTTGCCGTTCCGTGTGCGGAACAACCGGGATATAAAGAAACCTTCACGGAATTCCTCCTGAACTGACTGTCTTACCTGGTTTTTTCAAAAATCTTCCGGACGGAAGCCACGTCTTTCGTCTTGGGAGCGAAGACCGAGAGCTTTCCCTTCATGAACATGTCAAGGCCCAGGCCCATATCGGAGAACAGATCGCCCGACTTGAGCTTGTACTGAACCATCATCATGGGCTCATTGAGGCGGCCGCCGGACTTGATGCTGGACAGGAAGGCCTCGTGGAAGGCAAGCACGCTCTTCTCTTTGGCACCCTTGCCGGATTCGAGAGCCATCTGCCGGAGCACGTCCATCATCCTCGCGATGTCCACCTCGTTGGGGCAGCGGGTGATGCAGGTCTCGCAGGAGGCGCAGAGCCAGATGGTGGAGCTTCCCAGCACCTGGTCTTTTTTGTCCGTCTGGATCATCTTGATGACTTTGTTCGGGTTGTACTCCATCACGAACGCCATGGGACAGCCCGCCGTACACTTGCGGCAGTGGTAGCAGCGCTGGATGGGTACCCCGTCGATCCTCTTGTTGACTTCGTCCAGAAACGTTTTCATGTTCTCTCCTAAAACCTTTCGCCTTTAACCTTTTCCCTTGATCCTGCGATCAATGACCGCCGCCGGGGCTGTAGATAAACTCTTCCTTGTCGTCCATCCTCTGATCCTGAAGCGGTGCGGGGAAGTCGACCTTCTCGCCGGCCCGCTGGTTGAAGAGGACGAAGCAGTCCTTGTCGAGCTTTTTCAGGAATTTCCGCAGGTCCACACCCATGGGGCACACGCTGACGCAGGACCCGCAGTCGACGCAGCGGCCCACCATGTGGTACATCCGCATGAACTGGAAGACCTGCGTATCCGATGGATCCTCGCTGACGCCCACCCACTGGGGCATGCTCTGCTCGGCAAAGCAGACCCGGCAGTAGCACGACGGGCAGGTCTGCCGGCAGGCGGCGCATCGGATGCACTTGGCCATCTCCTTGGTGAAATAGGCCCAGCGCTCCTCGGAGGAAAGTTTCTCGAAGGCCTCGATATCCAGGTATTCCGAGGCGGCGTCCATGGGCGGTGCGGGATCGCCCATCATGGCGTCGGAAATCACCGGGTTGTTGATCCGGCAGGTGAGGCAGTTTTCGGCCAGGACATCTTTCAGCGTTACGGTCTTCTCGCCGCTCGCCGTCTTGACCTTGAGGTTCGCACCGTCCGCAGACCCTTCAAGGATCTCCTCGCCGCCCAGCTTTGCCGCGAGTTTTTTCCGATCCACATATCCCGTACAGGGCACGCCGAGAATTGCCGTGTCCAGACGCTCGTACTGCCGCTCCTGGAGGTGTATGACCAGTGAGCGCGAGGTACAGCCCTTGGTCACTACGCCGACGACCTTGCGCTTGCGGTCCTCGGGTTTGAGGCGCTTCTGGGAATCCCGGTGGGCACTGATCAGATCGTGCACGTACTTGGCGAGGTTGTGCTGGCAGAAGGCGTTCCAGACGAGCTTGTCCGCTTCCTCGGGGGTCGTGATGAACACCGGCGTCGCCGTGAGCGGCAGGGTCCCTGCCTCGTATCCCACGATGACATCCACCTTCTTTTCGGCCAGGAGCTTCTTTGCTTCTTCCCGCAGCTTTTTCTCTACTTTTTCCACGTTCCCGATTCCTTCTGTTCCGGTTATTTCGCAACGGCGACGTCGGCGTCGCGCAGTTTCTTCACGAGCTTCGTGGCGGGGCCCAGCGCCCTCACCCGCTCCGTCACGCCCTTGATGACCTGGGCGAACCGCTCACCCTCTGAGGCCGAAACCCAGGTGAAGGTCGTCCGCCCGTCCTCGAGCCCGATGTAGTTGAGGAAGCTCTTCAGGGTGGCGAACTTCCGTCGCGCCGAGAGGTTCCCCGTGATATAGTGGCACTCTCCGGGATGGCACCCCGATATGAGTACGCCGTCAGCGCCGGCCTGCAACGCCTTCACGACGTAGAAGGGGTTGATCCGGCCCGTGCAGGGCACCCGGATGAGCCTCACGTTCGGGGGGTACTGGATCCGGCTGATCCCCGCCAGGTCCGCCCCTGCGTAGGTGCACCAGTTGCAGACGATGGCGATGATTTTCGGTTCCCACCCTTCCGATTTCTTACCTGCCGGTTTGTCGTGATGTGACATTGAGCCTCTCCAATTTTTCAGGTCACTGGACCTGTGTGTTTTCTGAAACCTTCAATCTAACCCCTGCCTTCTCGGTAAAAGGAAGGGGAATGTTCCCCCTCCTCCACTTCCTCCTCCCGCCAGGGGAGGAGAACAGGGGTAGGGGTCCTCATATTGCCGAAGAAATCTGCGCCAACACCTCCTCGTTGTTATACCCGTTGAGGTCGATGGCGTTCATGCGGCACGAGGCCGTGCAGACGCCGCAGCCCTTGCAGAGCACCGTGTTGACCGCGGCAGCGCCCTCGGCCAGATCCACCGCAACGGCCCCGTAGGGGCAGTTGGCCTCGCAGAGCCCGCAGGCCATGCAGAGATCCTTGGTCACATAGGCCGTCTTGCCCTCGGCCTCGATGTAGTCCTTCGTGAGGAATGTGCAGGCCCTCGAGACGGCGGCATTGGCCTGGGCGATGGTCTCCTCGCTCATCTTGGGGGCGTGGGACATGCCGCACATGAAAACCCCGTCCGTGGCGAAGTCCACGGGGCGAAGCTTCACGTGGGCCTCGAGGAAGAAGCCATCCTGGTTCGTGGGGACCTTGAGCATCTGGCCGATGGCGGCATTTTCCGGGTTGGGCGCGGCACCCACGGAAAGCGCCAGGATATCGGCCTTCAGGTCCACCGCTTCGTTCATCACGTGATCGAAGACGCTCACGGTCACCTTGCCTCCGTCCACTTTCACCTCGGGCTTGCGCTCCTCGTCGAAGCGGACAAACTTCACGTTGAGCTCGCGTGCCCTCTTGTAGAAGTCCTCTTTGAGGCCATAGGTCCGGATATCGCGGTAGAGGATCGTGATGTCCTTCTCGGGGTCGAGCTCCTTCAACTTCAGAGCGTTCTTGATGGCCTCGCTGCAGCAGTAGCGGCTGCAGTAGGGCCGCTCGAAAGAGCGCGATCCCACGCACTGGATCATGACGACGCTGCGTGCGGCTCCGACCTTGTAGTCCTTGTCGTGGATCATCTTCTCGAGGTCACGCTGGGCCACAATGGCCTCGTTCGTGCCGTAGCCGTACTCCTTCGTCTCGAGCTCGTAGGCGCCCGCGGCGACGAGGACGACGCCGTGCGCAAACTGCTGCTCCTGGCCGCCGGCGACGACCGTCGTCTTGTAGTTGCCGATGAAGCCGTCGATCTTCTTGATCTCGGCACCGGTGATCACGTGGATCTTGGGGTTGGCCTTCACCTTCTCCAGCAGCTTCGCCAGGTGTTTCTGGGTGTCGAGGCCCTCGAGGGTGTAGAAGAGCTTGCGGTAGTTGCCGCCGAGTTCCTTCTCCTTCTCCACGACGTAGGACTCGAAGCCCTGGTCGGCCAGCGACAGGGCCGCTGTGATGCCGGCCAGTCCCCCGCCGATGACGAGAGCGCTGTGATTCATGCCCAGTTGGCCCGGCTTCAAGGGCTTGAGGAACTGCGCCTTGGCAATGGACATCCGCACGAGGTCCTTGGCCTTCTCGGTGGCCTCGAAGGGCTCGTTCATGTGAACCCAGGAGTTCTGGTCGCGGATGTTGGCCATATCGAAGAGGTAACGGTTGAGACCCGCCTTCTCGATATTTTCCTGGAAGAGTCCTTCGTGCGTTCGCGGCGAGCAGGAGCCCACGACGACGCGCGTGAGGTTGTGTTCCTTGATCACCTCCGCCATCTTCACCGCCGTGTCCTGGGAGCAGGTAAAGAGGTTGTCCGTGGCGAAGACGACGTTGGGGAGGGTCTTGACGTACTCGACGACTTCGGGAACGTTCACGACGCCGCCGATGTTGATGCCGCAGTGGCAGACGAAGACGCCGATCCGCGCCCCCGTGCCCCGGATGTCCGTCTCGGGCGGCAGCGTGCTCTCCGTCACGAGGGTGTCGCGGGCAGGTGACAGAAGGCCCGTAGCGCAGGCGGCCGCACCGCTTGCCTCCATGACCGTCTCGGGGATGTCCTTGGGGCCGGCGAAGGCGCCGCAGACAAAGACACCGCCCCGGCTCGTCTCGACGGGGTTTTCGAGGTGCGTTTTCGCGAAGCCGTGCTCCTCGAGCTCAATGCCGAGGGATGTGGCGAGTTTGGCTGCATCCTTCGGGGGGGTGAGCCCGACGGAGAGAACCACCATGTCGA
>CAZUBX010000070.1:0-16426 GCA_964619035.1 uncultured Syntrophaceae bacterium | reverse complement strand
GTTGATCGAATACTTTTATCCCGAAAAACTGTAAACAACGGTCAACATTCTCACAGCTTAAGGCATATGGAAAAAGCAGGGAATTTTCGAAAAATTCTGCTCGCGGCCGCGGGCGAGATGGGGATCGATCTGACACAGGAGCAGATCGCCCTCTTCGAGGTCTACCGGGAGACGCTGCTTCTGTGGAGCGGCAAGATGAACCTCATCTCCCTGCAGTCGGAGCTCGACCTGCCCGTGCGCCACGTCATCGATTCGCTCACCCTGCTTCCCTACCTGCCCGCCGGGCCCGCAAACCTCCTCGATATCGGATCCGGGGCGGGCTTCCCTGCAATTCCCGTAAAGATTTTCCGCAAAGACCTTCACGTCACCCTTCTCGAGGCCTCGCGAAAAAAGTGCTCTTTCCTCAAGGAGGTGATTCGCAGACTGGGTCTTCGGGAGATTGCCGTCCTGAACTGCCGGCTCGAGGAGCTCTTGAATGAGGATCTCAACTCCTCCTTTGACATGATCGTCTCACGGGCAACTTTCAAACTGCCGGAGCTTTTGCGGATGGGTCTTCCCCTCTTGAATCCGGGAGGGGTCCTGGCGGCGATGAAGGGCCCCGGCCTGGAAGAGGAGACCGCGGGCTTGGATTCATTAAATAACAAGTCTTTTCGTATAGTTGGAAGCTATCCATTCTCGCTCCCGCTCACGGGCGACCATCGACACATCCTCCTTGTGGATAAACCCTCTTGAAACGGCCGGAAGTGACTTTTTAAGTATTCGATATCATTAATTTATTTTGTTATCTTTCCCTCCTGAATTTTCCTTTGAAAAACCCCCTTTTTGTGTTAGCATCGTCCAATTTCATCCAGCCGGCAAAATATCCTGTCTCTGCGATTAAGAATGCGAAAAATTATTTGTATTGCCAATCAGAAGGGGGGGGTCGGGAAGACCACGACAGCCATCAACCTCTCGGCGTCCCTCGCCACAGCAGAAAAAAAAGTCTTGCTCATAGACGGGGATCCGCAGGGCAATACCACGAGCGGGGTGGGAATCAATAAGTCCTCGATTGAAAACAAAAATCTCTACCATGCCCTCATCGGCCGCTGCAGCATCGACGAGGTCATCGTGAAAACCCAGATCCCGGCGCTCGATATCGCTCCCTCGAATCAGGATCTCGTCGGCGTAGAGATCGAGTTTGTATCCCTCGAGGAACGGGAAAAAAAACTGAAACTGCTGCTGAAAACGCTTTCGGTCCCCTATGACTATTGTATCATCGATTGTCCGCCATCGCTCGGGTTCCTGACGCTGAACGCACTGGTGGCCTCGGACTACCTGATCATCCCGCTGCAGTGCGAGTACTTCGCACTCGAGGGGCTGGCACACCTGCTGAACACGGTCAAGCTCGTACGTTCCCGGATGAACCCGGCGCTTGCCCTGGGAGGGATTCTGCTCACGATGTTCGATGTCCGCAACCGGCTGTCTCACCGGGTCGTCGAGGAGGTGAGGGGCCACTTCGGGAACAAGGTCTTCAAGACCGTCATCCCCCGAAACGTAAGAATCTCGGAGAGCCCCAGCCACGGGCTACCGATCATCCTCTACGACGTCAAGTCCCGCGGGGCCGTTGCCTACATGGACCTGGCTCATGAAATCCTCAATGACGGGAGAGCCTAGGATGATAAAAAAGAACTCTCTGGGAAAAGGCCTGGGCGCCATGTTCCCCGACCTGCTGGAAAAAAGCGGCGACAAGCCGGTTCTCGTGACGTGCGGCATCGAGGAGCTGGTCCCGAATCGCTACCAGGCCCGCAAGGATTTCGACCCCGAGGAGCATAAGAGCCTCGTGGCCTCCATCCGCAAGAGCGGCATCATTCAGCCGATTGTGGCAAGGCGCTCTGACGGGGGCTACGAGATCATCGCCGGCGAGCGCAGATGGCGGGCCGCCCAGGAAGCCGGTCTCAAGGATGTACCCGTCATCCTCCGCGATGCCGGAGACCAGGACACGGCGGTTTTCTCTCTCATCGAAAACCTCCTGAGGGCAAATCTCAACCCCATGGAGGAGGCCGAGGCCTTCAACAGGTTGATGAATGACTTCAGTCTCTCCCACGAATCGATCTCCATGGCCGTCGGCAAGGAACGATCCACCGTCACCAATGCCCTGAGGCTGCTCAAGCTTCCGAAGGAGATCCGCGAGGCACTCGCAAAGAGGACCCTGTCTGCCGGTCATGCCAGGGCCATCCTCTCGTTGGAATCCGCTGAAGATCAGGCAAGACTGTTCAAGGCCATCCTCTCGAAAGGTCTCAACGTGAGGGAAGCCGAGGAGTTCGCCCGGGGCAGGAAGAAAACGAGGACCGTCAAAAAGAAACCCGTCGGTGACGAACATCTGGCAGAGCTGGAGAAACGGCTTTCCAGGCGTCTCATGGCAAGAGTCAATATCCATTCCAGGAAACGCGGCGGTTCCATCGAAATCCGCTTCAGCTCTCCCGAGGAACTGGATCGGCTGTTGGAAGTTTTTTTAAGGTCATGATTCTCAGCGGTTCTTAACGGATTTTTCGGAATAACGTTCGCCCGTTGTGTTTTATCAACAAATGTTTATAAATTGTTCACAGTTGAGGGGCCATTGGAGAATTTCTGGAATAAAAGCATTGAGATCATAAAGGAAAAGGTAACGAAGCAAAACTTCGAAACCTGGCTCAGCCCCGTGCGGATCTCCTCCATCAACGGCCCCGATGTCGAGCTTTCGGTGCCGAACCGCTTCTTCAGGGACTGGCTGACGGAGCACTACATGGGCATCATCAAGGAGTCCATGTCTTCCGTCGCCGGAATACCGCTTAATCTGAGGCTCATCATCGATAAAGCGCCGCTCCAGGGGAAAAAGGTCGTTGAAGTGCCGGTTGCCGTTGTTGCTCCCAGCCCGAACGGCAAGGCGGAACGCTCCCCTAGATTTCACCCGTCGTTGAACACCAACTATAACTTTGAGCGTTTTGTTGTCGGCCCCAGCAACCAGTTTGCTCATGCCGCGGCTGTTGCCGTAGCCGAGGCACCCGCAAAAAACTACAACCCGCTTTTCATCTATGGCGGCGTGGGACTTGGGAAGACCCACCTTCTCAATGCGATAGGCTTCCACACGCTGAAGCTCATCCCTACGGCCAACGTGCTCTATGTCTCTGCCGAAGAGTTCATGAACGAGATGATCAACTCGATCCGATACGACAAGATGCAGAAGTTTCGCGAGAAGTACCGCAATATCGATTCTCTTCTGATCGATGACATCCAGTTCATCGCCGGAAAGGAGAGGACCCAGGAGGAGTTTTTTCACACCTTCAACACCCTCCACGACTCGGGAAAGCAGATCGTAGTCACCAGCGACAAGTTCCCGAAAGACATCCCGAACCTGGAAGGAAGGCTTCGCTCGCGTTTCGAGTGGGGATTGATTGCCGACATTCAGCCGCCGGAAATCGAAACCAAGGTGGCCATCGTTGACAAGAAAGCCCATGAAAACAACCTCTCTCTGCCGAAAAACGTGGCATACTATATTGCCTCGAAAGCGGAATCCAACATCCGTGAGCTCGAGGGGTTCATCATCCGGATCGGTGCTTATGCCTCCCTGACGGGACGGGAAATTGACATGGATCTCGTCAAGGAAGTGTTGAAAAAGTTCTTCAAGCAGGGAGAGAAACCGGAGGTCACCGTCGATGAGATCATGAAAACGGTGGCAGCAAAATTCAATATAAGAATCGCGGACTTGAAATCTCATAAAAAAAACAAGAACCTTGTGATTCCGAGACAAATTGCCATGTATCTTGCAAGGAAGTTGACCTCCCACTCCTTCCCCGACATTGGTGCAAAAATAGGCGGGAAAGATCACTCAACGGTCATCTATGCGAACAACAAGATCAAAGATCTTCTTGAAAAAGATTCGAAGATCGAGACGGCAATCAGGGAAATTGAGGAAACGCTCAACAGAAGCTGACAGCTGTTCTCTGGAGTTATGAACAGGTTTGATTACAGCAGATTTACGGAATCATGAACGAATTGGTTCTATTCACCAGTTAACAGGCCCTATTACTAATAACTCTTCTCTTTTCTTTTTTTTATTTAGTTAATAGTTAATAGGACCTGTTGGTGGTGGGGAGAACTTCAGGACAGGATAAGGCCTCGAAGGGATACGCCGAAAACCAAGTGACGGAAAGGAAACGGGCTTATGGAATTCAGTGTAAAGCGTGACGTTTTCCTGGGCGGTGTGCAGAAGACCCTGGGTATTGTGGACAGACGCACCTCGATGCCTGTATTGAACAATGTTCTCATCCGGGCAGAGGCGGACCGGATCCGTATAGTTGCAACGGATCGTGAAATCGGTCTCATTGCCGATTATGAGGCACAGGTCATCAAGGACGGCGAGATCACTCTGCCGGCCCGCAAGCTCTACGAGCTGCTCCGGGAAATCCAGGGCGAGTCGGTGCACTTCAACAAAGAGGATTCGAATTGGGTCGCCATCACCTGCGGGAAGGTTAATTTCAGAGTTCCGGGTATCCCTGCAGAGGAGTTCCCGAAGATGATGGACGACGAGGAAGTGGGCTTTATCCGTGTGGACGGGGCCATGATCAGCGACATGATCAAAAAGACCTTCTTTGCCATGTCCGCCGATGAGTCCAGGGTCAACCTCAACGGGGTCCTCCTGAGGGCTGAAAAAGAGCAGGAGGCTGTCATCTTGCGAATGGTGGCCACCGATGGCCACCGCCTGTCCATCGCGAGCGCCGACCCGAAAATCGAGCAGGTCCTGGGGCTTGAAAAGGGAATGATCATCCCCCGCAAGGGCATCACGGAAATCCGCCGTCTCGTCGAGGACAAGGAAGGTCCCATCGAGCTCGGGGTGAAGAAGGGGATGTGCGTTCTGAAGAAGGACGGCATCATCCTGAAGGTGAGCCTCATCGACGCCGAGTACCCCGACTACAAGCGCGTAGTCCCGAAAGACAAGGGCACCCTGGTGGAACTTAACCGCGATCCTGTGCTCCACGCCCTCAGGCGCATGAGCGTTATGGCCAGTGAGCGATACAGCGGTGTACGGATCCGGTTCCAACCCGACAAGATGGTCCTCAACTCCATCAACCCGGACGTCGGAGAGGCAAGCGACGAGGTCGAGATCCAGTACCAGGAAGGCGAGATCGAGGTCGGATTCAATGTCCGATACCTCCTTGAGGCCATCGAGGCCGTCGACGAGGAGAAGTTCACCCTGGAGATCCGCAGCGGTCTTCGTCCGGCCATTGTGAGGCCGGCACAGGACAGCGGGTATCTGTGTATCGTCATGCCGCTGAAAATATAGCGGTCTTCGACCGCAGGCTACAGGCTTCAGGCCTCGGGCTTCAGGAAGAAAAGACCGGGGACTGAAGGAAATAAGAAGGAACGGGAGCATAAAAAACCAGAACATGTCTGAAACCTACAGCGCTGACAACATCAAAGTATTGCACGGTCTTGAGGCGGTCCGCAAACGGCCTGCCATGTATATCGGGAGTACCGGCAAGGACGGCCTTCATCACCTCGTCTACGAGGTGGTCGACAACAGCGTCGACGAGGCCGCAGCCGGTTTCTGCGACGCCATCGTCGTCAAGATCCGCGTCGACAACAGCATCCAGGTCGACGACAACGGACGCGGGATCCCCGTGGACATGCACAAGGAGGAAGGGGTCTCGGCCGCCGAGGTCGTCTTGACGCAACTGCACGCCGGCGGCAAGTTTGACCGCGACAGCTACAAGATCTCCGGCGGTCTCCACGGCGTGGGCGTCTCCGTGGTCAATGCCCTCTCGAGCCATCTCGAGCTGGAGGTTAGGCGCGACGGCAAAGTGTACCGGCAGTCCTACGAGCGGGGCACACCGACAGCGCCGCTCAAGGAAGTGGGAAAAACGCGGGGCAAGGGCACGACGGTCACCTTCATGCCGGATCCGGAGGTCTTCGAGGAAACGGAGTTCAGCTTCGACGTGATCTCGAACCGCATGCGGGAGCTCGCCTTTTTGAACAAGGGCATCCGCATCTCCCTCATCGACGAGAGAAACGACGAGAAGGCCGAGTTCTACTACCAGGGCGGCATCGTCTCCTTCGTGGAGTTCATCAACAAGAACAAAGGCGTCATCCACAAGAAGCCCATCTACATCGAGGGGGAAAAGGAGGACTGCGTCGCCGAGGTGGCCATCCAGTACAACGACACCTACGGCGAGAACGTTTTTTCCTACGCAAACAGCATCAACACCACCGAGGGCGGCACCCACATGAGCGGGTTCCGTTCGTCTCTCACACGCGCCATCAACAACTACGCCATGCAGAACGGCTTCCTGAAAAACGGGAAAGACTCCATCAAGGGCGAAGATGTGCGCGAGGGGCTTGCCGCCGTCATCAGCGTCAAGATCCGGGAGCCCCAGTTCGAGGGGCAGACAAAGACCAAGCTCGGCAACAGCGAGGTGAAAGGCCTCGTCGAGGGGATCGTCTACGACAAGCTCAGCACGTGCTTCGAAGAAAACCCCTCTGTGGCCAAACAGATCGTGGGGAAGGCCCTCGATGCCTCCCGGGCGCGCGAGGCCGCCCGGCGAGCCAAGGAGCTCACGCGACGCAAGAGTGCCCTCGAGGTGTCGACCCTGCCCGGGAAGCTGGCCGACTGCCAGGAAAAGGACCCGGCCCTGAGCGAGCTCTACCTCGTAGAGGGCGACTCCGCAGGCGGCTCCGCCAAGCAGGGCCGTGACCGCCGCAACCAGGCCATCCTGCCCCTTCGGGGCAAGGTCCTCAACGTCGAGAAGGCCCGCTTCGACAAGATCCTCCAGAACGAGGAGATCAAGAACCTCGTCACGGCTCTCAGCGTGGGAATCGGCGGCAGCGAGGACAGCGAGGACGATGTCGATATCAGCCGCCTGCGCTACCACAAGGTCATCATCATGACGGATGCCGACATCGACGGCTCGCACATCCGCACCCTGCTGCTCACCTTCTTCTTCCGAAAGATGAAGAAGCTCGTGGAGCGGGGCTATCTCTACATCGCCCAGCCGCCGCTCTACAAGATCGGCGACAAGAAGCGCGAGCTCTACATCAGCACGGATGAGGAGATGAAGAAATTCATTTTGGAGAACGGCGTGAGCCGGATCCGGGTCGGGGCGGGCAACGGCAATGCCATCACGGGCAGCCGGCTCGCCACCTTGATCCAGCGCGCCATGCGGCTAGATACAATCTTACAAAAATTCGAGAAAGAGGAAAAGAACCGCGACGTCATGCATACCCTCGCGGCGGACCCCTCCTTTACGGCTGCCGACTTCGGCTCCCAGGTCGCCATCGAGACCGTGGGCAAGCGAGTCGCCAGGCTGCTGGGGGATCAGGTGGTGCAGTTCGTAGCGGACTTCAACCTCGAGCACGGCGGGTACAATCTCGTTTTCACGATCCGCCGCAACGGGCTCGAGATGGCCACAACGATCGACCAGGATCTCTTCGCGACGCCGAAGTTCATTGAGGCGAGAAACCTGCTTTCCCAGCTCAAGGCTTTAGGGGAGGCACCTTTCACGGTTGTGATCGACGACGACGAGAAAGACAGCCTGCAGTTCGAAACCCTCCAGGCCCTCACGGAGTTCGTCATGAACACCGGCAAGAAAGGCCTGACCATCCAGCGCTACAAGGGTCTGGGTGAGATGAACCCGGAGCAGCTCTGGGAGACCACCATGAACCCCGAAAAGCGGACTCTGCTGCAGGTGAAGGTGGAGGATGCCGTGCTCGCCGACGAGATCTTCACGACGCTGATGGGCGACCAGGTGGAGCCGCGTCGGGAATTCATCTACCGCAACGCGCAGTACGTCTCGAATCTTGATATTTAAAATACAGTGCCTGAGGGCATAAGTGAGAGAGTGAAAGGCGGTTATTTCTTCACTCAGACACTTCATCACCCAAACACTTCATTCACTTTATTTCCCCCCGGGAAGGGGGGAATTTTGTTTCCCAAGGAGCGCTTTTTTCCATGGAGCTTTATCAGAAGAACATCCCGGTGAACATCGAAGACGAGATGAAAAAGTCCTACATGGACTATGCCATGAGCGTCATCATCGGGCGTGCCATACCGGATGTGCGCGACGGCCTCAAGCCCGTTCACCGGCGAGCGCTCTTTGCCATGCACGAGATGGGCAACCGCTGGAACCGGCCCTACAAGAAATCGGCCCGCATCGTCGGCGATATCATCGGCAAGTACCATCCCCACGGCGATTCCGCCGCCTACGACACGGTCGTGCGCATGGCCCAGGACTTTTCGCTTCGCTACCCGCTGATCGACGGGCAGGGCAACTTCGGCTCCATCGACGGTGACCCGCCGGCGGCCATGCGATACACCGAGATCCGGATGTCCCGCATCGCCGAAGAGCTCCTGGAGGACCTCGAGAAGAATACCGTCGACTTTGTGCCCAACTACGACGGCTCCATGGAGGAGCCCGTCGTGATGCCCTCGCGGCTTCCGATGCTGCTGCTCAACGGCACCTCCGGGATCGCCGTCGGGGTTGCCACCAACATCCCGCCCCACAACCTGTGCGAGATCGTCGACGGCACGGTGGCCCTCCTCCGCAACCCCGATATCACCGTCGAGGGGCTCATGAAGCACATCCACGGGCCCGACTTCCCCACGGCCGCCTTCATCAACGGCCGCGACGGGATCCTCTCGGCCTACCGCACGGGACGGGGCTCCGTGCGCGTCCGTGCGCGGGCCATGGTGGAGCGCGCCAACCGCACAGACCGCGAGAGCATCGTCATCACCGAGCTTCCCTACCAGGTCAACAAGGCGAACCTCATCGAGAAAATCTCGGATCTCGTGAAGGAGCGCAAGATCGAGGGGATCGCCGATCTGCGCGACGAGTCGGACCGCGACGGCATCCGCATCGTCATCGACCTCAAGCGCGACGAGGTCTCCGGCGTCATCCTCAACCAGCTCTTCAAGCACACCCAGATGGAGAATACCTTCGGGATCAGCATGCTCGCCATCGACGCCGGCCAGCCGCGGCTCATGAACCTCAAGGATTTGCTCCAGCGCTTCGTCGCCTTCCGCAAGATCGTTGTCACCCGCAGGGCGATCTTCGAGCTCAACAAGGCAAGCGAGCGGGCCCACATCCTCGATGGGCTCATCACGGCTCTGGACAACATCGACGCCGTCGTCGCCCTGATCAAGGCCTCGGAGAACCCCCAGGCGGCGGCAGAGGGGCTCATAAAAACATTCGGCCTTACGGAAGTCCAGGCGAAGGCCATCCTGGAGATGCGCCTGCAGCGACTCACGGGGCTTGAGCGCGAAAAGATCCTCTCGGAGCACGCCGAGCTCACCCGGCTCATCGCGGAGCTCAAGGGCATCCTCGACGATCCCCAGAAGGTCCTGGAAATCATCGTGGAGGAGCTCGAGGACTCGAGGAAGAGATTCGGCGACGAGCGCCGCACGGAGATCGTCGAGTCGACGGAAGACATCAACATCGAGGACATGATCGTCGAGGAGGACATGGTCGTCACCGTGTCCCACCAGGGCTACATCAAGCGAAACCCCGCGAGCCTCTATCGCAACCAGCGCCGCGGCGGCAAGGGCAAGATGGGCATGACCACGAAAGAAGAGGATTTCGTGGAGCACATCTTCATTGCGTCGACGCACAACTATATTCTCATCTTCACCAACCAGGGCCGGGTATATTGGCTCAAGGTCTACCAGCTCCCGCAGGCGGGGCGCGCCGCCAAGGGGAAGGCCATCGTGAACCTCGTCAACATGAACCCGGGCGAGAAAGTGGCCGCCGTTCTGCCCGTGCGCGCCTTCGAAGACGACAAGTTCGTCGTCATGGCCACGAAGAAGGGGATTATCAAGAAGACGGAGCTCGCGGCCTACTCCAACCCGCGCACGGGCGGCATCATCGCCATCAGCGTCGAGGCCAGTGACGAGCTCATGGATGTCAAACAGACCAACGGCGCCCAGGAAATCTTCCTCGGGACCCGCAAGGGCATGGCCATCCGTTTCAAGGAAGAGGATGTCCGCGCCATGGGCCGCACCGCCACGGGGGTCATCGGCATCCGCATGGACGACGACGACCACGTCGTGGGGATGGAGATCCCCACGGAGGGCAACTCCATCATGACCGTCTCCGAGCGCGGCTTCGGCAAGCGCACCGAGATCGCCGAGTACCGCCTTCAGAGCCGCGGCGGCAAGGGCATCCTGAACCTCAAGACGACGCCGCGCATCGGGCTCGTCTCCGGCATCCGGCAGGTCACGGGCGATGAAGACCTCATGCTCATCAGCGACTCCGGCAATATCATCCGCATCCGCGTGGGGGAGGTTCCCGTGCTGCACCGCGTCACCCAGGGCGTGAAGCTCATCGACCTCGCAGAGGGCGAGAACTTCTGCGGCATTGCCCGCGCGGAGCGTGAAGGTGAGGCCAAGAACGGAGAAGATGCCGCCGAGGAAGAGACGCTCTTCGAGGCAGACGAGGGCGAAGGCGAGAAGAGCAGCGAATAAGGGGCGGGGAGCAGGCAATCATGGATTTTAAAAACATTCAGGAATTTTTCTGGCCCACCATCCGCGACGCCGAGTCTGCAAAAAAAGCCGCCGACCAGGGTTTCATGGCGGCCATGCTCTATGTCTTTCTGGCCCTGACCCCGATTTTGTCGGGCCAGGTTGCGAAAATCTTCGATGTCCTCGTCGTGGCCCTCTGCGGCTTTTTCACGAAGCGAATGTGGAGAACGGCGGCGATCATCGGGCTTGTCATGATGGGCCCGGAGATGGTTTTTGCCCTGCCCGACGGGGTTTCCTTCCGGCTGGCCTCGGCGGCCATCCTGACGCTCATGTTTGTCAATGCCACCCGGGGCTGCTTCCTCTATCATCGGTACGCCCAGGCAAAGCCCGCCCAGCCGACAGTGGAGATATTGCCGCCGGAGCCTCCTCCAATCCAGGAAAAAGAAAACCCGCCACAGACCTGAAAGACAGTGCCTGAGTGTCTGAGTGAAAACGGGAGAAGATCCGGTACTTTTTCCTCTTTACGGAGACACTCAAACACGTAATCACTTATTCACTGCTTTTGAGGAGGGGTTATGCGCGTCCATTCCATCAAAACCGCAGCTGCCATCATGTTCCTTTGCCTTCTCGTTGCTGTGCCCGCCTGGGCCGATAGGGCAAAGATCCTGTCTGCCGTCGACGAGGCCGGCACAAGCTGCCGTGACGTCTCCCGGAAGATCTGGGAGTGGAAGGAGCCGGGCCAGAAGGAATTCAAAAGCGCCGGACTCCTGAAGGAAGAACTCCGGAAGCTCGGCTATCAGGTCTCGGGCGACTTGAAGGTTCCCGCCGATCTCGTCCCCGGGGGTGTTGCGAATACGGCATTCAGGGCCGAGATGAACGGCAAGGGCCCCGGACCCACCGTGACGGTCATGCTGGAGTACGACGCCCTGGCCAACGGCCATGCCTGCGGGCACAACCTCATCGCCACCTCCGGCCTGCTTGCGGCGGCGGGCCTCGCAAAGGTCATGAAGGACACGCCGGGGAGGGTCCTCGTCATCGGGACGCCCGATGAGGAGCGAGGGTCTCTCGGCGGAGGCAAGGTGGCCCTGCTGGAGGGCGGTCACTTCGAGGGCTCCGACGTGGTTTTCATCACCCACCCTGCCGACCGCTGGAGCGTGGATCAACGGCTGCTCGCCATGAAGCGCGCACTCTTTACGTTCAGGGGAAAGTCGGCCCATGCCGCCGCAGCGCCTCACAAGGGAGTAAATGCCCTTCGCGGCGTCCTTCTCACGTTCAACTGTGTGGACAGTCTCCGGGAGCACCTCCGGCAGGACATCCGCATCCACGGCATCGTCACCAAGGGCGGCGAGAGGGTGAACGTGGTGCCCGCCGAGGCCCAGGCCGAGTTCGCAACCCGGGCCCTGGACACGGCCGCCATGGAAGACGCCTACGGGAAGGTTGTCAACTGCGCCCGGGCGGCGGAGCTCGGGACGGCGGCGAAACTCGAGTTCAAGGAGCCCCGCGTCTCCCTGAAGTCCCCCATCATCGTCACACCCCTGATCACGAGCCTGCGGGAGCAGATGAAAACCCTGGGCGTAGGCGACGGCCAGCTCAAGGACTTCGACGAGCTCGCCTCATCGGATCTGGGGGTCGTGGGCTATACCTACCCGACGGCGAATCTCTGGTTCAAGATCGCCCCCGAGGGGACGGCCCTGCACAGTGACGCCCTGCGCGAGGCGGCAAGCTCCGACGAGGGCTGGAAGGCCACCGTGACGGCCGGCAAGGCCGTCGCTCTGTCGGCCTACGAGATGCTCACCAGCCCGGAAAAGCTCAAGGACGTGCAGTCGGCCTTCAAGGAGATGAAGGCGAAAGAGGGGAAGTGAGGGTACCGTTTCACGACCCTTACTATAGACCGAAGTGCGTTAGGTTAAAAAAGGGATGAAAAAAACCCGCCGTAGAAATCCGGCGGGTTTTTTGTTTCGGCTCAGTGCGAAACCGCACCGCGATATTTCGTCGAGGGAAGGGTCGTGGCGGGGATCACCTCCTGACTGACCCAGTACGTCGTGTCGATCGTGAAGGCCCGGCTCGTGTAGATCATGTAGCTGCGTCCGATCTCCATGGATTTCAGGTTGCCGATGGTCTTGTAATTCGAAAGCAGGAGATACTGCATCGGCCGATCGAAGCTGAAGAGAAGCCCCACGTAGGGGTTTCCCGCGTAGCTGCCGAAAACGGCGTTGACGGATCGGTCCCCAACGGGAAGCTTCGTGAACCGGATCGTGTTGTAGCCCTTGCGGAAGGACATTTCCGTCTTGACGACGAGTTTTTGCATGTTGGAGACCGGGGTCGCCGTCGGGGCTGCTTCGGTTACCTCGACCTCATCGGGGTCCACCTGGGCCTTGTAGCCAATCTTGAGTTTGTGGATGAAGTACCTGCCCGCCTTGGAAACCTTCGCGGGGAATTTCCCTGACAAGTCCGTGAGGTATTCTCCAACAACGCTTCCGATCTCGTCCTTCACGGTAACGCTGACACTCTCCAGCCCTGAGCCGGAGGGGAGCTCCTTCACGGTGCCGTTGATGAAGAACTCCGTCACGGGGCGCGGCACGGGAGCGTCCTTGTCGCACTTGATCAGGACGGCGTCGATGCTGGCGAAACCCTGATCCCCCATCACGCCCTCGGTGGCGCCGGCAAGGTAGATGGCGCCCGAGGGGTCTACGGCGATCCCGTATGCCCAATCCTGGCTCGCCGTGCCCACCTGTCGAGTGAAGAGCTTGCTGCCCTCCGGCGAAAAGCGTGTCAGGAAAATGTCGGAGGCGCCCAGATACGTCTGCCCGTCGAGACCCGGGCCGCCGGGATAGCCGGTGATTCCGGTGATGTAGATACTGTTCTCGGCATCGACGGCAACCCCGTAGGCCGCATCAGTCGCTGCCGTGCCGTACTGGTAGGACCAGAGCTTGGTGAGGTTGGTGGTGTATTTGACGACGACGATGTCCTCATTGCCCGACCAGGTATTCCCGTCGAAGGCCCCCAACGTCGAGCCGGCGACGATGACGTTTCCTTTGCTGTCGACGGCGATGGCCCGGCCGATATCGTTATCGCTTCCATTTTTGGGGCCCCCCAGGGTCACGGTTTTTACCTTTTGGAGCCATTGGTCGAACTTGATGACGAAGAGGGATCCGTTCTCATAGGCCCGGGCCAGACCCGTGACGAAGATGTAATCGTAGGAGGTGCTGCTGTCAACGGCCACTCCGTAGGCGTAGGTGTCCAGGGGGCTTGTTGCGACATTAAACTGGACCGTGCCTGAACGGATACCCGTGGCGTCAAACTGGGTGATGAAGGCATCGCTGGTTCCCCCTGGGTCGGTCACGCCGTCGATGGTGCCGTTCGTCGACCCGACCACATAGACCAAGCCGCTCCGGTCTGTGGCTACCCCGTAGGCGAAATCATCCTTGTCCGTGCCGAATTGTTTGATCCAGCGGATCGTCCCCCCGGTGTGAATCTTTGCCACGAAAGCATCCGCGCGGCCGGTATTTTTATTCTCCGGCGGGGCGCCGGACTGCTCGACGCCGCCGGGCATGCTTCCCATCGTCCAGCCCACTACATAGAGGAAGCCGAATTTGTCGAGGGTGATCCCCTCGATGAAATCATCGGCCGCCGAGCCGAACTGGACGACCCAGAGGAGCGCTCCCTGGGGGTCGAACTTGGCCACGAAGGCATCGGTGCCGCCCTTGTTTGTGTTTGAGGCGAGCGTTGTCGCCACGTCGATGGCACCATGGGTTGTGCCTGCCACGTAGACGTTTCCAGAGGCATCCGTGGCGAGATCCTTGGCGTAATCGATCTGGGCCGAGCCGAACTGCTTCACAGACAGGGGCGCACCCGGTGCCGTTGCGGCGAAGGCCGACCCGGCAAGCAGCATGAAGAGAACGACGACGATGAGATGACGAATTTTCATGACTCCCCTCCTGAAACTACCCGCTGCTCGTCTCTGAGCGTTTATGCGGGTGGCGGTGACGGGAAAAGGGCATCCGGGAAACGATAGGGGGGACCCGAGGCGGGGCGCCAAAGTCAGCCCCCGGATCCGGGTATCCCGGATTCGGAGGGTGCTCGGCTCGCCTGGCAGCCCTGCAGCCCTATCCCGTTCACGCGGGACGTAGGCCAGTGGCTTTGCGCCCCATCCTTTCGGATGGTTTGCCCTTTTCAGGCTCGTCTATCCATACATCGTCAGATCGGCGGAAAACTTTAGGGGGACCGGGAAAAAGGGAGAAAGACGTGGTACGGATATTGCTAATCTGCACGGTAGAAACATTTGAAAGTGCATCCCTGCAGCGCCTGACGCGGGCTTGCCGAACGTCGCTGCGGGGTAGGTAAGTGGGCAACGTAACCGATACTCCGATTCCTTGAGTTTCTGAAGTCCCGGCACCCTGGCGGGGGAAATCTTCAATCCTGGATTGCAGGTGGGATATGAATCTGAGAGAATCGACAGCCGCGCGAGCTCCGATAGCAAGGGGAGGAATCATGACCCAGCGACCCAAAGTGCTCATGATCGACGACAACAAGGAAATCTGCCGGCTTATGAAGGAATACCTCGAAAAATCGGGCAGATACGAAGTGACGGTCTTCACCGAGGCGGGGATGGGCGTCCGCTATGCCCAGATCGAAAAGCCCGATGTGATCCTGCTGGACCTGATGATGCCCGACATGGACGGCACGGAAGCAGCCGAGCATCTCCTCGACGACGAAGCGACCCGGAACATCCCCATCATTTTCATCACGGCTGCGATCAAAAAAGCCGAGGTGGACGATCGCCTCGGCCGGATTCACGGGCACCCCATCCTGGCAAAGCCCGTCACCCCCATCGAAGTCATGAACGAGATCGAAAAGGTGTTGACCTGCACCTGAGAGGGCACCACCCTCTGAAAAAACGAAAGGCAGGGTCAACGGACCCTGCCTTTTTTATTCCATCGCTATCGGCTCATGCGCCTCAGATTCTCACCGCCGTCACGGCATCCTCGAGGCTGATAACCCCCTGGAGCACCTTGTTGACGGCATCCTGTTTCAGGCTTCGGAACTTGCCGTCCCGCTCGGCGGCAGCGCTGATCTCGGCGGCGCCGGCCCCCTTCAGGATCATCTCCTGGATCCCGTTGTCGTTCACGAGGACCTCGAAGAGGGCTGTGTGCCCCTTGACGCCCGTGTCCTTGCAGGCGGGACACCCCGCACCCCGGAAGAATCGTCCGCCCGCCATCGATTCGAGCCCCAGGGAGGCCAGGACCTGTTCCGTAGGTTCGTAGGGTTCACGGCAGGCGGGGCAGATCGTCCGCACGAGCCTCTGTCCGATCGACGCCGACAGGGCGGAGGCCACGGAGAAGCGCTCTACGCCCATTTCGAGGAGGCGGGGGATGACGCCTGCTGCATCGGGCGACTGGATCGTGCTCAGGAAACGGTGGCTGGAGAGGGCCGTCTGCACGGCGAGGGCCGCCGACTCGGCGTCTCGGATCTCTTTGAGATAGACCACGTCGGGGTCCTGCTTCAGGATGAGCCGGAGATTGCCCGCAAGGGTCAGACCGGCTTTGCGGTTGAACTCGATCTGGGTCACTCCCGTCAGGGGGTACTTGACGGAGTCCTCCAGCGTGAAGATCTCCGTATCGGGCTTGATCATTCTGCGCAGCAGGGTGTAGAGGGTGGTGCTTTTGCCGCTGCCCTCGGGCCCCGACACGAGGAGGAGCCCTTGCGGCTTTTCCAGGACGGAAGATAGGCTGTCCATGTCCTTCGGGGAGAGTCCCAGCTGCTCCAGGCCGAAGGAATTGGTGCTCAGGTCCGTCAGGTGAAGGATCAGGTTCTCGCCGTTGACGCCCGGGATGGTGGAGACAAGCACGCTCAGCTCCCTCTCGCCTACCCGTTCGACGAACCGGCCTTCCTGGGGAATGCCCCGGATGCTGCTGTCGATGTTGGCGATGTCCTTGACCCAGGAGATCACCGGGAGGGACA
>CAZUBX010000069.1:0-16532 GCA_964619035.1 uncultured Syntrophaceae bacterium | reverse complement strand
CTCCGCGGCGTCGAGGGCGCGGGCGTCCGTCGTGGCCGTGCGCAGCGCGACGATCCCCCCGCCCGGCAGGGGGGTCTGCCGCAGCAGCGCCGCCGCGGCCCGCACGGCCCCCGGGGCCCTCTCGTCCACGGCGAGGGCGTCGAGGGGGTCAATGTAGGGGCGGCCGTAGGCCCCGGGCGTGCAAAGGTCGAGGGCCTGCCCTTCCCCGGTATTGTCGCGGTGGTACAGGGCGGGGAGGATCCCCATGGCCCCGAAGGTGCCCGATGCGGCCCAGGCGATGTGGGGTCCCGCCTTGGTGGGGGCGGCCCAGGGCATGTCTTTCAGAGTCTTGCCCTCGGGAAGCACCTCGCCCGTGCAATACTGGACGGCGGAGCGCGCCTGGGAGACGTTGTCGTAGTCATACTGGGCGCGGCCGCTCTCGGGTCCGAACTGCCCGAAACCCGTGATCGAGCACATGATCAGCCGCGGGTTGATCTTTGACAGTTCCTCGTAACCAAGCCCCCATGCATCCATCTTGCCCGCGGGATAGGTTTCGACGAGGACGTCGGCGGCCCCGATGAAACATTTGAACATCTCGCGCCCCTCGGCGGTCTCCATGTTCAGGGTGACATGATGCTTGTTGCGGCCCTCCTGGAGGTAGGCAAGCCCCGTGTCCTTGACCATGATGCCGTTGGGGGAATAACTCCGCACGAGATCGCCCCCCGGAGGTTCGATGCGGATCGTCTCGGCCCCCAGCTCGGCCAGCAGCGAGGAGCAATAACATCCCGCCAGGCTGCGGGAGCTGATGTCGATCACGACGAGATCGTCGAGGGCCTCAGGTTTCTCGAAATTCTTCGCAGGGTCGTCCTGTTCGCGGACGTGGTCCGCCCAGGCCGCCCATTTCGCTCTTTTATAGTCTGCCATAGCTCATCACCTCCTTAAGATGGCCCCGGACTGGCCGTCCCAGTCGGAGGGCGGCCTGCGGCCCTGTTGGTCCTTCCACTTCCCCAGCACACCATGGCCGTAAAGCTCTGCGATCTGCTGCTGGCTGCGGCCCAGGATCTTCGCCATGATGTAGTCGTTGTCGAAGCCGACGGGCCTGACCGTCCAGCGATGCTTGGGAGGCGTCTTGGACATGTTGATGGGGATCTCGTGGTCCACGTACTTGCCGTACATGGGGTCGTCAATCTCCTTGACGGCGCCGCGGGCCCGGCGGTGCGGATCCTCGCACTCATCTTTGGCCGTGTGGAGGCGCGTTGCCGCAAAGCCGTGCTTGATGCCGAGCTTTTCGATCTCGTCGGCTGTCTTCGCGACGGCCCACTCGGCTATGATCTTGAGGATGGCAAGAGCGTTTTCAGTCTTGAGACGCTCGGTGTGCTCCTTGAAGCGGGCCTCCCCTGCCAGCTCCGGTTTCCCCATCGCCGCGCAGAGACCTTTGAACTCGTCCGGCGCCGGTGCGGCGAGGGCGGCAAACAGGCCGTCCTTGCACAAAAACGTGTCGGCAGGGCAGATGCACTGGTCTCGGTTGCCCGAGGGCTCGGCCCCTTTCTGCGCCACTTGCTGGTAGGGCCAGACCCACCCCATGGCGCGCATGATGTTTTCGCTCTGGGACATCTCGATGTACTGACCCTTGCCGGTGCGCTTGCGATGATGCAGGGCGGCCATCACGGCCACCTCGCCCATCATGGCCCCGTAGACGTCGCAGATCCAGATGCTCTGCTTGAGCGGTGGTTGGCCCCCGAAGCTCGACATCCAGGCATAGCCCGAGAGGGCCTGGGCAGCGCCGTCGTTGGAGGGCCGGTCCTCCTCGGCGTAGCGGCCCCACTGGCCGAAACCGTTTTTCTCGATGTAGATGATGCCGGGGTTGACTTTCCTGATGTCCTCGTAGCCGATGTTCCAGCGGTTGGTGACGGCGGGCCTCAGGTTGAACTCGACCACGTCGGCCTTGGCACAGAGTTCCTTGAAGATCTGCTGGGCCATGTCGATGTGAAGATCCAGTGCCAGGTAGTACTTGTCGGGGTTGATGTGCATGAACATGGGCCCCTGCTCCTTGTAGAACCAGCCGAAGGGGTTCAGGGAGCGGGTCACGTCCCCCGCGGGGGGCAGCTCGATCTTGATGACTTCGGCGCCCAGGCCCGCGAGGAAGGACGGGCCTGCAGGCCCGAAGAGGAGCGTACAGACTTCGAGGACCCTGAGCCCGCTCAGCGGCCCGGGCCTTTTGTTCTTGGTCTCGGCGTAATTTTTGAAAACAGTCATAAAGTTCCCTCCTTTATAGACCGCATCGATTGAGTGCAGTACTCGGATCATTCCCGTCGAAGGCCGTTTTTTCGGAAAAAGCCGTCTCTATGACCCCGGATTCACCTCCCTTCATTCGTCATATATGTTCAGCGTCACGCGCTTGCCGGCGCCGTTGACCGACTCAAACCTTGGACAGCGGCGGATAAGCCACTCAGGGACAGGGTTAGGGTCCGGGAAAAGCGTATGGGATGGTCTTTCTTATGGATGTCTGTGGGAGTATTGTCTGTTGTTGCGGCATCTCGCAGGGCACGGAAGGACGTGAACCGGCTGCTCTGCGTCGATGGAGTCAAGGGGGGGTGATCCGTCATCATGCGTTAACCGGCTGAGGGTTCGAAGAATGATGAATGAAGGATGTTACCCGGGAGCAACGTTGCCGCATTTTGAGGGGATTATCTGGGGTTTGTTAACGGGTGGACGTGTCGGTCTGAACCTCCTTGAAGAGCCTTTTCATCAACGCTGACGTAGAGTTTCAGATAACATCCCATGGCGGGGAAAGCAAGAAAAATCCCCCTTTCATCCCCCTATCAAAGTCACCCACCTTAATCTTCCTCTCCCCTCAAGGGAGAGGGAAATCAAGGTAATGGTCTTTCATAGGGGGAAGGAGGGGGATTTTTCAAGCCTGCAGCATACAGTAAAGATTCGTTGTTGGTTGTTGGCTTTTGTCTTTTGGCTGTTGACTGTCGGCTGTTACCTGTTACCTGATACCTGTCACCTGATACCTCTGCCCCGCGGGCGCTTGCTGTGCACGCCGTTCCCGGAAGACCCCGGCGATGCGTGTCCCGCAGCGCGGGCACTGGGTCTCGCGCAAGTCGTTGCGCTCGAGCCAGAATCCCCGGCGGCGGATGACGGCGCTCCGGCACCCGGGGCAGAGGGTCTCGGCAGGCTCCCCGACCACGTTGCCGAGATAGATATAGCGCAGCCCTGCCTTCTTTCCGATTGAGCAGGCTTTGCGCATGACTTCGAGCGGGGTGGCACCCACGTCCTGCATCCGGTAATCGGGGTGGAACCGGCTCACGTGCCAGGGGATGTCCGTGTCCACTTCGGCGAGGAAGTGGGCAATATTGGCGATTTCCTCCTCGCTGTCATTGGCACCGGGAACGACCAGGGTCGTGATCTCGATCCAGATGCCCAGTTTCTTCATAAAGCGGATGGATTCGAGGACAGGCTCGAGCCGGCCGCGGCACGTCTTGCGGTAGAATTCATCGCGAAAGGATTTGAGATCGACATTGGCTGCATCCAGGTAGGGGGCAATGACCTCCAGGGCCTCCGTCGTCATGAATCCGTTGGTGACAAAGACATTCGCAAGCCCGGCATGCCTGGCCAGACGAGAGATCTCGCAGGCATATTCGAAAAAGATGGTCGGTTCCGTGTAGGTATAGGAAATGCTCCGGCAGCCCTTCTCGAGAGCGGCTTCCACGACCTCTTCCGGCCGCATCCGGTAGCCCTCGACGGACCCGCCGTCGCGCCTGGAGGCCTGGGAAATCTGCCAGTTCTGGCAGAAAGAGCACTTGAAATTGCACCCCATCGTTGCCACGGAGAAAGAGGTGCTCCCCGGCAGGAAGTGATACAGGGGCTTTTTCTCGATGGGGTCCACGTGGGCGGCGATGAGATCACCGTAAGCGTGGGTGTATAATCTCCCCTGACGGTTTTCACGCATGCCGCAGATGCCGAACCCGCCTTCCGCGATCCGGCAGTGATGATTGCAGAGGTAGCACTCGACGTTTCCTTCACCCCGGGTACGCCAGAGCATGGCCTCCTTCGGCACAGCTGCGTTCCTGGTTGTCATCATGGCTCTCCTGCACCGCCGTTGATTCGTTGATACGTTGATTGGGGAACTGGGATACTGGGTACTGGGAAATGGGGTATTGGGAATCAGAATTCGGCCATACGTTGATTCGTTGATGAGTTGACAGGTAAAAAAGGTGACTTCCCAATTAACCAGTCAACGAATCAACGTATTCACTGCGATTTAAGATAGGCGGGGTGTTATCCGTTCCCGGCTCACGCCGACGCAGAACAGCCGTACGGCGTCGACGCCGCCGCGTTTGCCCCGCGGCCACGCGAGCGCACAGGGGGCTGCTCTTGGGCGGGCATGACAACGAGATTCCCGAGGAGAGCTTGCTCTCCCTTGTATACCACGGGCCGCAGCGACGCGCGGACCCACCTGACACGCCCGTCGCGCGTCACGATGCGGAAATCACAAGTCGAGGGGGCGGTCCTCTTCAGGTAGTCGATGTTGTGTTTCCTGACTCTCAGCCTGTCGGCGGGGTGAACGATCTGCATCGGGTCGACGGCCGCGATTTCACGACGGCCATAACCGCTGCTCTGCTCGAACCGGGAGTTGACGAACAGCATCTCCCCTTTCCGGAATACGTAAACGCAGGCGCCCGGCCGGGCACCGGCACTCCGGTCCGGAAGCGGTCGGTCAGCCAGGGGGCTCAGCGTCCCGCGGACTCCCGCGATTTCCCCCGATCGGATGACAGGGTACAAATCCATTTGCACCGGCATCCACTCACCGCCGGCCGTCCGAAGACGGACCCGCAGGTCATGGGCGTCTTCGCCCCTCAGGACCTGAATGAACCCTTCGATGACGGCCGCAACATCCTTTTCCCTGAGGAAGCGGCTGAAAAAGGATCCGATCATGGTCTCGCGACTGAATCCCGTCAGCGTCGCCGCCCCCGACGGCACGTCAATCAGCCGCCCCTGCAGGTCGAAGCGGCACTCGAGGTCCGTCCTGCTCCCCCTTGCGCCTTTCCGCGCCTGCATCGGTTGGGTTCCTTCGTCCCCGGCGCTCAGCTCCGCATTCATCCGGAACAGGGGAACGACATATCGCCCCCAAAGCCCGAAGAGCAGAGCCAAGGTGAGACCCACTGTCGTCAGAAGAGGGCTTTCCTCGTTGTCCACGACGGCGGATTCGATCCAGCCATCGATCTTTTTTACGGCACCCAGAATGATCAGCGTGAGGGTATTGAGCAATAACATGAGTTTTTCCGGATGAATCGTCGGTTACATTCGCTCGTTGATCATAAACGTTCGGGGGGCTTGCCCTCGAAGTATCTCTTGACGGAATTGACGATGGTGTATTCCAGATCGCCTTTCGACATCCCCGTATCGTTCTGAAAATATCTCCGCATGGTGTCTACGATGTTCGACTCCATGGTGGGATGCTTTTCGTCCCTGATCTCTCGTTCCGCACCGGTTGCCGTCAGTGGTTTCATGATTTTGCTCCTTCCATCCATGATGATTAGTTAGCAAGCAGGATGCCACACGGGAAGAGAGGGGGGAGATTTTGTTAAGTGCTCTTCAGAAAAGATCAAATTGGCCGAACCGGCCGGAGCCGGCGGAAAGAAGGGAGCATCGTTTGTCACACATTGGCTTCGACCGGAGAGGGCCACTCTGCCGGTTGTGGTGCCAACTCACCGAAATGAATTGATAAATGACAAAGTGACCTTTTTGTCGCTTTCAGTGACTTAAAGGTCGCCCAGGATCACTTTCCAGCGGGGGTTTCGGCGCATCTCCACGAGCTTCCTTTGGAGCTGCCTCACCGTGATCCCCAGGATCTGCGCGGCCTGCTTGCGGTCGCCGTGGGTGTGATTCAGCACGTAGAGGACATGGGTCTCGTAATTCTCCTTCAGACTGCAGAGACTGCGGGAAAACAAGGGCGGCGATGAGATCTCCTCACCCAGGTGCCGGGGCATGATGGTCGTCGAGTCAGCCAGCAGGACGGCATTCTCGACGACCTGGGCGAGTTCCCGCACGTTTCCGGGGTAATCGCGCCGCAGCAGGATGTCCATGGCCTCGGGGCTGAACCCGTGGACTTCTTTCCGGTATTTTTCCGTGGAAAGCTTCAGGAAGTGCGCCGCCAGCAACGGGATGTCGTCCTTGCGCTCCCGTAGGGGAGACAGGTGGATATGGGCCGATTTGAGCCGGTACATGAGATCCAGCCTGAACTTCCCCTCCTGGCAGGCCTTGTCCAGGTCTTTGTTCGTCGCCGAGATGATCCGCACATCGACGCGGATGGGCTTCGTCTCGCCCAGGCGTGCGAAGGATTTTTCCTCCAAAACGCGGAGGAGTTTCGACTGCATTTGATGGGGAAACTCCCCAATTTCATCGAGAAAGAGCGTGCCCCCGTCGGCCTGCTCGAAAAACCCCTCGTAATCCCGCAGCGCCCCGGTGAAAGCTCCCTTGACGTGACCGAAAAACTGGCTTTCAAAAAGGGTCTCCGGGATCGAGGAGATGTTGACGGCCACGAAGGGTCCGTCGGGCGATGGCCCCTCGCGGTGAATCCCGCGGGCGAGAAGCTCCTTGCCGGTGCCCGACTCGCCGGTGATCAGGATGGGGTTTCCCCCCTTGGCCATGATCTGGGCATAGGACAGCAGCGAGCGGAACTGGGACGACTCGGTCACGATCTCGGAGAACCCGGCAGGCTGCCGGGCATCACGGGCCTGCCGCGCCATGTTCATGCCCGCAAGGAGACCTCTCCTTTCGAAGGCGCGCTCCAGGGTTCTCATGAGATGCTCGTTGTCGACGGGCTTCACGAGGTAATCGTAAGCGCCCAGGCGAATGGCCTTCACGGCCTGCGACAGGACATCGACGGCCGTGATGATGATGAACTCCGTGTAGGGCCTGAAGGGCTTCGTCGCTTCGAGCACCTGGATCCCGTCCACTTCGGGCATGAGGAGATCCAGCAGCACGATGTCGTAATCGCCCGCCTTGATTCGGCGAATGGCTTCCTTGCCGCTGTCGCAGGTCTCGACGTCCTTGATGCCCTGCCACCGCAGGAGCCGCTTCATGGACGAAAGGGTCACGTCCTCGTCGTCAACTACAAGAATTTTCATCGTTCACCTTGAGAATGTCTATTTCGTCCGTTTCGTCTATTTTGTCTATTTGGTCTTGCCGGTCGGGGATAAGAGTCTGTCCAGTCTGTCCAGTCTGTTCGGTCTATTCCGTCTATTCCGTCTATTCCGTCAGGAGAAAGGGACTATCCGTCAAATTTTATCTCGAATCCTGCTTGTTTCGTCCCTACACCCTGGTCCCTCGTCCCTGCTTTTAGCCGCAGTGCGGCTAAAAGCGCTGTCTCGTGATCCCGTCAATGACCACTTTGAGTTTCCGGATATCCGGCGGGCCCTTGATGTAGATGTCCGGCTTCTCGCCGCCCGCACCGGTGAAATCCTTCTCCACGCCTCCCCAGGCGATCGTCGTGAGCAGGGGAAATCTCTTCCGGAGGGCCCGCAACAGCACAGCCGGATCCAGCCCGGACGGCGGTTCGGTCATCAGGACGATGTCGACCTCGGGATGCTGGTCCAGGTATTCCGCCAGCCGCTCTACGGACGGCTCGTAGTGGTAGAACCAGTGCACGAAGCCGTCATCGATGCCGCTCACCTCCATCTGGAGCTCGTCAAGCCTGTCGAGGTCTCTCTCGAGGGGCAGGATGAGCGGCCTCAGGTTCAGCTGCCCCCCGGGCTGCTTTACGGGGAGGAATACGGTAAACCGGCTCCCGATGCCCGGGCGCGAAAGGGCCCCGATCACGCCCTGGTGCTCCTGGATAAGGCCGTAGGAGACCGAAAGCCCCAGCCCCGTGCCGCCGGTGTCGCGGCGCGTCGTGAAAAAGGGTTCGAAGAGGCGGTCGATGACGGGCCGGGTCATGCCGCCTCCGTTGTCCTCGATCGTGACGACCACGGAACCCAGCCTCTGGATGTAACGCGTAGAGATGCGAATCCACCCTTTTTCCTTGTCCGGGATGGCCTGGTGGGCATTCACGAGAATATTGGCCATTACCTGCTCGAGCTTCTGGAAGTGCCCCTGCACCTGCGGCAGGTCGCCTCCGAGGTCGAGGTCCAGCTTGGAAACGGACCGGCGGATCTGGCCGCCCACGATCATGAGCGTTTTTTCGATGACGTCGTTCACGGAGACGGGCTTCGCCTGGGCGCCCTCCTCGACCCGGGAGAAATCCTTCAGGTTCGAGACGACCCGGTTGATGCGGTCCGAACCGATGCGGAATGCATTGATGATCTCCGCCATGTCATTGCGCAGCTCTTCGTAGCTCACGTCGCGCCTTCCCCAGCCGGGATTGGCGGCGGCGTATTCGGCCACGACGGGTTCGCAGAGCTTCCAGATCTCTTCGAGCAGCGGGATGTTGTAGGCGATGAAGCTGTTGGGGTTGTTGATCTCGTGCACCACGCCCGCGACGATCTCGCCCAGGGAGGCCAGTTTGTGGGCCTGGATCACCTGCTGCAGCCGGGTATTGGACTCCTGGAGGATGCGCTTCTCCTCCGTGACGTCCTGCCACATCCCCACGATGCGGCCTATCGACCCTTCGGGGCCGTGGATGAGCCGGCAGAACTCGGAAAACCAGCGGTATGTTCCGTTTGCGGCACGGAACCGGAACTCGCAGCCGCACATGCCTTTCGTGCTGATGCCCAGGTGGCAGCTGCGGACACCGGAGCGGTCATCGGGATGGATGTGATCCATCAGAAAACCCGGCTCCTTCAAAAACTCCTCGGGCCGGAACCCCGTGATCTCCTCCACGGTGCCCGTGATGTAGGTGATCTCGGATTGCTCGTCCCCCTTTGCCGTGAAGGTGACGATCGGCAGGGATTCCAGGACGACGGAGAGGCGCTCGGAGGTCTGAACCAGCCTTGCCTCGGTGTGCTTCCTCGATATGGCCGCGCTCAGGGTGCTTGCCACCACGGTGAGAGCCTCCATCTCCACATCGGACCATTGTCTCTCGTTGACGCATTCGTCGAACCCCATGAAACCCCACCAGAGGTCGCCGCGATAGATGGGCACGGCGGCAATGGAAAGGATGTCCTGGGATCCCAGGATTTTTCTTTCGCCTTCTTCGGGGGCTTCCCGGACGAGACCGTGGAGATGGCCCCCTTTTCTCATGGTATCGACCCACCGCCCAAAGCCTTCCCGTTCCAGAGAGAAATCCTGCAACGAGGGGTTATCGATCTCCGGTTTGATGCCGTCCGCCACCCACTCGTAGCGCTGGCTCGAGAGAAGAGCTCCCTCCTCTGATATCCGGTTCTCGAAAATGTACACGCGGCTCACGTGGGTGACCGTACCGAGCCTCGCAAGGATCTCGCGAATGTCCATCTCCCAGGAGGGGGCTTTCAGAAATCTTTCGGCGGCAAAGCTTGCCACCTCCAGGATGGCATCGCGGTAGCGCAGGGCCTCTTCGGCGCGCTTTCGCTCCGTAATGTCCCGGATGGACTCGATGGCGCCCACGAGATTTCCCTGGGAATCGAAGAGGGGCGCCGCCGTGCCGGCGAGATAGATATTTTCCTTGCGGTCGGCGCGCCTCGGCATGTAGCTCTCGCCGAAGAGAGTGTCGCCCCGCCGCTGGATCCCGGCGTAGAGCTTCCCCGTCCCCTCGTCCGGCGAAAGGACAAGGTCGATCAGGATGGGCCTTCTTAGCCCGTAGAACGGCACGGCGTACTCGTAATTGCCTTTGCCCACCATGTCTATCGCCGGTATGCCCGTCATGGCTTCCATGGATTTGTTCCAGGCGATGACCTTCCCGTCGCAGTCGATGACGAAGGTGGCATCGGGCAGGAACTCGATGATATCGGAAAGGCGCCTCTCCGAATCCCTCATGGCCTTGTCGGCGCGGTTGCGGTCCTCGATCTCCAGGATCAAGGCCTGGTTGGCCACCATGAGCTCCGAGGTCCGCTCCCGGACGCGCTGCTCGAGTTCGTTCTGGTAGCGCTGCAGGGCTTCTTCACCTCGTTTGCGGTCGGTGATGTCGAGGGCCGTGAAGACGACGCCCGCGGAAATGTCGGAGGGGTCGATGGCCTTCGAGCTGAGCAGAATGTCCAGGAAGGCACCGTCCTTTCGCTTCCACCGGGTCTCGATCACGCCGATGCCGCCCTGCCGGACCTCGATGTACTTCTCGCGGCCCACGCGCTCGAATTCCTCGTCGCTTTCGTAGAGGATGCGGGCGCTTTTCTCCGCCAGCTCCTCGATGGAATAGCCCAGCATGCGGGCCACCTGGTCATTTGTCCAGCCGAGGATCCGGTTGTAGACGAGCCCGATCCCGACGGGGGCGGCCTGGAAGATGCTCTTCAGGAGCACCTCGCTTTGACGCAGGGCCTCCTCCGAGCGTCGCCGGTCTGTGATGTCCTGGGTGTAGATGACCAGCCGGCCAACCCTGCCCCGAAAATCGAAGATGGGGTAGAGGCTGTGTTCGAGCCAGCGCCCGTCCCGCTCATCGCTGAACCGAAGGGGCTGTCCGCTTTTGATGACCTCGCCAAACCGTTCCCTGCGGTGCACCGCCAGGGAAGGGCCCAGATAATCATAGATCGAGGTTCCGATGATGCCGTCTAGCGGCTTGCCGAGTCGCCGGGCGAAGGTCTCGTTGGCTGCCAGCACCATCCCCTCCGTGTCGATGAGCCCGAAGGATTCCGTGGCGGCGTTGAGCATGGCGCTTGCCGTCTCGAGGCTGTCGCGGAGAGCCTCCTCGGCCCGTTTGCGCGCGGTGATGTCATTGTAGACGACGAAGGCAACCTTCTCCCCTGCAAATTCGATGACGTTGGCGGAAACAAGCACCCAGAGCAGATTGCCCTTGGCGGTCTTCAGGGCGCATTCGTATTCGGTCACTCTCCCTGTCGCCGACAGATCCGCCACGAAGCGGTCCCGATCCTCCGCACGGACCCAATGATCCCTTGCCTGTCTGCCGATCGCCTCCGAACGGGGGATTTCGAAGACGTTGGCGGCACGCTCGTTTGCGAACAGTATGTGCCCTGTGGCCAGGGAGGTGACAACGACGGCGATCTCGGCGTTGTCGACCAGCAGCCGATACCTCTGCTCGCTTTCCCGAAGGGCATCATCGGCGCGCTTGCGCTGAGTGATGTCATGGACAATGGAATAGAGGAGCTTCCTGCCCTCGAGGAGGATCGGACCACTGTTGACCTCGACGTCGCGGATCGCGCCGTCGGCAAGGCGGTGGGAGAAGTTGAAGTAGTTGCGCTTCTCAGCCTGCGCCTTTCTCATCTCGAAACGGATCTCTTTTTTGGGCAGCGTGTTGATGTCGCTGATGTTGAGCGCCCTGAGCTCCGGCAGGGTATACCCGTAAAATCGGGAAGCGGCCCTATTGGCGTCGATGATTCTCCCGTCCGCCGGGTCTATGATCAGCATTACGGCAACGTTGTCCACAAAAAGACTCGAGTAAAGCTCCTCGCCCTCCCGGGGACGCGCGTTAGGCGGCTTGCGCTTCGCCACGCTGCGCTTCAGTGCTCCCGGCCTGCTCCTGCCGCTCTGCGGCGCTTTTGCAGGCGCCGCGGCCTCTTTCTTCCGGGCGGAAGGCTTTACTGGACGCTTTGTCGGCATAAGAAACCTCTGAAGTCCGAATCGGGGATTCAGTCTTCGGCGACTGCGGGGTCAAAGACGTCTGTGCTCGGCACGTCTTGCAAGACATCGGCAAGACAGATCATCCGAAAGGAAAGCGTTGCTGCCGATGGCAGGATGAGCCAGCCTGGCGCGCGGCAGCCGCAATGGTTTCATCTAACGGATCGATCCCGGAAATGTCAAGAATTATGAGAGAAACGGCCTCTTTGCGGATGCCGTCACGCCAAGCTCTCTTGACGCGCCAAAGCAAGCCGTGCTAATGTAGACAAAACCATATCAGGAGGGAACAACCATGGCACGAATCCCTCTGCAGATCACTTCCCGTAATTTAGAGCTCACCGGCGAAATCGAATCCTTCATCCTGAAAAAATCGGAAAAGCTCGACAAGTTCCATCGCGACATGATGAGCTGCCGGGTCTTGCTGCAAGTTCCCCACCGGAACCGCAACAGCGGGCTTGTCTACAACGCGAGGATCGACCTCGCCCTGCCGGGCAAGGACATTGTCATCCGGCGGGAGGCCCACGAGGACCTGCACAGAGCGATCAACCTCGCCTTCGACGCCGCCCTGAAACGGGTCCAGGCCTATGCCCGCAGGAAGAGGGGGGAGGTCAAGCGCCACGAGGAGCCGCCGCGGGGGCGCGTGGCATCGCTGTTTCCGGATGCGGGCTACGGGTTCATCGTCTCAGCGGACGGCCGGGACGTCTATTTCCACCGCAACAGCGTGCGAAATGAGCGCTTCGAGGACATGGTGGTGGGGATGGAGGTCGTATTTGTCGAGGAACAGGGCCTGAGAGGGCCCCAGGCGAGCAGTGTCCGGCTGAAATAGGTCCGAGGTTCGAGGAACGAGGACCGAGGAAACAAAATAGAAATCCCCCTTCATCCCCCTTTATAAAAGGGGGAAAGAGAGGGATTTGTCTTTTCTTTCTCTTCCACTGGTCACTGGCCACTGATCACTGGTCACCGCCGCGAAGCGGCTACTTGCCTGCGGCAAGATCCCTCGCGTACTCGGCGATGTTCTCGCAGTGATCGGACATGCGCTCCAGGCGCAGGAGCATTTCGACGAAGATGGGCCCCGCCTCAGGCTGGCAGGCGCCGGTGTGGTAGCGTTCCTGGTGCCGCTTCCTGGCCTCCCGTACGAGACGGTCGATCCGGTCTTCCCGGGAAAAAATCCTCGTGGTCAACTCGGTATTGATCCCGTCGAGCAGGGCAACGCAATCTTCCATGTTTTTGTTGATCAGATCAGCGATTTCCTCGATCTCTGCATAGGCCCACTTCGTGAATTCGATATTGCTGCGGTGCCGGTCGCGCGCCAGGCCGACGACGTAGACGGCATGGTTCCCGATCCTCTCGATGTCATCGGCAATGCCGGAGTAGGCAAAGAGCTTGCGGGATAGATCGATGGTCAGCCCGCCTTTGGAGATCTTCATCAGGTAGCGGTTCAACTCCCGCCTCAGGTTGTTCACGACCAGTTCGATGTAGCGGATGTCGCGGGCCCTTCCCTCGCCGAAATGCGGGATGAGGTTCATGCTCGATGCGCACATGCGTTTGACGAGATACATCTGGCGCCGCAACTCTTTCCGGACCTGCTCGAGCGCCGACGCCGCGTCCGGCAGGTAGCTGTCGTCAAGGAATTCTGGCCAGATGGGAAGCGTTTCGACCTTACCGGGGATGATTCGCTCCACGAGATAGGAGAAGGGCTGGAGAAAGAAAAAGAAAAAGGCCACGACGAACAGGTTGAACAGCAGGTGCCCGTAAACGATCTGCTGGGCGGCGTCGGGGGAGAGGGCCGTCACGCTCCGCAGGAACAGCGGCAGGGCCAGCATGCAGAAGACTGCGCCAATGAGCTTGAAGAGAAAATGCGCCAGGGCGGTGCGCTTCCCGTTGATGTTGGCCACGAGGCTTGCGAGCAGGGCCGTGATGGCCGTGCCGACGTTGGCGCCAAACACAATGGGGAGGGCATGGTAGAGGGTGATCACGTCGTTTTGCGCCAGGATGACGAGGATCGTGATGGGGATTGCCGAGGAATGGATGAGCGACGCCGCGATGACACCGATCGCAAGCCCGAGAAGGGGGTGATCCGCCCATTGGAATACCGAGCGTACGGCTGCGCTTTCCTTGAAGGGCGCCGTCGCCATGGAGACCAGCTCCAGCCCGAAGAAGATGAGGCCAAAATAAAAAATCCCCTCGCCGATCTTCTTCCACCGCTCCCGGCCGAAGAACCAGAGCATGCCGCCGGCAAAAACGATCATGGGGGATATCTCGGTGACCTTCCAGACGACGAGCTGCACGGTGAGGGTCGTGCCCACGTCGGCCCCGAGAATGATCGGCAGCGACCGGTAGAAGCTCATGAGGCCGGCGCTCACCATCCCAACCACGAGAACGGAGGTGGCCGTGCTGCTCTGGAAAAGGACCGTCGTGACGATGCCCGTCGCCAGGCCGTAGAGGGGCCTCTCAACGGCCAGCCTGAAATACTGGCGTATGCGGACGTTGCTGAGATACTGCTGTACCTCCTCGCTCAGGCGCATCATCCCGAAGAGAAAAAGGGTGATGCCCGCCGCAAAGAGGAGGATTTCACGAACCCACGTCATGGTCGTCAGCGCCTCTCGGGCCCATTGAGCCCCCGGCCGACCCTGACCTTCCATTGCCGGCCTTCCTTGACAAGTTCAATGTTCTCCTGGAGCGTCCTTCTCGGGATGCCCTCGGTCTGGTATTTCTGTTCGAAGGCCCCCACATTGCGGCGGACGAAGGAAACATTCTCGAGGGCGCTTTCAGGGTAGTTGGCCGCTTGCAGGGCGCCGGAGATCTCGCCGACGATGGCACGGAAGTCGGGGATGCTGATCTCCACCTTTGCACGGGCGTGTGTCTCGTCGACGAGAGTCACTTCCCGAATGTCGTGGCGGATGAGGCGGTGCAGGTTGCGGGTAAGGAAGGCCCCCGAGTCCTTTCTCTCTGCGATATAGGCCTCGAGGCTCTTCGACTGGCGATCTTCCGCGGAGAGGTACTGGTAGGCCTCCTCGTAGCGCCCGTCCATGTAGGCGGAGAGATAGAGTGAAATCGCATCGTCGGGCTTGGACTCGTCGCCGCCTGTCGCACATCCCGCCAGGAACAGGCACAGGCCGCAAACAAAGAGCCCCCGGATGGTACTGCACCTCATAAAATCCTCCGTGACAGGCGGATTTTGCAAGAAACACGCCGTCTTGCGGCTGTGCAGGAATGTGGATGGAAATGCCAGGAAGGGAATCGGGTCTCGGGTATAGGGAAGGAAGGAGATTTTGTTTATATAAAATTACTCGGTACCTTCGGACCCTATACCCTATACCCTGTACCCTTTTTCAAGAGACTTCTATTTTTGCGTCCACGGCGATGCAGCCCTGACCCTTACCGTAGAGAATAAGCGGGTTGATGTCAATGTTACAGATCTCGGGGTGATCCACGAGCAGCTTCGAGATGCCCGCAATGCATCGTGCCAGGGCCTTCACATCAAGGGGCCCCCTGCCGCGAAACCCCTTCAGAAGCCCTGCCGCCCTGATGTCCAGGACCATGGACTCGGCCTCCTTTGCCGCAATCGGAACGACGCGCATGGCCGTGTCCTTGAGCAGCTCGACGAAAATGCCGCCGAGACCGAAGAGGACGACGTGGCCGAACTCGTTGTCCTTCCGGGCCCCGATGATAACCTCGGTACCGGCTGGCGCCATTTTCTGGACGAGACAGCGCCGGGCTTTCATGGCCCTGAAGGCTTTTCGCAGTTCCTGCTCGCCTGCGATATTGAGTACCACTGCGCCCTTTTCCGTCTTGTGCAGGACGGCGGGGTCGGCTGTCTTGAGGGCCACGGGGTAGCGCAGGCGCCGCGCCGCCTTGGCTGCATCGTCGGCGCTGACCGCAACGGCAAGCCCGGCATGGGAAACGCCGTAGGATCCGAGTAGGGAAAAGGCCTCGTCGGGCGCCATGAACCCGGGCTTCAGGGCCGTGCTTTTCTTAGACCTCGCCGGGCGCTTCGGTGCTGCCGCGCGCCTGGCGGACTGGAAACGATGATGCCACAGCGATCGCGACAGGGCCTTGAGCGCCGTGTCGACGTCCTCGAACAGGAAGGAGTCTGCTTCCTCTTTCACGGAAAACCAGGTGTGCTTGTCAGGGATGATGCAGGGGATGACGGGCTTTCCATAGCGACGGGCAAGGGAGAGAGAGGCCTCGAGGAGCCTCTTTGACGGCTCAACCTCCAGGCTGGCGACATAGGCATGGCTGAAGACGACCCCGTCGACGCCGTTCTCGGCAAGGGCCTTCTCCACGATACCCGCGTAGGCGTCGATGTTGAAGATATCGCCCATGTCCAGGGGGTTCGACATGCGGATGACGCCGGCCCGGACGTGCTGTTTCACGTGGTTGAAAAAATCACCGGAGAGCTTCGCAAGCTCGAACCCGTAGCGGTGGACCGCGTCGGCCAGCAGCACCGCCTGCCCGCCGGAGCGCCCCAGGACGGCGAGCCGCGGCCCCTTGATGACGGGAAGCGAAAAGACCTTGAAGCTCTCCATCATCTCCGTGAGGTTCTGCACGCGGTGAATCCCCGCCTGCCGGAAGGCCGCCGTCACGACCTCGTCGTCCCCGGCGAGCGCCGCCGTGTGAAAGCGTGCGGCGTGGTTGCTTGCGGGGTTCGTGTTGGCCTTCAGGACAATGAGCGGCTTCTCGGTTGACTCGGCCAGCTTCATCAGCCGGCAACCATCGGCCACGTCCTCCAGGTAGAACCCGATGACCTTCGTATCCGGGTCTGCCCGCAGGTATTCGAAGAAGTCATTCTCGTTGACGTCGAGTTTGTTGCCCATGCTGATGAGCTTGCTGGCCCCCAGGTTCTCGTAGGAGAGCAGCCGCATGCAGTCCAGGGCGACCCCCCCGCTCTGGGCCACGATCGAGAT
>CAZUBX010000068.1:0-17192 GCA_964619035.1 uncultured Syntrophaceae bacterium | reverse complement strand
TATTCACTCCAGTTGCTTCTCAGCTCTTTTTGACGGCGTTCTTGATCACGACGATCCCGTTCTTGCTCCCCGGGACGGCCCCCTTCACAAGGATGACGTTGAGATCGGTGCGCACCCCGATGATGAGGAGGTTCTGCACCGTCTTGCGCGCATCGCCCATGTGGCCCGGAAGCCGCTGTCCTTTGAACACGCGGGAGGGCGCAGCACTTGCCCCGATGGAGCCCGGCGCCCGGTGGAACATGGAGCCGTGGGTCGCCTTGCCGCCGTGGAAGCCGTGCCGCTTCACGCCGCCGGCAAACCCGCGGCCCTTGCTCGTCCCGGTGACATCGACGAAGTCGCCCACCTCGAAGATGGACGCCGTCAGTTCCTGCCCCGGCTCAAGTTCGACCGCCGCCAGGGTCTTAAACTCTCGCAGCACACGGAAGAACCCCCGGTCGGCCTTTGCGAAGTGGCCCTGCAGGGGTTTCGTCACGTTCTTCTGCCGCTTGCGGTCAAAGCCGAGTTGGATGGCATTGTAGCCGTCCGCCTCTTCGGTCTTTTTCTGTATCACGGTGCAGGGTCCCGCCTCGATCACCGTGACGGGAACCGAGGCCCCGTCGGCGGCGAAGATCTGGGTCATCCCCAACTTTCTGCCTATCAATCCCTTTTCCATAGCATCCACTTCCGCGCTCGCTGTGCATGAGAGGACGAAAAAGGAGATGGACCTGAGGACAACCCGTCCATCTCCGTGTCGTCACGCGTTACAACTTGATTTCCACGTCAACCCCGGCGGCCAGGTCCAGTTTCATCAGGGCGTCCACCGTGGCCTGTGTGGGATCAATGATGTCGATGAGCCGCTTGTGCGTCCGGATCTCGAACTGCTCCCTGGACTTCTTGTCCACGTGGGGCGAGCGGTTCACGCAGAACTTGTTGATCATCGTGGGAAGCGGGATGGGACCCGCAACGCGGGCGCCCGTGCGTTTCGCCGTATCCACGATGTCCTCGGCCGACCGGTCCAGCAGCTTGTAGTCGTACGCCTTGAGACGGATTCGAATCTTCTGATCAGCCATGATCCGTTATCTAACCTCGCTTACTCGATGATCTCGCTGATGACGCCTGCGCCCACGGTCTTGCCGCCCTCGCGGATGGCGAACCGGAGCTGCAGCTCCATTGCGATGGGGGTGATGAGGACCACTTCCATTTCCACGTTGTCGCCGGGCATGATCATCTCGATGCCCGCAGGAAGGGCGGTGACACCCGTCACGTCGGTGGTGCGGAAGTAGAACTGGGGCCGGTAGCCGGTGAAGAACGGCGTGTGGCGCCCGCCCTCTTCCTTCGTCAGGACGTAGACCTGGGCCTTGAACTTCGTGTGGGGCGTGATCGAGCCGGGCTTTGCCACAACCTGTCCGCGCTCCACTTCCTCGCGCTTCGTGCCGCGCAGCAGCACGCCGATGTCGTCGCCGGCGCGCCCTTCGTCGAGGGTCTTGCGGAACATCTCGACGCCCGTGCACACGGTCTTGAAGGTCGGCCGGATGCCGATGATCTCCACTTCGTCGCCCGTCCGGACGATCCCGCGGTCCACACGGCCCGTCACGACGGTGCCGCGGCCGGCGATGCTGAAGACATCTCCGACGGGCATCAGGAAGGGCTTGTCGAGGTCGCGCACCGGATCGGGAATGAAGCTGTCGACGGCATCCATGAGATCGAAGACGCACTTGGCTTCGGGCGATTTGGCGTCATCGCTCTGCAGGGCCTGGAGGGCCGATCCGCGGACGATGGGCGTCTTGTCGCCGGGGTAGGCGTACTTCGTGAGCAGCTCCCTCAGCTCGAGCTCGACGAGGTCGAGCAGCTCGGGGTCGTCGACGAGGTCCACCTTGTTCATAAAGACGAGCATGTAGGGAACCTGCACCTGGCGGGCGAGCAGGATGTGCTCGCGGGTCTGGGGCATGGGGCCTTCGGAGGCAGCAACAACGAGGATGGCCCCGTCCATGTGGGCCGCGCCCGAGATCATGTTCTTGATATAGTCGGAGTGCCCCGGGCAGTCGACGTGGGCGTAATGGCGCTTGGCGGTCTCGTATTCCACGTGGGCAATATTGATGGTCACGCCGCGTTCCTTCTCCTCGGGCGCGTTGTCGATCATATCAAAGGACATAAACTGGGCCAATCCCTTGGAAGCGAGATGCTTCGTGATCGCAGCGGTCAATGTGGTCTTGCCGTGATCGACGTGTCCAATGGTTCCGACATTGACGTGCGTCTTCGTCCTTTCGAATTTTTTCTTAGCCATCTCCAGTTACCTCCTTCATTCCCTAATAAGAATCGATGTTGAGTTAGTTGGCCCTGTGCCTCTGTTCTTTCTTTTCCATGATGTCCTTGGCCTTTGCCTCCGACACGGAGTTGTAGTTCAGAAACTGCATCGTGTAGGTGGCCCGTCCCTGGGTCTTGGAGCGCAGGTCCGTGGCGTAGCCGAACATCTCGGCGAGCGGCACTTCGGATTGTATCGCTTCGGAGCCCGGCCTGGACTCGATCGAGACGATCTTTCCGCGCCGCGAGGTCAGATTCCCGATCACGTCTCCCAGGTACTCCCTGGGAACGACGACCTCGACGGACATGATGGGCTCCAGCAGGACCGGGTGGGCCTTTTTGACCCCACTCTTGAATCCCATGGAGGCGGCGATCTTGAATGCCATCTCCGACGAATCCACCTCGTGGTAGGAGCCATCCACTATGGCCACCTTGACATCCACGACGGGGTAGCCGGCCAGCACCCCCTCCTCCATCGCCTCGATGATGCCCTTTTCGACGGCCGGGATGAACTCCCGGGGGACCGCACCGCCGATGATCTTGTTTTCGAAAACAAACCCCTTGCCCGACTCGTTGGGAGCGACTTCTAGCCACACATGGCCGAACTGGCCACGGCCCCCGGACTGCCGGATAAACCTTCCTTCCGATCGAACGGCCTTGCGGATCGTCTCCTTGTAGGCCACCTGCGGCGTGCCGATGTTGGCGCCCAGGTTGAACTCCCGCGAGAGGCGGTCCACGATGATCTCCAGGTGGAGCTCACCCATCCCTGAGATCAGCGTCTGCCCCGTCTCCCGGTCCACCCTGACCCTGAAGGAGGGGTCCTCCCGCTGGATCTTGTCCAGGGCAACGCCCATCTTTTCCTCGTCGGCCTTCGTCTTCGGCTCGATGGCGATGGCGATGACCGGCTCGGGGAAGCTCAGGGTCTCGAGCACGACCAGGTCATCCAGGCTGCAAAGCGTGTCGCCCGTCGTCGTCGACGAGAGACCCACGGCAGCCACGATGTCACCCGTGCGGGCTTCCTTGATGTCTTCGCGCTTGTTGGCGTGCATCTTGAGGATGCGGCCGATGCGCTCTCGTTTTTTCTTCGTTGCGTTGAAAATGTAGGAACCCGCGTTGAGCACTCCGGAGTAGACCCGGAAGTAGGTCAGCTGCCCAACGTAGGGGTCCGTGACAATTTTGAAAGCGAGCGCAGCGAAAGGCTCGTCGTCGCTTGCTGCCCGCAGGACCTCGGCGTCTTTTTTCCCCTTCCCCGCAACCGGCGGCAAGTCCGCAGGAGAGGGAAGGAAATCGACGACCGCGTCCAGGAGCGGCTGGATCCCTTTGTTCTTGAAGGCGGCACCGCAGCACACCGGAACGACCTTCAGGGAGAGGGTCTGTCTGCGGAGCGCGGCTAGAATCTCCTCGCGGGAGATTGCTTCGCCTTCCAGGTATTTCTTCGCGATCCCGTCATCGAAGTCGGCCAGGGACTCGATGAGGCGCCCCCGGGCTGCCCGGGCCGCCTCCCCGATCTCGGCCGGAATGGCCTTGATGGAGAACTCCGCCCCGAGGCCTTCGACTTCGAACATCATCGCCTGCATGCCGATGAGATCGACGATCCCGCGGAAGCCGTCCTCTGCGCCGATGGGGATCTGGACGGGCACGGCATTGGCGCCCAGCCTCTCCCGGATCATCTCGACGGCCTTGGTGAACTCGGCCCCCACGCGGTCCATCTTGTTGATGAAGGCGATGCGGGGCACGCGGTAGCGGTCGGCCTGCCTCCACACGGTCTCGGACTGGGGCTCGACTCCCTCGACGGCCGTGAACAGCGCCACGGCGCCATCGAGAATGCGGAGCGAACGCTCCACCTCGATCGTGAAGTCCACGTGGCCCGGTGTGTCGATGATGTTGACGCGGCAGTTGCGCCAGGTGCATGTCGTAGCAGCGGCAGTGATCGTGATTCCCCGCTCCTGTTCCTGCTCCATGAAGTCCATGACGGCCGTGCCGTCGTGGACTTCCCCCATCTTGTAGGAGATGCCCGTGTAGTAGAGGATGCGCTCGGTCACGGTCGTTTTACCCGCATCGATGTGAGCCATGATGCCGATATTACGGACATTCTGCAGTGCAGTCTCCCGTGCCACGATGAAACACCCTGAAAATGTGAAAGAGCTTTAGAATCTGTAGTGGGCGAAGGCCTTGTTGGCCTCGGCCATCTTGTGGACGTCCTCGCGCTTCTTCACGGAGGCGCCCCGGTTCTGTGCTGCGTCCATGAGCTCGCCGGCGAGTTTTTCCCGCATCGTCTTCTCCGCCCGGGACATGGAGTGGCCGATGATCCAGCGGAAAGCCAGGGCCTGCCTGCGGCCCGGGGCCACTTCCGTGGGAACCTGGTAGGTGGCGCCGCCGACCCGGCGGGAGCGCACCTCGATGACCGGCTTCACGTTGTCGAGGGCCTTTTCGAAGACACCCAGCGGCGGCAAATCCTTCATCCGCTGCTCAATGATGTCGAAAGCCCCGTAGAGAATGCTCTCGGCGGTGCTTTTCTTGCCCTGCTTCATGAGGCTGTTGACGAACTTCGCCGCGAGCGCGCTGCCGTGCTTGGCATCGGGCGTGATCTGTCGTTTCTGTATCTCTCGTCGTCTTGGCATTCAATCTACCCCGATCAGCTCGGCTTTTTGGCGCCGTATTTCGAGCGGCTCTGCTTGCGATCCTGAACGCCGACGGCATCCAGGGTGCCCCGGACGATGTGGTAACGAACGCCGGGAAGGTCCTTCACGCGGCCACCCCGCACGAGCACAACCGAGTGCTCCTGGAGGTTGTGGCCGATGCCGGGAATATAGGCGGTCACTTCAAAGCCGCTCGTGAGACGGACGCGGGCCACCTTGCGCAGCGCCGAATTGGGTTTCTTGGGTGTGGTCGTGTACACGCGAACACAGACGCCGCGCCGCTGCGGGCAGGATACCAGCGCAGGGGCTGTCGTCTTCTTTCGGACCTTCTGCCTGCCTTTTCGCACTAACTGGTTGATCGTCGGCATGAAACTCCTTCTATCCCTTTCTATCCAAATTGAAGGGGGTTGCGAAAGCCTGAATTTTTATCAATTTGCCGCCTGGATGTCAAGGCTTTTCTGTTGTTCCTTCTCACTTTCTTCACCATCCCCCTCGACCACCATGCCGAGCCTCCTGTACAGCGGAAGCCCGGTGCCGGCCGGGATGAGACGGCCCATGATAACATTCTCTTTGATTCCAACCAGATAGTCGATCTTGCCGGCCAGCGCCGCCTCGGTGAGCACGCGGGTCGTTTCCTGGAAGGAGGCCGCCGAGATGAAACTTTGCGTCGAGAGAGACGCCTTCGTGATCCCCAGCAGGATGGGCTCGCCGATGGCGGGCTTGCCGCCCTTCTCCATGACCCGGTCGTTCTCCTCCTGGAACCGCCTCTTCTCGACCTGCTCGTCGGCCAGGAAGGTCGTATCGCCGGAATCGGCGATCCGGACCCTCCGGAGCATCTGCCGGACGATGATCTCGATGTGCTTGTCGTTGATCTTCACGCCCTGCAGGCGGTAGACTTCCTGAACCTCGTCCACGAGGTAGCGGGCCAGTTCCTTCTCCCCCTTGATCATGAGCAGATCGTGGGGATTCGAGGCCCCGTCCATGAGGGCCTCGCCGGCGGCAATCCGGTCGCCTTCCTGCACGGTGATGTGCTTGCCCTTGTTGATGAGGTACTCCAACTTGTCGCCCACGTCGGGAGTGACGACGACACGGCGGCGTCCCTTGACGTCAGTGCCGAAGGAAACCACGCCGTCGATCGCAGAGATCACAGCGAATTCCTTCGGTTTTCTCGCTTCGAAGAGCTCCGCCACGCGGGGCAGGCCGCCCGTGATGTCCTTCGTCTTCGTGGTCTCGCGGGGGATCTTGGCGATGATGTCACCGGCCTCGACCCGGTCGCCTTCGCTGACGCCGATGTTGACGCCCACGGATAGCATATAGCGGGCCGTGCCTCCGGTGCTTCCCGCCTTGGCCGTCTTGCCCTCTTTGTCCTTGATGGAGATGCGGGGCCGCAGATTGGCGTCGGTATACTCGATGATGACCTTTCTCGACAGGCCCGTCACCTCGTCCACCCGCTCCTGTACGGTCTTTCCTTCGACGACGTCACCGTACTTCACCGTCCCGGAGACCTCGGCGAGGATCGGGATGGAGAAGGGGTCCCACTCGGCGATGAGATCGCCGCGCTTGACCTTCGCGCTTTCTCCGACCTTGATGTGGGCCCCGTAAGGGATGGGGTACTTGCCTCGGTTGCGGCCCTCCTCGTCAAGGACGTGGATCTCGCCGTTTCGGTTCATGACCACGAGGTCCTTGCCGCGCTTGACGGAATTGATGTTGACGAACTTGAGCGTCCCATCGTGGCGGGCCTCCAGAGTCGAATGCTCCTCGAACTTGGCCGTGCCGCCGATGTGGAAGGTCCGCATCGTGAGCTGGGTACCCGGCTCGCCGATGGACTGCGCTGCGATGATCCCCACGGCCTCGCCGATGTTGACGAGGTGCCCGTGAGCGAGATCTCGGCCGTAGCACTTGGCGCACACGCCGAATCGGGACTTGCAGGTGAGCCCCGAGCGGATCTGGACGCGCTCGATCCCGGCGTCATCGAGCCGCTTCGCGAGCGCCTCGTCGATCGCCTCGTTGGCCTTGACAAGCACCTCTCCCGTAAAGGGGTCCACGATGTCTTCGAGGGCCACGCGCCCCAGGACGCGCTCGCCCGCCGGCTCGATGATCTCGCCGCCCTCCACGAGGGCCTGGACGAAGATCCCGTCGAGGGTCCGGCAGTCGTCCTCGGTGATGCTGCAGTCCTGAGCCACGTCGACGAGCCGGCGGGTCAGGTAGCCGGAGTTGGCCGTCTTGAGGGCTGTATCGGCCAGACCCTTGCGGGCGCCGTGCGTCGAAATGAAGTACTGCAGCACCGTGAGGCCTTCACGGAAGTTGGCCGTGATGGGCGTCTCGATGATTTCGCCCGAGGGCTTCGCCATGAGGCCGCGCATGCCGGCCAGCTGGCTGATCTGGGCGGCGCTGCCGCGGGCGCCCGAGTCGGCCATCATGTAGATGGGGTTGAAGCTCTCGAGGCTTCGCTTCTTGCCGTCGGCCATTTCGATGTCATCGCTGCCGATCGAGGAGAGCATCTCGGCGGCGACCTTCTCGGTGGCCTGGGCCCAGATGTCGATGACCTTGTTGTAGCGCTCGCCGTCGGTGATGAGCCCGTCCATGTACTGCTTCTGCACCTCGAGGACGTCCTTGTCGGCCTTGGCCACGATGTCCTTCTTGCCCGCCGGGATCACCATGTTGGAGATGGCGATGGAGGAGCCGGAGATGGTGGCATACCTGAAGCCCATGTCCTTGAGGCGGTCGGCCAGGATGACGGTGGCCTTGTCTCCGCAGCTTCGGTAGCAGAAGTCGATGAGGTTGGCGACCTCCTTCTTGTTCATGACCTTGTTGATGACCTCGAAGGGGATCTCCTTCGGCACGATATCGTAAAGGAGTACCCGGCCCACCGTCGTCTCTGTGATGTGCCCGTTCATGCGGACCTTGACCCTGGCCTGGAGGTCCACTTCGCCCGAGTCGAAGGCCTGGCACAATTCCTCGGGGCCCGCGAAGATCATGTCGGTGCCGCGGCATCCCGAGCGGGCCCGGGTCATGTAGTAGAGCCCCAGGACGATGTCCTGGGAGGGCACGATGATGGGCTTGCCGTGGGCCGGAGACAGGATGTTGTTCGTCGACATCATGAGCACGCGCGACTCCACCTGCGCCTCGATGGAGAGGGGCACATGGACCGCCATCTGGTCGCCGTCGAAATCCGCGTTGAAGGCCGCGCAAACGAGCGGGTGGAGCTGGATGGCCTTGCCCTCGATGAGCGTGGGCTCGAAGGCCTGCATGCCCAGCCGGTGCAGGGTGGGGGCGCGGTTGAGGAGGATGGGGTACTCGCGCACCACGTCGTCCAGGGCGTCCCAGACCTCGGGGGTCTCGCGCTCGACCATCTTCTTGGCGCTTTTCACCGTCGTCACGTAGCCCTTCTCCATGAGGCGGTTGTAGATGAAGGGCTTGAAGAGCTCCAGGGCCATCTTCTTGGGCAGACCGCACTGGTGGAGCCGCAGGTCGGGCCCCACGGTGATGACGGAGCGGCCCGAGTAGTCGACGCGCTTGCCCAGCAGGTTCTGGCGGAAGCGGCCCTGCTTTCCCTTCAGCATGTCCGAAAGCGAGCGCAGGGGTCGCTTGTTGGAGCCCGTGATGGCCCGGCCGCGCCGGCCGTTGTCGAAGAGCACGTCGACGGCCTCCTGAAGCATCCGCTTCTCGTTGCGGATGATGATCTCCGGGGCATTGAGCTCCATGAGCCGCTTGAGCCGGTTGTTGCGGTTGATGACGCGGCGGTACAGGTCGTTGAGATCCGAGGTGGCAAAGCGCCCTCCTTCCAGGGGAACGAGCGGCCTCAAATCCGGCGGGATCACGGGGATCGTCGTGAGAACCATCCACTCGGGTCGGTTGCCCGACTTGCGTAACGCTTCGACGACGCGCAGACGCTTGGTCAGCTTTTTCTTCTTGGTGTCGGAGGTGGCTTCCTTCAGGTCGGCCCTGAGCTCCGCATCCAGGCTGTCCAGGTCAATTTCCTTGAGGAGCGTGCGGGCCGCCTCGGCGCCGATGCCGGCCACAAAGCCGTCGGCCCCGTACTTCTCACGGCACTCCACGAATCGCTCCTCCGAGAGAAGCTCCTTTTTCTTGAGGGGCGTGTCCTTCGGGTCCAGGACCATCCAGGACTCGAAGTAGAGGACCTTCTCCATCTCCTTGAGGGTGAGATCGATGACGTTGCCGATGCGGCTGGGGAGGCTCTTCAGGAACCAGATGTGGGCCACGGGGGCCGCCAGCGTGATGTGCCCCATCCGCTCGCGGCGGACCTTCGACTGGATGACCTCGACGCCGCACTTTTCGCAGACCACCCCGCGGTGCTTCATCCTCTTGTAGCGGCCGCAGAGGCACTCGTAGTCCTTCACGGGCCCGAAGATCTTGGCGCAGAACAGACCGTCTCGCTCGGGCTTGAAGGTCCGGTAGTTGATCGTTTCGGGCTTTTTCACCTCGCCGTGCGACCAGGAGGCGATCTTCTCCGGGGAGGCGATGGATATCTTGATGGCGTTGAATCGGATGGGATCCTTCGGCTTTTCGAAAAAGCTGAAAATATCTTCCACGATGGTACTCCTTTTAAATGCAGGCTTCAGGCTGCAGGTTTCAGGCTACAGGCTCTAAGAAATTGCATCTCTCTTTTCCTGTTGCCTGTGGCCTGGTGACTGTTGCCTATTCTTTTTCGACCAATTCCACATCAAGGCAGAGACTCTGGAGCTCCTTGACGAGCACGCTGAAGGACTCGGGCAGCCCCGGCTCAAGCGAGTGCTCTCCCTTGACGATGGTCTCGTAGATCCTCGTGCGGCCCGCCACGTCGTCGGATTTCACCGTGAGGAACTCCTGCAGGGTGTAGGCGGCGCCATAGGCCTCCATGGCCCAGACTTCCATCTCGCCCAGCCGCTGTCCGCCGAACTGGGCCTTGCCGCCCAGGGGCTGCTGGGTGACGAGCGAGTAGGGGCCGATGGAGCGGGCGTGGATCTTGTTGTCCACCAGGTGGTGGAGCTTGAGCATGTAGATCATGCCGACGGTCACCTGCTGCTCGAAGGGCTCACCGGAACGCCCGTCAAAGAGTATGGCCTGGCCATTGGTCGGCAGGCTCGCCTTGCCGAGCATGTCCCGGATCTCCTCCTCGGTGGCCCCGTCAAAAACGGGCGTGGCGACCGAGATCCCCTTCTTGAGGCGCCGCCCGAAGTTGCGGATCTCCTCTTCCGAGGCCCCGTCGATGAACCGGGTGAACTCGTCGGAGCCGTAGATCCGCTTCATCTCCTTTTTGACGGCGTCTATGCCGGCGCTCTTCTCGACGAGGCCGTTTATTTTGTCGCCGATTTCCTTGGCGGCCCAGCCGAGGTGGGTTTCCAAAATCTGGCCTACGTTCATGCGGGAGGGAACGCCCAGGGGGTTCAGGATGATGTCCAGGGGGGTCCCGTCCTCGAAGAACGGCATGTCCTCCGCGGGAAGGATCCTTGAGAGCACGCCCTTGTTGCCGTGGCGGCCTGCCATCTTGTCGCCCACGGAGAGCTTGCGCTTGATGGCAACGTAGACCTTGACGAGCTTGATGACGCCCGGGGGCAGCTCGTCGCCCGCCTTCTGCTTGTCCACCTTTTCCTCAAAATAGGCCTCGATGAGGTCCACCTTCCGGCCGAGGTTATCGAGCATGCCCCGGATGTTCTCCTCCAGGGTCTCGTCCTCCAGCGAAATGCCCTTCCAGAGGCTGAAGGGGGTCTTCTCCAGAAGCTCGGCGGTGATCTCCTCGCCCTTCTTGAGGACCGTTTTCTTCTTCTTCGAGTCGATGAGCTTCCCGGCGGAGAGCTTCCCGACGAGCAGGTCCTGGATCTTGCTCTTCACCGTCTCGGAGATGATCCGGATCTCGTCGTCGCGGTCCTGGTAGATCCTGCCAACCTCGTCCTCCTCGATCTGCTGGGAGCGGCGGTCCTTCTCGGCGCCCTTGCGGGTGAAGACCTTGGCGTCGATGACGATGCCTTCCACGCCGGGGGGGACCCGCAGCGAGGTGTCGCGCACATCTCCCGCCTTCTCGCCGAAGATGGCCCGCAGGAGCTTCTCCTCGGGGGAGAGCGTCGTTTCGCCCTTGGGGGTGATCTTCCCGACGAGGATGTCGCCGGGCTTGACGTAGACGCCCATCCGCACGATGCCGCTGTCATCGAGGCTCCGGAGGGCCTCCTCGCCCACGTTGGGGATGTCGCGGGTGATCTCTTCCTTGCCGAGCTTCGTATCGCGGGCCATCGTCTCGAATTCCTCGATGTGAACCGAGGTGTAGACGTCCTCCTTCACGATCCGCTCGCTCACCAGGATGGAGTCCTCGTAGTTGTATCCGCCCCAGGACATGAAGGCGACCATGACGTTGCGGCCGAGCGCGAGCTCGCCGTCCTGGGTCGCCGGACCGTCGGCGATGATGTCGCCGACCTCCACCCGGTCGCCCGCCACGACGACGGGCCGCTGGTTGAAGCAGGTGTCCTGGTTGGTGCGCTGGTATTTGGTCAGGTTGTAGATGTCCACGCCGGTGTCAAAACTCCCCCGCTCGGCCTCGTCGCACTTGACGACGATGCGCGAGGCATCAACGCTCTCCACGGCCCCCGAGCGCTTCGCCGTAACGACGGCACCGGAGTCCTTGGCCACGACCCGCTCCATGCCGGTGCCGACGAGAGGAACCTCGGGGCGCAGCAGGGGAACGGCCTGGCGCTGCATGTTGGAGCCCATGAGCGCACGGTTCGCGTCGTCGTGCTCCAGGAAGGGGATGAGGCCGGCGGCCACCGATACGAGCTGGTTCGGGGAGACGTCCATGAGCTCCACTTCCTCGGGGATGACGGTCACAAACTCGCCGCCTTTGCGGGCGTAGATGAGCTGTTCCGTGAAGCGGCCCTTCGCGTCCAGGTCGGCGTCGGCCTGGGCGATGGTGAACTGCTCCTCCTCCATGGCCGTGAGGTACTTGATGTCGTTGAGCACGCGGGCCTTTTCCACCACCCGGTAGGGGGTCTCGATAAAGCCGAACTCGTTGACGCGCGCGTAGGTCGACAGCGACACGATAAGGCCGATGTTCGGGCCTTCCGGCGTCTCCACGGGGCAGATCCGGCCGTAGTGGCTGTTGTGGACGTCGCGGACCTCGAAGCCCGCCCGCTCGCGGGTGAGACCCCCGGGGCCCAGGGCTGAGAGCCTTCGCTTGTGGGTGATCTCCGAGAGCGGGTTGGTCTGGTCCATGAACTGGGAGAGCTGGCTCGAGCCGAAGAACTCATTCACCACGGCCGAGACCGGCTTTGCGTTCACCAGGTCGTGGGGCATCATGGTCTCGATGTCCTGCAGGCTCATCTTCTCCTTGATGGCCCGCTCCATGCGGATGAGGCCGATACGGTACTGGTTTTCGATGAGCTCGCCCACGGAGCGTATGCGGCGATTGCCCAGGTGGTCGATGTCGTCGACGCTGCAGTCTCCCTCGCCGAGCTTGAGGTTGATGAGGTACTTGACGGCCTCGAGGATGTCGGACTTGCGAAGGGTCGTCACGTCGACGGGCACGTCGAGCCGCAGCTTGTAGTTCATCTTCACGCGGCCCACGTCCGAGATGTCGTAGGTCTCGGGGTCGAAGAAGAGGCTCTTGAAGAACCGCTTTGCCGTCTCCGGGGTGGGCGGGTTCGAGGGACGGAGCCTGCGGTAGATCTCGATGATGGCCTCGTCACCCGATTCGATCTTGTCCATGATCAGCGTCTCCATGACGGAGGCGTTGGTGCGGTCCTCGTCGAGATGGATGAACTGCAGCTCCTGGGTTCCCTTGGCCTTCACCAGCTCGAGGCGATCCTTCGTGAGCTCCTGGTTGCAGCGCACAAGAATTTCGCCCGAGGCGGCATCGACGACGTTGCGGGAAAGCACCCTGCCCGCGAGGTAGTCCTCGCCGACGGGAATCCGCTTGATCTTGAGCTCCTCCATCCGCTTGAGGGCAAGCTTCGTGATCTTGCGGCCCTTCTTCACGATGACCTCGCCGCCCTTGGCCTTCGTCTCGATGTCCTCGGGAGCCTTCTCGTTGGCCATGTAGGGGCCCACGTCGAGCCAGACCTTTCCGTCTTCGAAGGTGACCTTCTCGATGGGATAGAAATAGTTGAGGATGTCCTCCGTCGAGTTGCCCATGGCTTTTAACAGAATGGTTACGGGCATCTTGCGGCGGCGGTCGATGCGCACATAGAGGAGGTCCTTCACGTCGAACTCGAAGTCGAGCCAGGAGCCCCGGATGGGGATGATGCGTGCCGAGTAGATGAGCTTGCCGCTGGCGTGGGTCTTCCCCTTGTCGTGGTCGAAGAAGATGCCCGGCGAGCGGTGGAGCTGGCTCACGATGACCCGCTCGGTTCCATTGACGATGAAGGTCCCGTTTTCGGTCATGAGCGGGATCTCGCCAAAGTAGATCTCCTGCTCCTTGATATCCCGGATGACCTTCTGCTCGCTCGTCCGGTCGGCGTCGAAGACGACGAGCCGCACTACGATTTTCAGGGGCGCTGCGAAGGTGAGGCCCTTGGCGATGCACTCCTTGACGTCGTAGCGGCTCTCGCCGATCTTGTAGCTCACGAATTCGAGGGAGCACTTCCCGCTGAAGTCGCTGATGGGGAAGATGCTCTTGAAGGCCCCCTGGAGCCCGAAGTTCCCGCGCTTATCGAGCGGCGTGTCCTTCTGCAGGAACTTCTCGTAGGACTTCAACTGGATGTCGATCAGGTTCGGGACGTCGATAATCTTCTGGATCCGACCGAAATTCTTCCTGAATTCACGCATCATGATCTTTTATTCCTCAAATAGATGAACTACCCCGTTTGCATCTCCGGGCTTCCTGCAGCCTGCCGGGCAGGCTGCACCGGGAACTGTGGCTCTTCCGGTTGTCCCGGAAGAGCCCTCCATTCCCTGATCCTTGGAAACCCGTAACGCCGCTACGGGGAGTATTGATGGATGCCTTACGATCAAATTGCCTTACTTGATCTCGACAGTTGCGCCAACGGCCTCCAGCTTCTTCTTGATCTCGTCGGCTTCCGCCTTGGCGATGCCTTCCTTGACGGGCTTGGGCACGCCTTCGACGAGGTCCTTGGCTTCCTTCAGCCCGAGACTCGTGATGGCGCGGATTTCCTTGATGACCTGGATCTTCTCTGCGCCGAAGCTCGTGAGGATGACGTCGAACTCCGTCTTCTCCTCAGCCACCACAGGCGCTGCGCCACCGGCCGTCGCGGCCGCCATGACCATGGGGGCTGCTGCCGAGACACCGAATTTGGTTTCCAGTTCCTTGACGAGCTCGGAGAGTTCGAGCACTGTCATCCCTTCGATAAACTTTATAACGTCTTCCTTCGTAACAGCCATGTTTCTCACCCTTCCTTACTGGTTTGCTTCTTCTTTTTTCTGCCTGTAGGCCTCGAGGACCTGCACGAAACTGCGGGGCACGGCGCTCAGCACCGTGACGAACTGCGTCTGGGCGGCCACGAGCAAGCTCAGCAGCTGCGCCAGGAGCACGTCCCTGCTGGGCAGCTCGGAGAGGATGTCGAGCTGCTGCCTCGTGAGCAGCTTGCCGTCCATCCAGGCGAACTTGATATCCAGCTCGGGATTTTTCTTGGCGTAATCGATGAGAACCTTCGTGGGGGACACCACTTCGGCGCCCATCATGGACAGCGACAGCGGTCCCTTCAGCTGGTCCTTCAGGCCGGCGAAGTCCGTCCCCTGGGCGGCGATGCCCAGAAGGGTGTTCTTCACGACCCGGAACTCGGTTCCCGTCTTGCGCAGTTCATTCCTCAAGGCAGTGATCTTCTCCACGTTCATGCCGCTGTACCCGGCTAGAACGGCGAGCTTGACGCTTTTGAGCCTCTCGTGAAGCTCTGCTACTGCCTGCTCCTTTTCCTTTCTGTCCAACCTTGAACCTCCTTTCCCACGGTCAATTGCCTTTCCCGGTTGAGGGGCCGGAAGGCCTTCGAAAGTCGGAGCGCGCTACAGGGAGAAACATGACTGCTTGAACGAGGGTCCACCCGGCGGGAAAATCCGCCGCTTCCTGTTCCATCCCGTTGCGTCGCCGCGGGAGCGGCTCGGCTCGAGGATGCCGTCTCGGCAGGCCGGCCCGGGGGCCGATTAAACTCCCTGTACCTGCTTTCTCAGACTTTTCGTTTGTACGTTATGACATGACGGCCGGTTCTACTTCATCATGTTACGGATTTCCAGGGGATCGACCTTGACCCCAGGACCCATGGTGGTGGATAGGGATATGCTCTTGAGATAGGTGCCTTTGCTCGATGCCGGTTTCAGCTTGATGATCGTTTCCAGCAGAGCCGTCACGTTGTCCTGGAGTTTATCAACACCAAAGGAGGCCTTCCCGACGGGAGTGTGAACGATGCCGGCCTTCTCAACCCGGAACTCCACCTTACCCGCTTTCAGCTCCTTGACAACCTTTCCTACATCAAAGGTCACCGTCCCGACCTTCGGGTTGGGCATCAGCCCCCGGGGACCCAGAATTTTGCCGAGTTTGCCGACGGTTCCCATCATGTCCGGCGTGGCCACAACGCGGTCGAAATCCAGCCAGCCCCCCTTGATCTTCTCGACGAGGTCATCGGAGCCCGCATAATCCGCTCCCGCATCAACGGCTTCTTTTTCTTTCTCGCCCTTGGCGAATACGAGAACCGTGATCGTCTTGCCCAGGCCGTGGGGAAGCGCAACACTCCCCCGGACCATCTGATCCGCATGTTTGGGATCGACGCCCAAGCGGATTGCCGCGTCAACGGTCTCGTCGAATTTTGATTGAGCCGAGCCCACCGTCATTTCGACAGCCTCACGCAGGGGATAACGTTTCCCCGGTTCGACTTTCTTCCTTGCCTCTGTGTATTTCTTGCCTCTGGCCATTCCTGAAACCCCTGTTATTGAGTCACTTCGATGCCCATCGATCTGGCCGTCCCCTCTACGGTCCGGATGGCCGCATCGATGTCCACACAGTTGAGATCCTTGAATTTCAGCTCTGCAATCTCCTTGACCTGCGTTGCCGAAACCTTGCCTACGGTCTCGCGCTTCGGGTCGGCGGCCCCCTTGGCGACCTTGGCTGCCTGTTTCAAAAGCACCGAGACCGGGGGCGTCTTCGTCACAAAGGTGAAGGAGCGGTCGGCGTACACGGTGATCACCACGGGAATGATCATGCCTTCCTGCTTGCCCGTCATGGCGTTGTAAGCCTTGCAGAACTCCATGATGTTCACGCCGTGCTGGCCGAGGGCCGGGCCGATCGGGGGGGAAGGCGTGGCCTTGCCCGCCTGAATCTGCAGCTTGATATTTGCGATGACTTTCTTTGCCATAGGATCACCCTGTGATGGTTTCGTTGATTACATGAAGCAGCGTGTCAGACTGCCATGACCTGGATGAAGTCGAGCTCCACCGGCGTCGAGCGGCCGAAGATGCTGACAATGACCCGCAGCTTTCCCTTTTCCGGCTTTACATCGTCGACGATCCCATCGAAGTTGGTGAAAGGGCCGTCGATGATCTTCACGTGATCCCCCACGTCGAAGGAGAACTTCGGCTTGGGCTTCAGCGTCCCCTCCTCAATGCGGGTCCGCAGGACTTCCACATCCTGGTCGGGAATGGGGGTGGGCTTGTCCTTCGTGCCGATAAAGCCCGTCACCTTGGAGGTGTTCTTGACGATGTGCCAGGTGTCGTCGTTGAGTTCCATCTTCACGAGCACGTAACCGGGAAAGAACTTGCGCTTCGAGGTTTTCTTTTCGCCGCTCACCAGCTCGACGATATCTTCCTCGGGCACGAGGACATCGGAAAAGAAGGCCTGCATCCCCGCCGACTCGATCCGTTCCTGGAGGGACACCTTGACCTTGTTCTCAAAGCCCGAATAGGTATGGACGACGTACCAGCGGAATGCCATGGCTTTCCTATCCCAAGACCAGCCGGATGATCTTGGCGAGCCCAAAATCGATGAAACCCAAGACGAGCGACACGATCACCGTGAGGACGACGACGACCGAAGTCGATGCAATCGCCTGCTTGGGCGTGGGCCACGTCACCTTCTTCAGCTCTGTCCTGGATTCCTTCAGGAACTGCTGGATGACAAACCAGATTTGCTTTACCTTGTCCAACGCTAATGCCCTGTCTATGGCGGGAAATGGCAGGCCAGGAGGGACTCGAACCCCCAACATCCGGATTTGGAGTCCGGCGCTCTAGCCATTAGAGCTACTGGCCTGTGCCCTTTTTCCTTGCTGCCGTTATTTTGTTTCCTTGTGCGGTGTGTGGGTCTTGCAGAACTTGCAGAACTTCTTCATCTCGAGGCGGTCCTGCATG
>CAZUBX010000067.1:0-17802 GCA_964619035.1 uncultured Syntrophaceae bacterium | reverse complement strand
CATTTCCTCGAGGATCTTCGGGTAGTCCTCGGGGTCCGTGACGATGCTCACGAAACGGTAGTTCTTCGCCGCCGAGCGCACCATGGTGGGCCCGCCGATGTCGATATTTTCGATGGCATCCTCGAGGGTGCAACCCTCCTTGGCCACCGTATCCTCGAAGCGGTAGAGGTTGATGACGACCATGTCGATCATCTCTATGCCGTGCGCCTTGGCTGCCTTCATGTGTTCTTCGTGATCGCGCATGGCCAGCAGCCCGCCGTGGACCTTCGGGTGCAGGGTCTTTAGCCTTCCGTCCATCATCTCCGGGAAGCCCGTATAGGCGGAAACGTCGGTCACATCGATGCCCGCCGCCTTGATCTGGGCCGCCGTCCCCCCCGTCGAGAGGATCTCGACGCCGAAGGCCTTCAGGCCTTTCGCAAAATCAACAATGCCTTTCTTGTCCGTGACACTGATTAATACCCTCTTGATCTTGTTGCCCATTCATTGCTCCTCTGATCTTTCTCGATATTGGAATGACTGACTGCAAATGTTTGTGAAGTTAGGAAGAGCAGAAGTCAGGAAGAGCGGAAAGAGGGAAGACCGGTTTCTTTCAATCCGCTCTTCTGCTCTTCCTCGCTTCCGATCTTCTGGCCCTGCTTGCAAGGCCCGCCGCGGTGACGCCTCACCCGCGTATTTGCTTCATGTGATCGATCCGCCGCTGGATGAGCGCCTTTGTCCCGATGTCGGGCCTGTGATCGACGGGGCCCTTCACGGCCGAGATGGCGCTCTCGGCGATCTTCTCCGCCTCGTCGAGGCTTGCGGCGATCCCCACGACGCCGATGGCCCGGGAGCTTGTCATGTAAAGCCCGTCGGCTTTCCTGTCGACCGAGGAAAAGTAGAGCCGCGCGGAGCCCACATCGCCCACGTCGATTTTTGCCGACGTCGATTTCGCGTCGGGGTGGTCCTTGGGCAGCCCGTAGGCCTTCGGGACGATGTACTTGCATACGGTGGCCTTCTTCTCGAATTCCACGGGGAGTCTGTCCAGCGTCCCGTTCACGACGGCCCGGCAGATCTCGATGAAGTCCGTCTTGAGCAGCGGCAGGATGTTCATCGCCTCGGGGTCGCCGAAGCGGGCGTTGTACTCCACGAGCCTGACGCCGTCTCGCGTGATGATGAAGCCGCCGTACATGATGCCCTTGTAGTACTCGCCCGTCTCCTGGTAGATGGCCTCGGCCACCTTCTGGGTGATGTCGAGCCCCGCCTGGACGTCTTCGGGCCTCATGAAGGGCAGGCTGTGATCCCGATCGGAATAGGAGCCCATGCCGCCCGTGTTGGGCCCCTTGTCGCCCACGAAGCGCCGCTTGTGGTCCTGGACGGGAGGAGTGGCCACGACGGTCTTTCCGTCGGAGATGCACTGCAGGGAAAACTCCTCGCCCTCGAGCTTTTCCTCGATCACCACGGCGGAGTGCTCCTGCAGGACCTCTTTGCAATACTCGAAGGCCTCCTGCCTGGTCTGGAAGTGATCACCCTGGACCTTTACCCCCTTGCCGCCGGTGAGCCCGTCTGGCTTCACGACGATGCCGGGAAGCCCGTTGAGAAAGGCCTCGATCCCGTCAATCGAGGTGAAGGTCTCGTAGCGGGGGTTTCCGGGGATGTTGTATTTGCGGACGAGGTCCCGCGTGAAGGATTTGGATGTCTCGAGTCGGGCGAGCTTCTTTTTGGGACCCACGGCGGGGATTCCCGCGGCCGCGAGCGCATCGACGATGCCCAGGTTCAGGGGGTCTTCCGGCCCGATGACGGCGAACTCGCATCCGTTTTCCTTCGCGAAGGCCATGATGGCCGCCAGGTCTTCGTAGGGTCCGACGAGGGATTTAGACGACAGAGCGGCAATCCCGGGGTTGTTTGTCTTCATGCAGGAAAAGAGTTTCGGGTTGAGGCTGGAACGCATGATCGCCTCGGCGATGGCATGTTCCCGGGCCCCGTTTCCGACCAGCAGCACACCCGGCATTAAACACCTCCTCATGGCCCCCTGTCGACCACGGAAATCATTGAATATAAAGGGGAAATGAATAAAAGAATGGTTTGCATCATAACGGAAAAGGCTCATCAAGTCAATCAATTCTGAGACAAACGGCGCAACAGCATATTGACTTTTTACGGATTGTCCGATAAGCTCCAGCCATCGTTAACCCATCGAATCCTCTAAATAATTTCTAGCCACGGGTATTCAGATCCTTGGATCCGTACGTCACATTCAAACTCGCACTCCTGGGCCTGTGCCTGCTTTTGTCGGGATTTTTTTCGTCTTCCGAGGCCGCCCTTTTTTCACTTTCACAGCTTCATCTCCACAAAATGAGAGAGGAACGAATCCCCTTTCTGTCCCTTGTAGAGCGGCTCCTTCAGGCACCGCGGCGGCTTCTGATCACCATCCTCGCCGGAAACGAGGTCGTGAACATCACCCTTTCCGCCGTGACGACGGCCCTCTTCATCAGCTTTTTCGGTGAACGGGGGGGATGGCTTGCCATCGTTGTAGCGACGCCGGCCCTTCTTCTTTTCGGTGAGGCAATCCCGAAAACCATCGGGAAAGCCTATTCCATGCGGGTTTCCTCCATGGTCTCGCCGCTCATGATACTCGTTCAAAAAGTGGAATTCCCCGTCGTCTGGGCCCTGGAGAGGCTTTCCGGGTATATCCTGCGGCCCCTGCGAAAGAAGGGCGGCGAGGGGGAGAATGCCGTCATGGAGGAGCAGTTCCGAAGTCTCGTCGATGCCGGGCATGAAGAAGGGATCATTGACGCCAGTCAGCGCGATCTGATCCACAGGGTTTTCGACCTGGCCGACACACCGGTCGAGGACATCATGACCCCACGGGTCGACATGTTCTGCCTGCCCGTGTCCACGAGCCCGCAAGCTCTGCGCAGAGAGATCATCGAGCAGGGCTATTCGCGGGTCCCCCTCTACGGGACAAGCCCCGATGATATCGTCGGGATCCTCTATGCGCGCGACCTGCTGGGCCTGATGGCGGAGGGGAAGTCTCCGGCGTCGGCGGAGCCGCTTCTGCGAAAACCCTATTTTGTTCCGGAAGAACGCAGTGCCGAACAGGTGCTTCGGGATTTCCAGAAGCGAAACATGCACGTGGCCCTCGTCGTGGACGAGTACGGCGGGATCTCGGGCCTCGTGACGATGGAGGACATCCTGGAAGCCCTCTTTGGGGATATCTATGACGAGAGGGATACCCGCGAGAGGCCCTTCCACCGGATTGACGAGCAAAACCTGATGGTCTCCGGGGCCATGTCCATCGATGAGTTTAACCGCATTGCCGGTTCATCCATTCCCTCGGAGGATTTCGGGACCGTCGGCGGGTTCGTGTTCCATCTCTTCGGCAGGCTGCCCGCGAGGGGCGAAGGGATTTCCTTTGAGGGTCTGAGCTTCGTGGTTCGCAAGGTCAAGGGGACGCGGATCCTCAATGTCCGGGTGATGCTGGGGAAAGGAGAGGGCCATGAGTGATCTCTGGATCCTGATGCTCATTCCGGTCTGCATCGCCCTGGAGGGGATCTTCTCGGGAGGGGAGATCGCCTTGCTGGCCTCGGATCCGAACATCATCCGGCCCAGGGAAAAGGATGGAATCCCTTCGGCGCGACTCGCGCTGCGTCTCCTGGATCGACCTGAGTGGTTTCTCGCCACGACGCTCACGGGAACCATCCTCTGCGTTACAACCAGCACGGCCCTGGCCACATCCCTGCTCATCGGCCATTTCGGGCCGGCCAGCGGCGAGTGGATTTCCGTGGCCATCATGGTGCCCGTTGTCCTTGTTTTCGGGGAGATCATTCCCAAGAGCCTTTGCAGGCATCACGCCGAGAAGTGGGCCATGACCATCGCCCCCTTCATCTGGGTGGCCTCATGGGTCCTCTACCCCCTGGTGTTTTTGATTTCGAAGATCGCCCGTGGCGCCCTCTACGCCCTGGCAGGCGAGAGGGGGAAAACCTCCCTGCCCTACATTACCAAGGACGGACTCAAGTATCTTCTCCTGGAGGAAGCGGCGGACACCGATGTCAAGCGCTCGGAGAAAGTCATGGTGGAGCGCATCTTTGATTTTTCAGAGGCGCGCGCGGGCCGGGTCATGGTGCCGATCTCCAATGTGGCGGCCCTCGAGGACGAGGCGACCTTCGCCGATGCCGCTCGACTCATCAACGAGACGGGCTTTTCCCGACTCCCCGTCTACCGGGGCGACATCATCAACATCGTGGGTGTGGTCAATGCCTTCGATATCCTGAAGCAACTGCCTGCCTCGGCCGCCCAGCCCGTCCGCTCGGCCCTCCGGCAGCTTCTCTACGTGCCCGCCAGCAAGCCCGCCGACGATCTCCTGCTGGAGATGCAGAAGCGCGGCGAGCCGATGGCGGTGGTCGTCGACGAGTACGGCGGGGCCGTGGGCATCGTGACGATCGAGGACATCCTCGAGGAGATCGTGGGCGATATCCGCGACGAATACGACAAGCGGGAGCGCGCCGTCCGCAAACTGGGCCCGGGCCAGTTTCTGGTCAGCGCGCACATCGGCATCGAGCGGCTGCGGGAGATCGTTCCTGTCAGCATTCCGGAAGGACCCTATGAGACCCTGGCGGGATATCTTCTCCATCAGATGGGACGGATTCCGCGCCGGATGGAGCAGTTCCGCGCCGGAAACGTCAAGTTCGTGATCGAGGATGCCGACATGAAGTCGATCAAGCAGGTACAGATCATCCTGCCCGCCGAGCCCTCCGCAGCGCAGAAAGAAGAGGGGCCGGCTGAATCGCAGCGGACGGTGACGGGGTTGTGAGCAGTGCATGAGAGGGTAAGAAGGTGAGAGGGTGAGAAGGTTGGAGGGGCAGGAGGCGCATTGCATGCGTCCGGGAGCAGCATGAGAAGCATTTCCGCAGAGAAATCGGAATAACAGAAAGGGTTGGGATGAGCACGGAAGACAAATCCTTTGCAACGCTGATCCTTGCCGCGGGCAAGGGGACGCGGATGAAATCGGAGCTGGTGAAGGTCCTCCACCCCGTGGCCGGGCGGCCCATGCTGGACTATGTCCTGAATCTCGCTGAGCAGATGGGCACGGCCCGGATTGCCGTGATCATCGGCCACCAGGCCGAACTCGTGGAAGCACGCTACGGCAACCGCGGGCTTGCCTTCGTCTACCAGCGCGAGCAGCTAGGTACAGGGCACGCCGTCCTGCAGGCCGCCAAGGCCTTTGCCGGCTACCGCGGCACCATCCTGATCCTCTGCGGTGATGTGCCCCTGCTGCGGGCATCGACCATCGGCGACCTGATGGAACGCCATCGTGCTTCCGGTGCGGCCATCACGGTGCTGACGACCCTTCTCGAAGACCCCGTCGGCTACGGCCGGATCGTCAAGGACGCCGAGGGAAACGTGCTGGGGATCGTGGAGCACCGCGACGCGACAGAGGAGCAGAAAAAGATCCGGGAGATCAACACCGGGATCTACTGCGCCGAGAATCCTTTCCTGTTCGAAGCGGTGAGCGAGATCGGCAATGACAACGCCCAGAAGGAGTACTACTTCACGGACATCTTCGCCATAGCGCTGCGCAAGGGGGTCCGCACGGCCTCCGTCATCGCACCCGACCCCGGCGAGGTCATGGGCATCAACTCACCCGAGGATCTGGCCCGGGCCACGGAAATCGTGCAGGAGCGACTGAAAGAGAAGCTGAAGGACGGCCGGTGATAATCTTCCAGGCTCGCGGGACGAGCCTTGGGATGGAATCATTCATCCAAAACAGAACGTAACGGTGCATTGGGGCCAGGTGAGAGTATTGATATTTGATGCCTTTCAAATGTCAATAATCAGACCCCTTTTGCTTCCTGGAACGCTTATTTGGCCTTTGGGTTGCTGCTTGTCTCGGCTGGTTTTTTTCGCAGTGTTTCCGACGGCAGCTCACCGAAACAATTCTTGTAAGCTCGCGAAAAATCACCGAAATGCCAGAAGCCCCAGTTGAGCGCCTGGGCCGAAACCGTGGTCGATCCGTGAGTCGCCATCCGCAGTGCCTTGCGCACCCGATGCAGTCTCAGCCTGGTCAGGTAGGCTACCGGACTCATGCCCATGACTTTCTGGAAGGCGTGCTCCAGGGTGCGCTCGCTCACCCTCGAGGCGACGCAAAGGTCCGTCACATTATAAAGACGATCTCCGACGTGCGCTAAGGCATAGTCTTCGGCCAGCTTGACGATGCGGCTGTAATTCTGTCGCGTACGGTCTCTGAGAGTATGCTGGGGAACCGTCGTTGCGTCGAGGGCCGCAAGAAGCATCTCCAGGAGTTCGGTCTGCGCCGCGAGAATCGTTTCCTTCCGGTCGTTGAACAGCTCGGGATGGCGCGCGGCGGTGTTTGCCAGGCGCTTTCCCCAATCGAACAAGGCGCGCGCATGAACCTCTTTCGTATGGAACACTTCGATACCGTGCGGCGCGCGAAGGTTATTCCTGCGTTGCCGACCGGTCAAATGTGACACGAGCACAGCCGGTGAGAGCAGGACGCTGACGCTCTCGTATCCGGCCTCGGCGACGAACTCAACCCGGATGCCCGACTCGGCTGCCAGCATCAGGTTGGGCCGTACGGGCAGCCCGTTCAGCGTACCCTTGGCCCGTGGACCGAAGACGACGTACGCCAGCAGTCCGCTGTGCAACTCCGTGTGCGCCCGAACCCGAAGGTTGGTCGCTTGGTACAGGACCATGCTGTCCGCGAGGCGAACGGTAAGTTGCCTGGCCCGCAACGGTTTTGCCTCGAGCTGCAGTAAATCCCGCGTGAGGACCCCGATGCCCTCGTCGGCAACTGTGGGATCCCTGATCTCAACCGCTGTGACGCCGGGCTGGGATACACGCTGCGTATTTTCGAAGCGCTGTCGTGGAATGTTCATTTTTGCTTTGCGGAAATTCGATAGACGGTTTATATCTTCTTATACCATGGTGATCTGTAAAAGCCAACGGTGCCCTGTGCAACCCGGACTGCCCGTGATAGCGCTTCAATGCAGTCTACATGGTGGCGAAAGGCAAAAGGGGATCGGAGTCGAGTTCTGACCCGGGCTTCGATGCCGATTCGCCGGGCCCGCGGGCAAATTCCTGTCCGCCCGCAGATACAGAAATAACACGCGTGAGCAGTGTAACGGGAGAACCTATGAAAAGAATATCCATCGCTATGGTCGCTGGTCTCCTCGCGGCGCTGTTCGCCGTGGCGCCTCCGGTGCAGGCGCAGCAGGCGAAGAAACCGAACATCGTCATCATTCTCGGCGACGACCTGGGATTTGCCGACATGGGGGCGTTCGGCAGCGAGATCAAGACGCCGAACCTCGACGCGCTGGCAAACGAAGGCGTGCGCTTCGCCAATTTCTACACGCACGCGACCTGCTCGCCCACGCGATCCATCCTGCTGAGTGGCGTCGATACGCACCTGAACGGGCTTGGCAACATGGACGAGTGGGCTGCGCCCAACCAGTGGGGCGTGGACGGCTATGAAGGCGTCCTCAACAACCGGGTGGTCACGCTGCCGCAGCTGCTCAGGGATGCAGGTTATCACACCTACATGGCCGGCAAGTGGCACCTGGGCAAGTCGCCCGAGCACATCCCGGCCGCGCGCGGGTTCGAGCGCGACTTCTCCCTGCTCGACGGGGCGGGCAGCTACTGGGACATGACGAATTTCACGGCCGCTTCCCCGCGGCTGGTCTTCACCGAGGACGGGCGTTATCTGACTCGGCTCCCCGAGGATTACTACGCCACGAAGACCTATACCGACAAGCTGATCGGGTTCATCGACGCCAACCGCGGCGACGGCAAGCCCTTCTTCGCCTATGTCGCCCACCAGGCGCCGCACGACCCCTTCCACCTGCCGCGGGAATGGCGCTCCCGCCACGTCGGCGAGTACGACAAGGGTTGGGACGCGGTGCGGCAGGAGCGGCTCAAGCGGCAGATCGAGCTCGGCATCATGCCTGCGGGAACGAAGCTCTCCGAGCGGATGTGGTTCATTCCCGATCCCATTGTGCTGGCTCCGGCGACCCGGGCCATCCTCGGCAAGAAGATGGAGCTCTATGCAGGGATGGTGGAAAACCTGGACTTCCACGTCGGCCGCCTGATGGACCACCTCAAGAAGATCGGCGAGTACGAGAACACCATCTTCATTGTGTTCGGCGACAACGGCGCGGAGGGGACCGACCTCTTCAAAATGGTCGCGGGCAGCCCGGGCACGCGTGACTTCCTCTTTGCGGCGATCAACTGGTCGCAAACCCATCCCAACGCCTGGGGCGATCCGGGCTCGTACGTCGGCTACGGCCCGATGTGGGCGCAGGTGTCGATGACGCCCTTCAGCCAGTACAAGGGCTGGATGGCGGAAGGCGGAATCCGGAACGCGCTCATCGTCAGCGGTCCGGCCGTCAAGCGGCCCAGGGGGAGCGTCAATCACGGGCTCATGCACGTGGCCGACATCATGCCGACGCTGCTCGAAATCGCCGGCGCCAGCTATCCGAAGACCCGGGAGGGGCGCGAACTGCCCCCGCTCATGGGCAAGTCCTGGAACCGGGTGCTGGCGGGCCAGGCGGAGTCGCCGCGGACGGAGCAGGACTACCTAGCCTGGGAAATCTTCGGCAACCGGGCGGTGCGGCAGGGGGACTGGAAGCTCCGTTGGGGATACAAGCCTTACGGCAAGGGCGACTGGGAGCTGTTCAACCTCGCGGCCGATCCCGCCGAGCGCAAGGACCTCGCCGCGGAGCGACCCGACAAGGTGAAGGCGCTGATGGCTCTCTGGGATGACTATGTCCGGAAGAACAACGTGATCCTGCCGAGCCGTTCTATGTTCGAGACACTGGACGACCAGCTTCCGAAGCGCGTCCCGGACGACCCGGGCTTCCCGCCGCTGATCTACAAGAAACAGTTCGTGCCGCCCAAGGACATGATGGCTGATCCCAGGCCTTGAGTGTTGCCGATCCGAGAATAAATCAGGAAGGACGGAAATCTCTTGAAAAGAAACGGAGGTCCCATGAAACCGGTTGCTTGCTTGTGGTTGGTCGTCGCAACGATGCTCGCCATGGGCGCGCTCTGCCCGCCTCAGACTCTGGCCCAGGTCCCGGCGCGCTTCTACTGGAAGACTCTGTCGGATGCGAATGCGGTGCCGGTCATCGTCAACTCGGTGAGCGGCAACACGAATCCGTTCGACCCTGCTCATACCGTGACGCCGGGAGCGAACTTCGACGCTACAGTGGCCATTGCGGGTTATGCTCGCACCTTTTCTCTGTTCGATCGAGCGGCCATGGCTGCGGTCCTCGTGCCCATGGGGCGAATCTCGGGCGATGTCACAGTGGCCGGCAGGACGTTCAACCAATCAACAAACGGGTTCGGCGACCCGATGATCGAGTTCAACATCAATGTACTCGGCCCGCCTGCGCAAAAGAACATCCCCGACGTCCTGCGCTATGAGCCGGGTTTCTCTGTCGACCTGCTCGCCGACCTGGCGCTGCCGATCGGCCAGTACGACAGCGACCAGCCCCTGAATATCGGGCAGAACCGCTGGTATGGGCGCCTGGGCGCACCCATCATCTGGCAACTCGGCCCGTGGGTGCCGGGCAGGCGCACGACCCTGGAATTTCTGCCCGCCGTGTGGCTCTTCGGAGACAACGACAACTATGTCGGGCAGACGTTGAAGACCGATCCATTGTTCCAGCTGGACGCGCACCTGACGCGCGACTTGACCGAGCACTTCTGGGGGGCGATCGACGGCGCCTGGTACTACGGCGGCAAAGCGAGCATCAACGGAGTTGCGGGGAAGGAGCTCAACAACCTCGGCTTCGGACTCACGCTCGGGTACACCATCAACGACAACCTGAACCTCACCGTCGGCTACAAGTCGACCGTTAACGACAGCGCTCCCGGGGACCTTCGCATGGACAGTTTCATGGTCACGCTTGTGTTCGGGTGGCACCCGCTTATCGAAGGCTCACGACGGCTGAAGAGCGAGTAGTAGGGCAATCTTGCCGAGAAAGGAATACCGAATTCGGTTGGTAATCGATGAATCGTTCGAACATCTTTTTTCATAAGTGGCAGGCGCAATGAGTGGTCGACATTTGATTTGATAATTCTTGCAACGGCATTTGTCGTTTGGGGCAGCGAGGAACAAAAGACTGAAAAGGATAAAAAAGGCGGGATGGATTCCCGCCTTTTTCTTTTCCTTGAGGCTTGCGGCTTGTTGCTTGTGGCTGTCGCCCCGATCCTGTCGAGGGGCGACGTTTTATTTCATGTTCTTCCTGATCACGTCTGCCAGCTCGTTGGCCATGGCGGTGATCTCCTTCTGCGAGGGGCCTTCGATCATGACCCGGCATAGGGCCTGCGTCCCCGAGAAGCGCACCAGGATGCGCCCCTTTCCGGCGAGCTTTTTTTCGGCATCGGCAATTGCCTGACCGATGACCGGGATCGAGTCCAGCTCTCTTCGCTTTTCCACGGTCACATTGATCAGCACCTGGGGCAGGGTTGACATGACAGCCGCCAGCTCCGACAGGGGTCGGCCTTTCTTCTTCATCACGGCGAGAACCTGCAGGGCCGAGAGGATCCCGTCGCCCGTCGTCGTGTGGTCCAGGAAGATGAGGTGCCCCGACTGCTCGCCGCCCAGGTTGTATCCCTTCTGCCGCATGCACTCCAGGATGTAGCGGTCCCCCACCTGCGTCCGTATGAGTTTGATGTTCGCCTGCTTCATGGCGATCTCGAAGCCCATGTTGCTCATGACGGTGGCCACGACGGTGTTCTTCCGGAGCTGCCTGCGGGCCTTCAGGTCGAGGGCGCAGATCGCCATGATGTGGTCGCCGTCGATCACGGCTCCCTTCTCGTCGGCAAAGATGACCCGGTCGGCATCGCCGTCCAGCGCAATCCCCGCGTGGGCCCTGTGTTTCCGGACGGCGGCGGCGACGATCTCGGGGTGCATGGCCCCGCATTTCAGGTTGATGTTTTTCCCGTCGGGATTGTTTCCCATGGGGATCACCTCGGCCCCCAGCTCCTCCAGGACGAGCGGGGCGATCCGGTAACCCGCGCCGTGGGCGCAGTCGACGACGATCTTGAGCCCCTCCAGGGACAGGGCCTTCGGGAAGGCGTTTTTCAGGAAAACGGCATAGCGCCCATCGGCGCCGAAGATGGCGCTGGAGCGCCCGATTGCTGCACCGGTCGGTGCCGGATCCCCCAGGCGCTCCGATTCAATCAGGGCCTCGATCCGGGTCTCGGCGGCATCGGGGAGCTTCAGGCCGTTGCCCTGGAAGATCTTGATCCCGTTGTCCTCGAAGGGGTTGTGGGAGGCGGAGATCATGATGGCCGCATCGGCTTTCATGTCCATCGTGAGGAAGGCCACAGCCGGAGTGGGAAGCACGCCCACGGTGAGGGCATCGACGCCCATGGAGCAGATGCCGGCCACGAGGGCATCCTCGATCATCGGGCCCGAAAGGCGCGTGTCCCGGCCGATGAGGATGCGGTGCCTGCGCTTTGTGTTCCGGAAGAGGCTCGCGATGGCCTTGCCCATGCGAAGGACGAGCTCCGGCGTCATGGGGTGTTGGTTGGCCACCCCGCGGATGCCGTCCGTCCCGAAGAGCTTTCTTTCTTTTTCTGCCATGGCGTTTGTCCTTCCCCGGCCCGGTTGGCCTGAAGGGTTTAATCTCACTTGCAAAAAGCGCCGCAAAAAACGGCCCGTTTATAACATGGAAGGCCTGAGATGCAAAGTTTTTTCCTTGCATTGGCGCCCCACGCCCCCTAAGTTAGGGGCGAAGTCAATCGTGAGGAAAACAATGAAAATCGGCAACCTTCACCTCTCCAACAACCTGATCATGGCCCCCCTGGCGGGGATCACGGACCTTGCCTTTCGGACGATCGTCCGCAGGTACGGCTGCGGCCTGTGCTACACGGAAATGGTCAGTGCCGACGGTCTTGCCCGGGGACACAGGAAGACGTTCGGCTATCTTCGCAGCGATCCCGGCGACCGGCCCCTGATTGCCCAGATCTTCGGCTCCGATCCGGACGTGCTGGCCGCAGCGGCCCGGGTGATCGAAGAGGGGGGGCTTGCCGACGCCGTGGACATCAACATGGGCTGCCCCGTCAAGCCGGTGATCCGGCGGGGTGCCGGCGCCGCCCTGATGAGGGATCCGGAAAAAATCCGGCTTATCCTGCAGGCGACGCGAAAGGCAATGACGCTTCCCCTGACCGTCAAGATCCGCGCGGGGTGGTCTCCGAAGGAAAAAAACGCCCTCGAGATCGCCCGGATCGCCGAGCAGGAAGGCGCCGATGCCATCGCCGTACACCCGAGGACGGCCTCCCAGGGATTCAGCGGCCGCTCCGACTGGTCCGTGATCGCACAAATCAAGGAGGCCCTGAAGATTCCCGTCATCGGAAACGGCGACGTGGAGACGCCGGACGACGTGAGCGCCATGATCGACAGCACGGGATGCGACGCCGTCATGATCGGCCGCAGCGCCCTGGGGAACCCCTGGATCTTCCGCGATGCACTGCGTCTTCGAGCCGGCGAGGGCACCGAACTTGCGGACCCTGAGGAGAAGGCGCGGCTCATCGGGGAGCACCTGGAGCGCTCTGTGGGGCTGTACGGGGAGGAGACGGGGGTGAAGTGCTTCCGCAAGCATCTCTTCTGGTACACCCGGGGGCTTCGCGGCAGCGCCGCGTTCAGGAAAGAGGCGGGGACGATCATGGGGAAAAACAATGTCCTTGCGAAGGTTTCGGCATACTTCGAGGAGCTCGCCCGAGGGACTGCGGAGGAGAAAAAGGCGCTTGACTTTTCAGAAAATTTGAACATAAGCTTCAATCAAAGCGAGGCTTTTCCCCGGTTGGGTCCGGGAGGCACGGAGGAGAGGTAGAACGGCATCGTGGAACTCGTCAAGTTCAAGAAACTCGAAGAGAGGATCAAGGGACTCGTCGAGGAATACAACACGCTGAAGAAGAGAACAAAGGAGTTGGAAGAACTAGTCGCATTAAAGAGTGGAGAGTTAAAGGAAGCAAACGGCACAATAGCAAAACTCAACGAGGAGAGGGACTCAGTCAGACACAAGGTGGATACTCTACTGGATTTGCTGGAGGATATAAACGCATCAGAGCAGACATCGGGGTTGTTGTTTGAAAAAAAGGTTTGACATCAAAATCATGGGTCAGGGTGTCTCCGTGCTGAGTGATGCCGCCGATGACCATGTTTTGACGATCGTTCAACATATCAACAACAAAGCGGAAGAAATCAAAGGCGCCTCTAAGAACTTGACGACGTTGAACATCATCCTGCTGGTTGCCCTGAATCTGGCCGATGAGCTGTTTCGGCTCAGGGGGGAGAAGGAAACGATCTGCAGCCAACTGGAGGACCGGTCCGAGGAGTTGATTCATCTCATCGACCGGAAAGAAAAAGAAGATAGTATTCCCCTGCGATGTGCGTGATTAACAGAATCCTTTGAGCGAACACCTAATAACAGGGAGCCCTCCCTGGTCGGTTGTGTGCAGGTCCTCTCAAGGAAAGCCTGACCCGACACACAGGGCACCCACCTTGTTGACAAGGTTCAAGGTTATTCGTTGACACGGCATTGGCGGGGGTTTTTTTGCCCCCCGGCCGGATCGAATAGCCGCCCGAGATCCCGCCGATTTGCCCCATCCTTTGTCTTCCCTCAAAGAAACACCCCACGGCATTGAACCGGAAGGATCGTAACCATCGCATCGGTCTTCCTATGCCATTTCGGACGAGGAGGTAACAACTTTTGGACTTCTTGCCAGTCATTATCGCCATTGCATCGCTGATCGCCGGTATCGCCTTCGGGTTTCTCCTGCGAAAGATGATCACACGGAAGGAACTGCAATCCTCGGAGAATCTCTCCGTTCGGATCGTTGAAGAGGCCAAGAAAGAGGCCGACAGCATCAAGAAAGAAGCCATCCTGCAGGCCAAGGAGAGCCTGCTCAAGACGAAGGCCGAGTCCGAGCGGGAAGCGCGGGAGCGCAAGACCGAGCTCGACAAGCTCGAGGCGCGGCTGCGATCCAAGGAGGAAAACCAGGAAAAGCGCATCGACATGATGGTGCAGAAAGAGAGCAACATCGAAAATCGGGAGAAGGGGCTCCAGCAGAAGGAGAACTCGCTGCACGAAAAACACGAGCGCCTCAACCGGACCATGGACGAGCAGAAAGAGAAGCTCGAGAAGATCGCCGGCATCACCTCCGTCGAGGCCAAGGCCCAGCTCATCCAGTCCATGGAGGCCGAGGCCAAACGCGATGCGGCCATTCTCATCCGCAAGGCCGAGGAGGAAGCCAAACGCACGGCCGACAAGAAGGCCCAGGAGATCATCGCCTACTCCATCCAGCGCTACGCCGGAGACTTCGTGGCCGAAAGCACCGTGTCCGTCGTGAATCTCCCCACCGATGAGATGAAGGGCAGGATCATCGGCCGGGAAGGCCGGAACATCCGCGCCATCGAGGCGGCCACCGGCGTCGATCTCATCATCGACGACACGCCGGAAGCCGTTGTGCTCTCTGCCTTCGACCCGGTGCGACGCGAAGTTGCGAAGCTCTCGCTGGAGCGACTCATCAGCGACGGCCGGATTCACCCCGGGCGCATCGAGGAGGTGGTCCGAAAGGTCCAGGGCGAGGTGGACAAGATTATCCAGGAGACGGGCGAGCGGACCTCCTTCGACGTGGGCGCCCACGACGTTCATCCCGAACTCATCACGCTGCTCGGCAAACTCAAGTACCGCTCCAGCTTCTCCCAGAACGTGCTTCAGCACTCCATGGAGGTGGCCTACCTCGCGGGTATCATCGCCTCGGAGCTGGGGCTCGACGTGAAGGAAGCAAAGAGGGCGGGGCTGCTGCATGACATCGGCAAGGCCGTGGACCACAAACTCGAGGGGACCCATGCCGGGCTCGGGGCGGATTACGCCAAGCGCTTCGGCGAGCCCGAGCGCATCGTCGAGGCCATCGCCACCCATCACGACGATGGCCGGAACAACAACCTCCTGGGCGTCCTCGTCCAGGTGGCCGACACCCTCTCGGCGGCCCGTCCGGGCGCCCGCAGGGAGATGCTGGAGACCTACGTGAAACGGCTCCAGGAGCTCGAGGGAATCGCCAAGTCCTTCAACGGCGTCGAATCGTGCTTTGCCATCCAGGCAGGCCGGGAGATCCGGATCATGGTGCAGAACGAAAGGATCTCCGACGACGAATCCGTCATCCTCGCCAAGGATATCGCCAAGAAGATCGAGTCCGAGTTGACCTACCCGGGTCAGATCAAGGTCACCGTCATCCGGGAAACCAGGGTGACGGACTTCGCGAGATAAGACGGGCCCTATGCAGATTCTTTTCATCGGAGACATCGTCGGGAGGCCGGGGCGCCGTGTCGTGCGGGAGTTTCTGCCGGGCCTGCTGAAAGAGCACGGCGTCGATCTGGTCATCGCCAACGGCGAGAATGCCGCCGCGGGGTTCGGCATCACGCGGGACACCGTGGAGGAGCTGCTGGAATGCGGCATCCACCTGCTCACCACGGGAAACCATGTCTGGGACAAGAGAGAGGTGCTGGGCTTTATCGACGAGTACCCGAACCTGCTGCGGCCGGCCAATTTCCCCGAGGCCTGTCCCGGGATCGGTCATGCCATTGTGAAGACGGCAGGCGGCATCCCGGTGGCCGTCCTCAACCTGGCGGGCCGGATTTTCATGCACCCTGCCGACTGTCCCTTCCGGGTGGCGAAAGCCCTCGTCGAGCAGCTGAGGCGCCAGACCCCGGTCATCCTCGTGGATATGCACGCCGAGGCCACATCGGAAAAACAGGCCATGGGATGGTACCTGGACGGGGAGGTCAGTGCCGTTTTCGGGACCCACACGCACGTTCAGACGGCCGACGAAATCATCCTGCCCGGCGGGACGGCGTACATGACCGACGCGGGGATGACGGGCCCCCATAACTCCGTCATCGGGATCGAAAAGGAGATGATCATCGAGCGGTTCCTCACGGGGATGCCGTGCCGGTTCGAGGTCGCCCGGGGCGATGTGCGCCTCCAGGGGGTTGTCGTGGGCGTGGACCCGCAGACCGGCAAGGCCCAGTCCGTCAAGCGGGTGAATTTGCGCTCGAAAGAATAACGGCAAAGGGTTGAAGGCTAAGGGCAAAGGGAAGAAGATGAAAATCCTTTTGCCTTTAGCCTTTTACCTCGAGCCTGAGAGAGGGAATCCATGAGTGTTTATGATGTTCTTGCCGAACGAGGCTTCATCGAACAGGTCACCGATGAGGCCGAGGCCCGGCGGATCCTTGCCGGCGAGCCCGTGAGCTGCTACATCGGCTTCGACCCGACGGCCGCAAGCCTCCACGTCGGGAGTCTCGTTCCCATCATGTCGCTGGCCCACATGCAGCGAAACGGCCACCGGCCCATCGCCCTGGTCGGCGGCGGGACGGCCATGATCGGCGATCCCAGCGGCAAGACGGAGATGCGTCAGGTCCTCTCGAAGGAAAAGATCGACGGCAACGCCGAGGCCCTGAAGAGACAACTCTCGCAATACCTGGATTTCGGCGAAGGGAAGGCCCAGCTGGTCAACAACGCCGACTGGCTTTTGCCCCTGAAATATATCGAATTCCTGCGCGATATCGGCCGCTTTTTCAGCGTGAACCGGATGCTGGCCGCCGAGAGCTACCGGATTCGCCTCGAGACGGGCCTGAACTTCATCGAGTTCAACTACATGCTTCTGCAAGCCTACGATTTTCTTTATCTTTTTCAGAAGCAAGGCTGCCTCTTCCAGATGGGCGGAAACGACCAGTGGGGCAATATCGTGGCCGGAATCGACCTGGTCCGCCGCGTCGAGGGCAAGCAGGCCTACGGCATCACTTTCCCGCTCATCACCACATCGCTGGGCACCAAGATGGGAAAGACCGAGAAAGGCACCGTCTGGCTTGACGGCATGCTCACCTCCCCCCACGAATACTACCAGTACTGGATCAATTCGACCGACGACGATGTGGAGCGCTTCATGGCCCTCTTCACCTTCCTGCCCATCGAGGAGGTCCGGGAGGTTCGCAGGCTCAACGATGCCGATCGCAACAAGGCCAAGGCGGTTCTCGCCTTCGAGGCTACGAAGGTGACCCACGGGGAAGAGGCGGCTGTGGGGGCCTGGCGGGCCGCATCGGCGGCCTTCGGAACGAAGCCCGTCGATCCATCGCTCTTTCCCTCGAGCACGATCCCCCGCCAGAAGGCCGAAGCCGACGTGTCGTCCATTCCTGCCGTCGAGAGGCGCCGCGAGGACTTCAAGGACGGCATTCCCGCCTTCGAGCTCTTCCACGAGGCGGGGCTCTGCAAGTCGCGGGGCGAGGCCCGGCGCAACCTCGAGCAGGGCGGTGGCTACGTCAACGGCGAGCCGATAAAAACATTTGACGAACGGATCGGACTGTGTCATATAACGGCTGACGGTGAGATTCTGTTGAGAAAAGGCAAGAAGACGTACTTCCGCATTGTCGTACGCTAGTCCCCGTTTCCATCCTGGGGGCAATCTCACAAGCCCAATTGAAAAACTTGAAATTTTTACTTGACATATGTATTGAGTCGAGTATAATGACTTCTTTCGGTGGTGGAACGGTTGGTTTTTCCGTCGAAAAAGTTCTTGACAAGAGAAGGCCTTTGAATTAAACGAATAGGCTCTTTTCAACGGTCTTTGACAATTGAATACAGGGATGGATGTTTTTCTGGGTCCGCTTTGAGTTGTTTGATTTTTTTGATTTGATCAAAATCATCTAGTATAAAAACTGGAGAGTTTGATCCTGGCTCAGAACTAACGCTGGCGGCGTGCCTAACACATGCAAGTCGAACGAGAAAGTCGGCTTCGGCC
>CAZUBX010000066.1:0-18217 GCA_964619035.1 uncultured Syntrophaceae bacterium | reverse complement strand
CACTCGTCCGTCTTTTATAGTCGGTGAAAACCGGATTGCCCTCCATGAACCTTTCCGTCATGGGAACACCGGAAACAAACAGGATGATGTAGGTGATCGTCAGCGGTCCGATGATGGACATCCAGCCCCCGGGTACCGACAAAGCCAGGGTATAAATGCCCCACCACATCGTGACCTCGCCGAAGTAGTTGGGATGCCTGGAATAACGCCAGAGACCCCGATCCATGACCTTCCCCCGGTTGCCCGGGTCCTTGAGGAACCGGTCCAGCTGCCAGTCCGCAAGCGATTCGAAGAAAAATCCCAGCAACCACAGCATCAGGCCCACAACGTCCAGGATGCCGAGATCACCCGCGGCATAGGTATTGATGAAGAGCACGGGTGTAATGTTCAGCAGCAGGATGAAGCCCTGCAGGAGGAAGACCTGGAGATAGCTCCTGAGGACAAAAGACTTCCCCCATTCTTCCCGCCACTTCCGGTATCGGACGTCCTCCCCTTTACCCCGGTTGCGCAGATGGATCCGGATGGCGAGCCTGAGCCCCCAGATCAACACCAGCAGGTTGACGATCCATTGCCGTGGGGAAAAGGAACCGTTCAAGAGAAAAGTGGACCAGGCCACGATGATGAACCCCGTGCCCCAGGCGACATCGGCAATGCTGTTGTCCTTTCGTTTGAGGGCCAACAGGAACCATCCCGTCATGTACAGGAACAAAATCAACGCCGCGGCTGAAATGGTATGAACCAGTTGCATGGCATCACCTCCCCGGTGAAACTGCCCGGCCGGAGCACGGGCTGTGAAGGATCCTTTCTCAGGGCATGAGCCATCGGCCGATGAAAAAGCTCGCTGCCGCAACGCTTGCGGTAAGGAACACGCCCCAGGCGATATCGACCCATACGACAATGACCGGCCAGTCCTTCAGCGTCGCCAGGTTGGTCAAATCATAGGTGGCGTAGGCGAAGAAACCGAACAGTCCTCCCAGAAGGACTGCCTGCCACGGCGAATTTTTGTCCAGGGCCGGCATCGTTGCGAAGATCAGGATCCCCATAATGTAAAGCAGGTAGAAAATGATAGCGGCAGTCCAGTTGACGTCCGGTCGGAGCAGATGACCCAGCTGATTGCGATAGAACCCCCTGGCCACAAACCCGAGCCAGATCATATCGATCGCGAAGAATATGGGAATTGTAAGGAGATAGAGATAGATAACTTTCATCATAATTCCTCCATTATAGTCATAAAAGGTTCATGGGGCACTCCATTTTCAAGGAGCGATGACAGCGGCTCCTTTTCTCTGAAACCTCTTTGCCAGCCAGACCAGAAACGGCGTCAAGATCCCCCAGCTCACCGCCAGGATCATAAGCCCATCGACATCGGGCAGCGCCAGTGTCGCCCCCAGCCGAGCGCCACCGTAGTATGAACCCGCACCCCCGACGGCACCGAAAATGGCCGCCAACAGGTAGCGCCCCTTGAGCCATTCCAGTGAGACGTTGAGGGTGGCGGCGAAATTGGGCCAGAGGGAGATCATCCAGGGCTGGCTGAGCGGATAGGGAAAGATATGTCCCCGGGGGGTGACGATTCCGGCGGCCGACAGCGCCGTATCGAAGCAGAAACCGAGGGTCCCGGCCACAAGCATCAACGTCAGCTCACCCCGGCGGTCGTCGGAGAGAGCGAGATGCACCGACAACGCCAGTGCCACCGCCAGCGGCCCGTACCAATCGTTTCCCCCCGCAGCTCCCAGGACGGCTGTGAACCAGGCCGCCTGGAACAGAATGATGTTGATGAGTTTTCTTCCCATCGGAGTCCCTTTCTTCGTGGTTAAGGCCGGTATTGCGGAAACTCGAGCAGCTTTGATGTGTCATGATCCCGTGCTGCCCGCAAGGGCAACAATGATGACAGCAGTGTCAGTCCCACGTGCATTTTGTACTTCATGGACGGTGCTCCATTCGAGGCAGGGTTAAGGAATGGGAATATTCCCCCTCACCTCAATCCTCTCCCACGGAGGGGAGAGGAAGATCAAAGGCAGGGGGCTTAATAGCCAATTTCAGACTTGACCATCACCATCTGCAGATCGCCGAGGTAGCTTGCGGCGAAACAGGCTTCGCAGCCCGCCAGGTAGTAGACCCACTTGCGCTGGAAGGAGCGGTCGAAGCCCAGCCCGGCTACCCGGTCGATTCCCGCCAGGAAGCGGCTGCGCCAGTCGCGGAGCGTCAGGGCGTAGTCCGGGCCGATGTTTTCCACGCTCTGCACGTTGAGGCATGTCTGTCTGGCCAGGGCCTCCATCACGACGGCCAGCGACGGAAGCTCTCCCCCGGGGAAGATGTGCTTGCGGATCCAGTCGTGGCCCTTGCGGTAGTGGTCGTAGCGCCGGTCCGGGATGGAGATGAACTGCAGGGCCATGACGCCGCCGGGCTTGAGGAGCCGGTCGCAGCGCTCGAAGAACGTCTCGTAGTATTTGTGGCCCACGGCCTCGAGCATCTCGATGGAGACGATCCGGTCGAAGGGGCCCTTGATATCGCGGTAGTCCCGAAGGACGATCTCCACGCGGTCCTCGAGGCCTTCCCTGCGGATGCGCTCGCGGGCATACTCGTACTGGGCATCGGAGATGGTGACCCCCGTCAGCCGGCAGCCCGTCGTCCTGACCGCTTCGACGGCGAAGCTTCCCCAGCCGCAGCCGATCTCGAGGACGTGGTCGTCCGGGCCGATTGCGGCTTTGCGGATCATCGCCTGCAGCTTGTTCTTCTGGGCCTCCTCGAGCGTGTCCTTCCCGTTGAGGTAGCGCGCGCAGGAATAGGTCATCGACGGGTCGAGGAAGACCTGGAAAAACTCGTTGCCCAGGTCGTAGTGGGTGATAATGTTTTTTTTGCTTCCGCTGAGCGTGTTCTCCGTGATGGGGTACAGGATCCGGTTCAGCCGGTCGAAGAGGGGCTCGAGGTGCTGGTAGCGCCCGAAGAAGGCATCGCGGTTGCGCACGAACCACCTGAGCGCCTCCTTGAGGTCCGGCGAGTCCCACTCGTCGTCCATGTAGGATTCCCCGAAGCCGATGTCTCCCCCGATGACGGCGCGCGAGAAGAACCGCCAGTCCTTCACGGTCATCTCCGCCGGGTCCGCCGATGTCGCCTCGCCGAAGGTCTTCACCGTCCCGTCGGGTAGTGTCATGCGCAGAGCGCCCCGCCCGGCGCGGCCGAAAAGATCGAAGGCGGCGCCCATGCACTTATGCTGCACGAAGGTGGGCGGGTTCGTGCGGATCGTCATGGGGCTCAGCGGCACCGGCTTGTCGTGGTAAGCCAACTTCTTGCCGAAAGAGAGCTTTGCCGCCTCGAATAAGATGCGCGGCACGGAGAGGTGCGGTGCGATCGGGTGGCGCAGGAACATCCTCATCTGGTTGCCTGCGGTCAGCGGCTCGGGCGATCCCCGGAGGCGGGCCTCGAAGACGACCTCGCCTGCCTGCCGGATGTTGATCCCCACGTCGAGCTCCTTCGAAATGTCGGCGAAGGAAAATTCGTAAGTCCCCTCGATGCGGTTGAAGGGGGAGACGTGGAATGCCTTCTCCGTAAGGTATGTCGCGGTGTGCTCGCCGTTTCCCCGGCCGGGCGAGCGCAGGATGTAGAGATGCTTCTCGCCAAAGGTGTTGTTCACCTCGGCCACGTTTCCCACGAGGCTCCCGTCGGCCGCGAAGAGGTAGTAGAAACTCACGGGGTTGAAAACGTAGTTGAAGTAGCGCGGCGAGGTGATGAGGAAGGCCCGCGCGACAGCGTCGCCGAAGCCCTCCTTCGCGAGAAAACGGTCGAGTTTCTCGCGGATCGTGCCGGGGCCGCTGTCCAGATAGTCCTTGTCGTGGATCGATGCGGGCCGGAAGCGGTTGTGGCCGAAGAAGGGGAGGCTTCGGTCCAGCTCGGGCAGATCCTCCAGGTCAAAGCCGTAGACGTACAGGGGGTAGCTGAATTGATGATCCCTGGGCTTGTGGCGCTGATGCTCGATAAGCCCGTTGTAAAGAAATGCGCTCATAGCTCGATCCCGAAAAGGCGTGCCATCTCCACGGCGGAGCGAGTGCCGTCCTCGTGGAACCCGTAGCCGAAATAGGCGCCGCAGAAGTAGGTGTTTCGCTTCCCGTTGAGGGACGGGAGATCGGCCTGCGTTGCCATGGATTCAAAGGTGTACATGGGGTGGTGGTAGATCATTTCACCGATGATCTCGGAGGCCGCTACCGGCTTCCAGGGGTTGAGGGTGACGCAGTAGTGTCCCCGCGCGCCGAGGCGCTGCAGGTGGTTCATGTAGTAGGTGACCATGGCCGGGAACGTCTTTGGAATGGAGGGTTCGTGGCGGTAATTCCACGAGGCCCAGGCCTTGCGGTTTTCGGGCAGGAAGGACGTGTCCCGGTGGAGCACCGTGTGGTTTGTCGAGTAGCCCCACGGGCCGAGAAGGCGCGTCTCCTCGGGCGACGGGTCTGCCAGGAGCCTGTATGCCTCGTCGGCATGGGCGGCGATGACGACGGCATCGAAGGTTTCCTCGGCTCCGTCGGCAAGTTTCACGGCAATGCCGGTGCCGGTTCTCCGGATTGCCGCGATGGGGCATTTGGGGCGCACCGTCCCCTTGAAGGTCTTGAGAAAGGCCTTGACGTACGTGTGGCTTCCGCCCGGGATATAGTACCAGGCCGGAGGGTCCCAGAGGGTCAGCAGGCCGTGGTTCGAGTAGAAGCGGGCGAAGGATTCCATGGGGAACTCCATCGTCTTGGCCTCCGAGGCGGACCAGATGGCCGAGGCCATGGGGATGACGAACTGTTCGATCACGTCCTGCCGGAAGCCCTCGCGTTCGGCGAACTGGCCGAGGGTGAGGCCGCCCAGCCTGCCGCGCTCGAATTGATCCAGCGTTCGCGTGCAGAATCGCCGGATCCCGAGCAGGAAAGACCAGTAGGAAGGCCTGAAAAGATTTGCGCGCTGGGCGAAGAAGCCGTCGAACCCGAGGCTGCTGTACTGCAGGCCCGTCGCATTGTCCTGGCAGCTGAAGGACATATCCGTCTTGGCTGCCGTAACCCCCAGTTGCCGGAGAAAGGCCCTGAAGAGCGGGTAGGTCCGCTCGTTGTGGACGATGAAGCCCGTGTCCACGGGCAGACCCGCGTCGGGGCCGTCCCCGATGACGGCCGTGTTCGTGTGACCGCCGATGTAGTCGTTTTTCTCGAAGAGAGTGACCTTGTGCCTGCGGTCCAGAAGATAGGCGGACATGATGCCGGAAATACCGGCACCGACGACGGCGATGCTCATCCCGGGCGAAGGGGCCATGGGGGTTTCCTCCTCACGAAAAGGGGAAGCGGCTGTTCAGTTGAGAGGGAAAGGTTTCTATCCTGGTTCAGCACGGCAGGCACAAAGATACATATTGCCATCAGGCTGGATGGCTTGTGATGTATCGTGACCTGCCGCCGCTGCTCCGTTCTTCCTACGGACCACCCGACGCGGGCGGGGGCCTGTGGTCGGCAGGCAGGTTCTCGGGCTCGTACCGCAGCGGGTTCTTATCCCCCGTCGTTGCGCAGGCGGTGATCAGCGTAAGCAGGGTCAGGGATATGAACAGAAGTGAAAAAATCTTTTTCGTCCACATGGCTTGGTGTCCTTTATTTGATATGAAATAACTATAGACACCCCGGGCGCCGATTTCAATGCCGTGTTTAGAATTTTTTCATCTGCGCGAATGCTCTCAGCTGCGGACCTTCTTCAGCAGCCAGGCCAGGTTTTCCCCCAGGGTCTTCATGGTCTGCATGCCCTCGGCGTCGTTGAGCACCTCGCCGGGGTCGCGCCCGATGGCAAAGGCCCAGTAGCTGGAACCCGGGTTGATGATCTGCTGGTAGAACAGGAAGAGGTTGAGCGAATTGAATGCGTGAATCGCCCCGCCTCTGCGCACGGCGATGACGCCTGCGCCCACCTTGCGCTTGAACATGTAATCGTTGGCCCGGGCGACGTAGCCGGTACGCTCGATGAGGGCCCTCGTTCCCGCCGACACATCGGCAAAGTAGGTGGGCGAGCCGAGGAGGATCCCGTCGGCCTCGATCATTTTTTCAATACATTCGTTCACGATGTCCTTCGTCACAGCGCAGCGCTTGTCTTTGTTCTTCATGCACTTGTAGCAGGCAATGCAACCCTGGATCTTTTTTCCCGCAAGCTGGTAGAGCTCGGTCTCGATGCCTTCTTTTTTGATCTCCTCGAGGACCGTGTTGAGCAGGATGGCCGTGTTGCCGTCCTTGCGGGCACTTCCGTTGAATGCGATCACTTTCATGCCGTTCATCCTCCTTCCATGTGAATCGATGAATAAACTTACTGGTTATTTTGGCAGAAAGGACGAAGAATATCCAGAAAATAGGCGTTCACGGCGACGTCACACTTTTTTTGCCCCACGGGCATTTTAATGATTGAATTTCCCGCAGAATTTTTATATATTCACAAACAATTCAAGGGGGGAGAGCGAGGGGAAACACTCTCCAAGGGATGTTTCATAATTCCTGTATTTCATTTCCGCTGGTCGAGTTCATAGACCGATGAAGTTTTACAACTCATCATGAATCTTGTAAATCGAAGCTGTCATCGCGTCATCCGGCTCGACGAATCCGTCTGAACCATGTCAAACAAAAGGAATCAATTCATCCACAAGGAGGGTACCGTATGGTCAGAAATATGATCAAGTTGATGGTTGTCGTACTAAGCTTGGCCCTGCTGGGCGGCTGCGCATCGGTGATCCAACCGATTCCCGCACAGGATCTCAACCCGAAACTGAAGTCCGGCGCGCTGGTCCAGAAGACCAACAACTTCGAAGTCATCTTGGACACCTCGGCGTCCATGGATGATCCTTACCAGTGGTCGCACTATGCCTATACCACCACGATGAAGACCACGAAGATCGAATTTGAACAGAGCCTCGTGCAGCTCTTCAACGATACGATCCCCAACCTGAAGCTCACCGCGGGACTGCGCGATTTCGCAGGCGAGCGCATGCTGACGCGGCCCTTCATGACGAAGCTCTGGTACGGGATGGCCCCCTGGGTGAAAGAGGATCTCGGAAAGACCATCTTTGAGATCAACACCTACGGTGTGGAAAGCCCCCTGGATCTGGCCCTCGATGCGGCCACGACGGACCTGAAGCCCCTGGCGGGCCAGTCGGCCGTCATCATCTTCAGCGATGGTCTCGAAATGCCGAAGGCCGTTGCCTCGGCACAGGCGATGAAGACCACCCTGAAGGACAAGGTGTGTATTTACGCCGTCCTGATCGGCGATGACGTTATTACCCTGGATAACCCGCAGGGTGAAGGAAAGGCGCAGCTCGACAAGGTCGTGAAGGCCGGACAGTGCGGGTTCATGGTGACGGGCAAGCAGGTCTCCACGGCGGCCGGTATGGCCGACTTCGTGGAGAAGATCTTCCTCGGTCCTCCCGTGGCAGCCGCTGTCATTCCCGCTGCCGTACTTCCCCCGGGGGTTGTTGCACAACTCGACACGGTCTACTTTGATTTCGACAAGTACAACGTCAAATCGGAGTTCAAGGATGCCGTGAAGAAAAATGCCGATTACCTCAAGGCGAACAAGGCCAATAACGTCCTGATCGAAGGCAACACCGACGAGCGCGGCACCAACGAGTACAACATGGCCCTGGGCCAGAGAAGAGCCGACTCGGCCGCCAAGGCGCTGCAGGCAGCGGGTGTTGAGGCGAAGCGGATCAAGGCGATGAGCAACGGCGAAGAGAAGCCGGTCTGCAAAGAGTCCACCGAGGCCTGCTGGGCCAAGAACCGAAACGCCATGTTCTTTGTGACGAAGCCGTAAACTGAGCCCGAAGGCCGGAGGCGAGGAGCCGATGGCCGAGGCTTTCGAACAAAAAATCCCCGGTTGAATAAACCGGGGATTTTTTTGTTCAGCCGGCAGCCAACAAAGCACCTGGCAGTCTACCGTTGACTGTAGACTGCAGGCTGTAGACTGTAGACTGTTTTCTAGACTCCCGCCTTCCGGAAGACCTCGTCGATGATCGCCCGCGCCTCCTTCTGGATCCGGGCGAGGTGGGCGCGGTCTTTGAAGCTTTCCGTGTAGATCTTGTAGATGTTTTCCGTCCCCGACGGGCGGGCGGCGAACCAGCCGTCACGGGTGACCACTTTCAACCCGCCGATGGGCATGCCGTTTCCGGGCGCCTCGGTGAAGCTCGCCACGATGGGCTCCCCGGCCAGCTCCGATGCGCCCACCTGCTCGGGCGAGAGCTTCTCGAGCACGGCCTTCTGCTCGGCCGAGGCGGCCACGTCCATCCGCTCGTAAAGGGGGGCCCCGAATCTGTCGGCAAGCTCCGCATAATGCTCCCCGGGGTCGCGCCCCGTTTTTGCTGTGATCTCGGCGGCAAGCAGCCCCATGATGAGGCCGTCCTTGTCCGTTGTCCACACGGTTCCGTCCAGCCGCAAAAAGGAAGCCCCCGCGCTTTCCTCGCCGCCGAAGCCGCAGGAGCCGTCGAGAAGCCCGTCGACGAACCACTTGAACCCCACGGGCACCTCGGAGAGCTTTCTGCCCAGGTGAGCGGCCACGCGGTCGATGAGGCTGCTCGAGACGAGCGTCTTTCCCACGACGGCATCCGGCCGCCAGCCGGGGCGGTTCTGGAAGAGATACCAGATGGCGACAGCCAGGTAGTGGTTGGGGTTCATGAGCCCGGCGCTTCGCGTCACGATGCCGTGGCGGTCGCTGTCGGGGTCGTTGCCGAAGGCGATGTCGTAGCGGTCCCTGAGCCCGATGAGCCTTGCCATCGCATAAGGCGACGAGCAGTCCATCCGGATCTTCCCGTCCTTGTCGACGGTCATGAACCCGAAGGCGGGGTCGACGTCGCGGTTGACGACATCCAGGTTGATGCCGTAGCGCGTGGCCACGGGGTCCCAGAAGGGAAGCGATGCGCCGCCCATGGGGTCGACGGCGATGCGAATGCCCGAGGCCCGGACGGCTTCCATGTCCAGGACCTGCGCCAGCTCTTCCACGTAAGGACGAATATAGTCGTGCTCGTGAGTCGTGCCGGCCCGGATGGCTTTTTCGAACAGTGTTCTCTTCACACCGGAGAGCTTTGCGCGCAGATAATCGTTGGCGCGGTTCTCGATCCAGCGGGTTGCCTCCACGTCGGCGGGCCCGCCTTCGGGCGGGTTGTACTTGAATCCGCCATCCTCGGGCGGGTTGTGGGACGGGGTGATGACGATGCCGTCGGCGAGGCCCGTTTTCCTTCCACGGTTGCAGGTCAGAATCGCGTGGGAGATGACCGGAGTGGGCGTATATCCGCGGCCCGTCTGGACCATGGCGTGAACGCCGTTTGCAGCGAGGACTTCCAGGGCCGTGGCAAAACTGGGTTCCGAGAGGGCATGGGTGTCCATTCCCACGAAAAGCGGCCCGTCGTTGCCCCGCAAGGCCCGGTAGTCGCAGATGGCCTGGGTGGTGGCCAGGATGTGGTCCTCGTTGAAGCTGTTTCGGAAGGACGAGCCCCTGTGGCCCGAGGTGCCGAAGGCGACTTTTTCCGCGTCGCGATTCACGTCGGGGTGATTCGTATAGTAGGCCGCTATGAGCCTGGGGATGTCGACGAGCAGGGATTTCGGGGCCGGCTTGCCGGCCAGCTCGTGAAGGGCCATCGATGACCTCCGCCTGATATTGTTTACACACTATACCACATCGAAGCCGAAGCGGGGGTGGCGTTTCAATGCGGCTCTTCCCGCACCACGACCTGTGCCTGGCGGTCGAAGGGGTTGGTCCGCAAGGCGAGTGAAAAGAGATAGGGGAAGTTGGTTTTCAGGTGCCCCATGTAGTCGAGCCACTCCGAGATCAGGAGCAGATAGGCCCGCTTGACGTCGAAGGCAAGATGGCCCAGGTCGCTGGCAGGCAGACCCGAGAGATCGGTGCGGTAGGACAGCTCCTCGGCCAGATGGAAGACGGCCCGCAGCAGATCCGTGAAGGTCTCGTGCTCGAGCAGGACCGGGTTTTCCAGGAGCCGGATGAGAAAATCCCGCTTCTGGCAGGTGAAGGCCTGCAGGTGCGCAAGATCCATGGCGTCCGTTCGGATCGTGCAGTCGTACGCTCTGATCTCAGCGCTGACCTTTCTGAAGTCCTGGTCCGTCCATTTCCCCGTCACCATGAGCTTTCCGCGGATGTCTTCCAGGCGGGGGTCGGCGGCAGAGAACATGGCCAGCAGGCGGAGCCCCACCTCGCTGAAGAACACTCCGATGACCATGTTGAGCTTGTTCATCCGCACCTGCATGTCCCGGCGGACGAGCATGAACTCGGTTGCGTTGGCGATGGCCCCGACGAAGGTGCCGACACCGGTGATGATGATGAGAATCGTGAGAATCTTTCCCGCCGGCGTGATGGGGTGCACGTCCCCGTAGCCGACCGTGGCCATCGTGACGATCATGAAGTAGAAGGCATTCAGGAACGAGAAGCCCTCTGCGGCCATGATGCCGGCGGTTCCCCCGATCACGACGGCCGAGAAAAGGATCGAGTAAACCTTGAAGCGGGTGCGAACGGATTCGGTCATGGTGGATTCCTTTGCGGACGGGATTGCGGCAGGGCCGTATGAAGCAGGGCGCAGTGTACCGGAGAAAGGCGGGCAAAATCAAGACGGGAGGTGGCAGGTTGTGCTTGACAGGACAGGTCCTTAAAGGGTATTTCACATTGCAATACTTCTTCCCACTATATGGAACAGCCATGGCCCAACCGAAACGTGTCAACTCCCTGGTCCGGGGGCTCGCGATCCTCGAAACGTTTACCCCCAGCGAGCCTCATCTGAACCTTCAGGACCTGTCCGCCAGGACCGGCTTGCCCAAGACGACGGTGCACCGGTTCCTCAAAACGCTCTTGACGATGAATTACGTAACGCTGGATCCCAACACGAAAGCCTATGCCCTGGCGCCGCGGGTCATGGCGCTGGGATTCTCCGTTCTGTCGGGGATGGATCTGCGTCAAACCGCGTTCCCCTACATGGAGGCCCTTTCCAAGGAGACGGATCAGAATGTAAACCTGGCCGTTCTCGATCGCACGGAGATGCTCTTCATCGAACGGATCACCGTCCGGAGGATCCTCAACACCAATCTGTATGTGGGAAGCCGCTTGAACTGCTACCAGACGGCCGTTGGGAGGGCCTTGATCGCTTTTCTGTCCCGCGACAACTACGATCAGCTCCTCACGGGTCTGCTCAAGGACAAGGACGCCGTGAAGTTCATCGGCAGGCGTGGCGAAAAGCTCGACTCGATCCTGGAGGAAGTCCGGGCCAAGGGATATGCGTCAAACGACGGCGAATGGATCCCGGGGCTCCGGGCCATCGGCACGCCCATATTCAATGAACGGGGCGAAGTGGAAGCTTCCCTGAACATGTCCTTCATCAGCCAGGCGGTCAGTCTTGAGGACATGCTCGAGAGCCATCTGCCCCGCCTCCTGGAGACGGCAGGGAAGATATCCTCCCTCCTGGGTTTCGGCGGCAACATCCGAACCTGGAGATAAGTCGCCCGGTACAAACCGCGATCGTGGCAGCAGCCCGGAGCAGGCGATTACCGGTCGCCTCGGCCCCGGCTGCTTTCCACGTTGTGCACGTGGACATGCCGGCCAGCCTTGATATTCATTGTGGCAACCCCCATCGGCTCACCGTATTTCACAACGAATTCCCCTTTGCCGATGTCCCGGGTGGCGAACTTGTGGCCGAAGGGTATCCGCTCGATGACACGGACGGTGACCCGTTGACCTTCGATCTCGAGGATGGCCTCCGCTCCCGTCTCGATGGTCTCCACCACCGTTGCCACGTTGTCGGAAGCCTTCATCACAATCGCCTTGAACTCGGACATGGTGTCTCACCTTTCTCCCACTACATGCTGGGACCGATGCGCCTGATGGCGAAATCATTGAACCCGAGGATCTCGGCCCTGGTAAGCCTGCCGGAAGCCACCTGCAGGAGTTCGTCGAAGATCCTCTTTCCCACCCGGGCAACCGTCTCCTCGCCGGTGACGATCGTGCCGGCATTGAGGTCCATGTTGTCGCGCATCTTTTCAAAGAGTGCCGTCGTCGTGGCTACCTTGATCGTCGGCGCGATGGGCGAGCCGCAGCAGGTTCCGCGCCCCGTCGTGAAAACCACGATCTGGCAGCCGCCGGCCACCATGCCCGTGATCTGCTCGATATCCTGTCCCGGGGTGTCCATGAGGATGAGCCCCTTTTTCACAACCGGCATGGCGTAGTCGATGACGTCCTGCAGGGGCTTTGTCCCCGCCTTGTAGACGCAGCCGAGGGATTTCTCCTCGATTGTCGTCAGTCCCCCCTCGATGTTCCCCGGTGTGGGCTGGCCGCCCCGCATGTCGACGCCCATGGCCGTGGCACTGTGCTCGCAGCGGCGGATGATATCGAAGCAGCGCGCCGAGACCTCCGGGCTCACGGCCCTTGCGGCGATCAGGTGCTCTGCACCGATCAGCTCCGTCGTCTCGGCGAGGATGACCGCGCCGCCCGCCTCGATGAGCAGGTCGCTGGCAACACCCAGGGCGGGGTTGGCCGAGATGCCCGAGCAGGCGTCGGAGCCGCCGCACTCGGTTCCGAGGATGATCTCCGAGATCTCGATGGGCGTGCGCTCCAGGCAGGAAGCCGCCTTCACCATTTCCGCGGCCGCGCCGGCCCCTGCCGCCATCGCCTTCAGGGAGCCGCCCTCGTCCTGGATTATCGCGAGGTGCACGGGCTTGTGCGGGGCCGCTCGCCTGATGTCGGCTGCCACGTCCTGCGCCCTCATCGTCTCGCAGCCCAGGCCGACGACGACGACGCCGAAGACGTTGGGATGGGTCCCGTGGGCGACGAGAACCCTCCTGGTCAGTTCCGCGTCGGCACCCAGCTGCGTGCAGCCGTGCTGGTGCTCGACCCAGGTCGTCCCCGCGACAAGCTGGGAGATGCCCCTGGCCACGCGGTTGGCGCAGACGACGGAGGGGAGGATGAGGATGTGGTTGCGGATCCCGACGGACCCGTTGGCCCTTCGATAGCCCATGACGGTCATGTCATTCATCTCTTGCACCTCTGTCCGGCTTACGGGTTGGGAGACCCGGCGCCCGATACTATACGATCTTCAGGAAATTTCATCAACTGGATGATAAAAAGGGGTTGCCTTTCCAGGTTTTTTATTCAGAGGGGCTTGCCTGAGCTTCGCGCTTGTGATAAAAGCCCCCCGTGGCCAAGGACAAGAGCAAGCGGAAGAGAAAGCGCACTTAAAATAAGGAGGAAGGACACCATGGCATTGAAGCATTTCGCGAGAATTATTCTGTCGTTACTGCTGGTCCTGGTTTTTTCATTCCCCGTATGTGCACAGCAGAAAATCATCAAGATCGGCGCGGTCTATCCCCTGACGGGCAACATCGCCTCGACGGGCCTGGACAACAAGAGAGGCGTTGACCTGGCCGTGGACATCATCAACGGAAAGTATGATCTGGACCTGCCGCTGGCCAGGACGGAAGGCATTCCGAACCTGGGTGGCGCCAAGCTCGAAATCGTCTATGCCGACACCAAGGGTGACCCCAAGAACGGCATGTCCGAGGCCGAGCGGCTTGTGAGCCAGGAGAAGGTTGTCGCCATGATCGGCGCCTACCAGAGCTCCGTGACCAAGACGGCAAGCCAGGCCACGGAACGGCTGAAGATCCCCTTTGTCTGTTCCGATTCCTCCTCCCCCACGCTGACGGAGAGAAATTTCAAGTACTTCTTCCGCGTGAGCCCGCACGACGACATCTTCGCCAAGGACCAGTTCAATTTCCTGATGGACCTGCAGAAGAAGACGGGCAAGAAAATCAACACCGTCGCCCTGCTCTATGAAAACACCGAGTTCGGTTCCAACGTGGGCAAATCCCAGGAAAAGTATGCCAAGGAATTCGGATTCAAGGTCGTTGCCAATGTGACCTATGCCGCCAACGCGACTGACGTTGCGAGCGAAGTGGGCACGATCATCAAGAGCAAGCCCGACGTCGTGATGCACGCCTCGTACATCACCGATGCAATCCTTTTCACCAAGACCTTCAAGGAAATGAACTTTGCCCCCCAGGGTTTCCTGACGATGGCCGGCTACATCGAACCGGGGTTCCTGCCGGCGGTGAAGGCCGACGGCAACTACTTCATCGTCCGCTCCACCTTCGCGCTGGATCTGGCCAAGAAGAAACCCCTCGTCGGCAAGGTCAACGCGCTCTTCAAGAAGAAGTACGGCATGGACATGAGCGAGAACGCGGCCCGCAGCTTCATGGCCCCCTTCGTTCTGGCCGATGCCATCAACCGGGCCAAGTCGACGGATCCCGAAGCAATTGTGACGGCCCTGCTGGCGACGGACATCCCCGGCAGCCAGATCATCTACCCCTGGAAGGGCATCAAGTTCGACCCGAAGTCGCACCAGAACATTTACGCCCAGGGGACGCTCGTGCAGATCCTGAATCAGCAGTACGTGACGGTGTGGCCCTTCGATGCGGCCGCCCAGAACGTTGTCTGGCCGTTCCCGAACTGGAAGGGACGGAAATAGAAAAGAAAAAGTTATTTGATCGGGCGGCAGGCGGGGCCGGAGACGGCCCCCGCCTGCTGTCATGAGAGGATCGGATCGATATGGAAGAGCAGTTACTCCAGCAAATTGTCAACGGCTTGCTCATCGGCTGCATGTATTCGCTGATCGCCATCGGGCTCACCCTCATCTGGGGTGTCATGAACATCGTGAACTTCGCCCACGGCGATATGCTCATGATCGGCATGTTCACATCGTTCTGGCTTTTCACTCTCTACGGGGTCGATCCCATCCTGTCCATCCCCGTCTGTTTTCTGCTGCTCTTCGTCATGGGGTCGCTCATCTACCGCTTCATCGTGAGCAAAGTCATGAAGGGGCCCATGCTCGCCCAGGTCGTCGTTACCTTCGGCGTCAGCATCTTTATTTCCAACCTGGCCGTCTATTTCTGGACCCCCGACTTCCGGCTCTTGCCTGCGACGATTCTGGACGGCACCTGGGAGATCGGTGACATCGTCCTGAGCATCCCCAAGGTGGTGGCTTCCATCGGCAGCGTGATTGCCTCCCTCTGCATATTCTTCTACCTGAAGAAGACGAAGCAGGGGAAGGCCATCCTGGCAACGGAAATGGACCGCGAGTCCGCCCTGCTCATGGGGATCAACACGGAGCGGATCAACTCGCTGTCCTTCGGGATCGGCTCCGCCCTGGTCGGCGTTGCCGGCGCGCTGCTCTCCACCTACTATTACATCTATCCGCAGGTGGGGGGGCTCTTCGGGACGATCTCCTTTTGCGTCGTCGCCCTGGGAGGGTTCGGAAGCATCGAGGGGGCCTTCCTTGCGGGGATCCTCGTCGGGCTTGCCCAGACGCTGGGCGGGTACTTCTTCGATCCGTCCTATAAGTATGCCATCGTTTTCGGGATCTATCTCATCACCATCTGGATAAGACCGCAGGGTCTCTTGGGCTGGTAAACTATGACGCACATCACGAATCGACAGAAAATTGCCGCAATTGTCACGCTGCTCCTGGCCCTGGCCTTTCCGCTGGTTTTCACCGACACCTTTCCCATCCATGTCATGATCCTCGTCTACATGTTCGGTGTGATGGGGATGGGGTGGAACATCATGGGCGGTTATGCCGGGATGTTCTCCTTCGGCCAGGCGGCCTTTTTCGGGATCGGCGCCTACACCTCCACCTTCCTGCTGATGAACTTCGGTGTCAACCCGTGGATCGGGCTTGTGACCGGCGGGATTGTCGCGGCCCTGGTGGCGGCAGCCATCGGATATCCCTGTTCCAACCTGCGCGGCCACTACTTCGCCATCGCCAGCATCGCCTTCGCGGAGATCGTCCGGGTTGTCTTCAACAACTGGAAGCTCGTGGGTGCGGCGGAGGGGCTCTCCCTGCCCATGCTGGACGAGTCTTTCGCCAATTTCATGTTCCACTCCTCGAAGCTTCCCTACTACTACATCATACTGGCGTTCCTGCTGATCGCCATTGCGACCTGCTACTTCGTGGCCACGTCGAAGATGGGCTACTATTTCCGGGCCATCAAGGAGAGCCATGACGTGGCGGAGGTCCTGGGCGTCAACGTGGTCAAGTACCGTCTCATCGCCATCATGATCGCCGGCTTCCTGAGCGCCATGGCGGGGACCTTCTACGCCCAGTACATCCTCTACATCGACCCCGAGAGCGTCATGCTGCTGCCCATCTCGGTGCAGGTCGTCCTCATCTCCATGCTGGGAGGGGCCGGGGCCGTGATAGGGCCGGTGATCGGCGCGGCCGTGATGATCCCGATTGCAGAGTACACGCGCATCACCCTCGGCCACCAGGGGACTGGCGTGGACATGCTGATCTACGGGTTTTTGATCATGCTGATCTCCATGTACCAGCCTGCTGGGGTCTGGGGACTACTTTCCAACATAGGTAAGAAGATAAAATGAACAAGGCAATCTGCTTGGATGTAAAAGGTTTGTCGAAGTGGTTCGGGGGGCTCGCCGCGTGCCTCGACATCGACTTCACTGTCGAGGAAGGGGAGATCGTCAGCGTGATCGGGCCCAACGGGGCGGGGAAGACGACGCTGTTCAACTGCATAACCGGCTTCTACAAATCGAGCAGCGGCAAGGTGTCTTTCTACGGCAGGGACATCACCCGCATGCGCGCCGACAAGGTCGTCAGTCTCGGGATCGCCCGCACCTTCCAGATCGTCCAGGTCATCAGCGACATGACCGTGCTGGAAAACGTGATGACCGGGGCGCTGCTTCGCTATCACCGGATCAAACCGGCCATGGAAAAAGCGGAAGAAGTCCTGTCCTTCACGGGTCTTTACGATAAGAAGAATTTCCTCGGGCCGGAGCTTACCATCGCTGATAAGAAGCGCCTCGAGGTTTCCATGGCCCTGGCCACACAGCCCAGGGTGATGATGCTCGACGAGTCCATGGCAGGGCTCACGGTCGTGGAACTCCGGCAGATCATCGAACTGATCAAAAAGATCCGTCAGGGCGGAATGACCCTCGTGGTCGTCGAGCACGTGATGGAAGCCGTGATGGAGATCTCGGACCGGGTCATCGTGCTGAACTCCGGCAAGAAAATCATGGAAGGGACGCCGAAGGAAGTGGTGTCCCATCCGGAAGTCATCCAGGCCTACTTGGGAGATAAGTACCGTGCTGTCAGTCAATAACATTTCCGTGGGTTACAAGGGCCTCCTGGCCATCCAGGGCGCATCGTTCACGATCAACAAGGGGGAGATCGTCAGCCTCGTCGGCTCCAACGGTTCGGGGAAATCGACGATCGTCAAAACGATTGCCGGACTTCTTCACCCGCAGAGCGGGGAGATTGTTTTCGAGGGCGCCGCGATCCACCAGACCCCCCCCTACGATATCGTCAAGAAGAGGATTTCCATGATCCCCGAGGGCCGCAAGCTTTTCGGTCGCCTCTCCGTTCTGGACAACCTCCTGCTGGGCGCCTATGCCATCGACTCCAGGGACGAAATACAGAAGAACCTGGAAACGGTCTTCGGTCTCTTCCCCATCCTCAAGCAGAGGCAGGCACAGCGCGCCGACACCTTCAGCGGCGGCGAGCAGCAGCAGCTGGCCATCGCGCGGGGTCTCATGTCCAACCCCTCGCTTCTGATGTTCGATGAGCCCTCCCTGGGCCTGAGCCCGAAACTCGTCGGGGAGGTCTTCAAGGTCGTCAAGACGATCAATGAGAAGGGCGTAACGGTCCTGCTTGTCGAGCAGAATGTCTACGAAGCGCTCGATATCTCCCACCGGGCCTACGTGCTCCAGACCGGGCGCATCGTGATGGAGGGCAAGGGCCCGGATCTCCTGGGGAGCGAGCTAGTCCGGCAGGCAGCACGCGGCAGGTAACCCGTTCTCTTGCCGGGCGCCCGCGCCCTCAGGGAGTCGTCGCGATGATCAAGTACAAGTGTTTGAAGTGCAACGCCGCGCTGGAAGCCGACGACCAGCAGGTCGGCGTCATCGGCAAGTGCGTGAAGTGCCAGGCGCCGGTGCAGGTGCCGGCGAAGGCGAGTCCGCTGCCGCTCATCCTGAGCTTCGCCGCCGGCAGCCTCGCCGGCGTCCTGGGCACGTGCATGTGCGGCTTCGTGCTCAGCTTCCTGCTCGGCGCGGGCGTCAGCGTGCTGGGCCAGAACGCCAACAGCGCCTTCGGCACCGTCGGCACGTCCATCGGCGCAACCGTCAGCAGCGGCCGCTAGATCGGTTTTCACTCGCGTGTAGCAGCGGCCACGTGGGGTAGGCCTCCAGG
>CAZUBX010000065.1:0-18230 GCA_964619035.1 uncultured Syntrophaceae bacterium | reverse complement strand
TCGAGGGAAAACTCAAAAAGTATTACGAGGAAGTTTGCCTTGTGAAGCAGAAGTTCATCAGGGACACGGCCGTGACGGTGGAGGATCTCATCAAGGCGTCCATCGCCAAGACGGGCGAGAACATCCTCGTGAAGCGCTTTGTGCGCTATCAGCTCGGCGGGGACGAAGCTTAGAAAAACGCACTGTATGAAACCGCCGGGATTTCCCGGAAAGCTGCAGGTGAGATGACAGGCGCAAAAAAACCCGTCTACAGGCGGGTCCTCCTCAAACTCAGCGGTGAGGCCCTGATGGGAGGCCGCTCCTTCGGCATAGACCCCGATATCGTCCAGGCCATTGCCGCGGAAATCCGAGACGTGGTCAAGCTTGGCGTCCAGGTCGGCGTCGTCGTCGGCGGGGGGAATATCTTCCGCGGTGTCGAGGGTAGCGCCCGGGGTATGGAGCGCACCCAGGCCGACAACATGGGCATGCTTGCAACGGTCATCAACTCTCTGGCCATTCAGAGCGTCCTCGAGAGGCTCGGGGTGCGATGCAGGGTTCAGACAGCCATCGAGATGCGGGAAGTGGCCGAGCCCTTCATCCGTAGAAGGGCCACACGCCACCTGGAAAAGGGAAGGGTGGTCATCTTTGCGGCGGGAACCGGGAACCCGTACTTCACGACGGACACGGCGGCAGCCCTGCGCGCGGCAGAAATACAGGCCGACGTTATCCTCAAGGCCACCAAGGTCGACGGGGTCTATAACAAGGACCCCATGAAGCATTCGAACGCAACGATGTACAAAAAAATAAGCTACACCGAGACCTTGGCTAAAAACCTTAAAGTAATGGATGCAACCGCCATTTCCCTTTGTCGGGAAAACAACATTCCCATCCGGGTTTTCAACATCGCAAAGAAGGGCAATATCAAGTCCGTCATATGCGGGAAAACCATTGGGACGATCGTGGGAGGCTGACATGAGCGAAATGACGGATCTCGTCTTTTCCGAGTTGAAGGACAATATGGAGAAGAATATCAAGTCCCTCGAGAAGTCCTTCAGCAAGATCCGGACAGGCCGGGCCTCGCTGGCACTGCTCGACGGCATCAAGGTGGAGTACTACGGGGTGCCCACGCCGCTCAACCAGGTGGCATCGCTTTCCGTTCCGGAGTCCCGCCTGATCCAGATCTCTCCCTGGGACACCAGCGTCATCCCCAATATCGAGAAGGCCATCCAGAAGTCCGAGTTGGGGCTTAACCCGGTCAACGACGGCAAGATTGTCAGGATCAATATCCCGCAGCTCACGGAGGAACGACGCAAGGAGCTGGTCAAGGTCGTCAAGAAAATGGCCGAGGAAGGGAAGGTCAAGCTCAGGAATATCCGACGCGATGCCAATGAGGAGCTGAAGAAACTGAAAAAGGACAGCGACATCAACGAGGATGACATGTTCAAGTACCAGGCCGACGTCCAGAAGGTGACGGACGATTTCATCGAGAAGACCGACAAGGTTCTCCAGGCCAAAGAAAAGGAAATCATGGAGATCTGATGCTCCTTTTCATACAGCGTGCAGAGACACAAAGGAGCCCCTGAGGCTCCTTATTTTTTGGTCCATCGGCGGCAGGAGAAACATCCCTTGAAAATGTCGGCGGGCTGTGATAGTCAAACGAAAATTCATCATTGAAAATCGATAAGTAGACCCGGAATGGATCGTCTCGACAAAACCAATCTGCCCCGGCACGTCGCCATCATCATGGACGGCAACGGTCGGTGGGCGCAGAAGCACTCACTGGGGCGGATTGCCGGTCACCGGAAAGGGGCCGAATCGGTCCGAAACATCGTCGAGGCCTGCCGAAAAATCGGGATCTCCTATCTGACCCTTTACGCGTTCTCATCGGAAAACTGGAGCCGGCCGGAGAGAGAAGTCCGGGCACTCATGACACTCCTGGAGCGCTACCTCAAGTCCGAAGTCAAGGTCATGTTGAAGAACAATATCCGCCTGCTGGCGATCGGTGACACGGGGGCGCTTCCGGAGAAGGTGCGCGCAATCCTCCGGGACACGATCGAAAAGACGGAGGGCAACACGGCCATGACGCTGATCCTGGCCCTGAACTACGGTAGCCATGACGAGATCCTGGGGGCGGTCAGAAAGCTGATTGACGAGGCCTGCCAGGGAAAGATCCGTGCATCGGACGTTACGCTGGAGCGCTTCGCGGGCTATCTCTTTACGGGAGGCATCCCGGACCCGGATATGCTCATCCGGACCAGCGGGGAGTATCGCCTGAGCAATTTCCTCCTGTGGCAGATGGCCTACACGGAGTTTTACTTCACGGACATTTTGTGGCCCGATTTCAGGGAAGAGCAGCTGATCGAGGCCATCTCCGAGTATCAGAAGCGGGAGAGGCGTTTCGGGTTGACGAGCGATCAGGTGCAGAAGAAGGCATGATGAAAAGTTCCCACGCCAAGAGGTGGATCACGGGGATCATCGCCGTGCCCATCCTCTTCTCGATCATCTATTTCAGCCCGGAGGCGGTCTTTGCAGGCTTTGTCCTCGTGGTGACCGTCGTCGCCGTCATGGAGTACAACCGTCTCGCATTCGGCGCGGAAGGCATCATGCTGCAGCGGGCGCTGCTTTTTTTCGGCGTCCTGGCGCCCCTGGCAGCTGCCCTTTCCGGTCAGGGCGCTATCCTAGCCGTTGCCGTCCTGTCGTCCCTCACCGTGTTTATTCTGTACCTTTTCAGCACGAAGGAAGGGGCACTCGATCTCAACCCGCTTGGCCGCTACGTCCTGGGCTATTTGTACCTGCCGGTGATGCTTTCGCATCTCATCCTCCTGAGAAGCGTCGACAAGGGGGTCCTGTGGATCTTCTTCGTCATCGTGCTGGCCTTCTCCGGTGACATTGCCGCCTTTTATGTGGGCAGGACCTTCGGGAAACGCAAACTCATGCCACACGTCAGCCCGGGCAAGACCGTGGAGGGGCTCATGGGGCTTGCCGTGGGGAGTGTGATCGGGTGTCTGGTCTATCGGTATTTCCTCCTGCCCGAGATCCCCGCGGGGCACATCGTCATGCTGGGGCTTGCGGGAGGGATCATCGGACAGCTGGGGGATCTCTTTGAATCCCTCATCAAGCGGGCCTCGGGGGCGAAAGATTCCGGCGAGATCCTGCCGGGGCACGGCGGAATCCTCGACCGCCTGGATTGCCTTCTGTTCATCGTACCGTTTGTTTACTATTACAGGACGTACATACTCGCGTGAAGAAGATCGCCATTCTCGGCTCTACTGGATCGATCGGGGTAAACGCCCTCGACGTGGTGTCGAAAAATCCCGGCGCGCTGCAAGTCGTTGCCCTGGCGGCGGGGAAGAATATAGGCGTCCTGAAAGGCCAGGTGGAGCGCTTTCGGCCTCAGATCGCCTCCGTTTTTGACGAGGATCACGCCCGCAGGCTGAAAGGCATGCTTGATTCCGCGGATCGGACGGAGATCCTCTGGGGCGAGGAAGGATACCGGTCCGTCGCGACGGCAAACGCCGCAGAACTCGTGCTATCCGCCATCGTCGGTGCGGCGGGACTTGTTCCCACGCTTGCGGCCATCGAGGCAGGAAAGGACGTGGCCCTGGCCAATAAGGAGACACTGGTCACGGCGGGTGCCCTTGTCATGGAGAGGGCCCGGATGAAGGCCGTCCGCATCATTCCCGTCGACAGCGAGCACAGTGCCGTCTTCCAGTGCATCGAGGGAAACAGCTCGAAGAGTGTCGAGCGGGTCATCCTGACCGCATCGGGAGGGCCCTTTCTGAGGGCCACCCGGACGGAACTGGAAAAGGTGAGAATGTCCGACGCGCTCAATCACCCGAACTGGAAGATGGGAAAGAAGATCACGATCGATTCGGCGACGATGATGAACAAGGGGCTCGAGGTGATCGAGGCCCGGTGGCTCTTCGGGGTTGATTACGGACGGATCGATGTGGTGATCCACCCCCAGAGCATCATTCACTCCCTGGTGGAGTTTATTGACGGGTCCGTGATGGCACAGCTGGGACTTCCTGATATGAGAGGGCCGATATCCTATGCCCTGTTTTACCCCGAAAGGACGCCGGGCGGGTTCCCCCCTCTCTCCCTGTCGAAAGTGGGCCGGCTGGAATTTCAGGCGCCGGATCTCGAGCGGTTTCCCTGCCTGAGGCTGGGATACGAAGCGGGCAGGGCGGCAGGTACCATGCCGGCCGTGATGAACGCGGCCAACGAGGTGGCCGTAAACGCGTTTCTGGAGGAGAGAATCGCCTTCCAGTCGATCGCCCGGGTGATTGAAGAGGTCATGACCCGGCATGTTCCGGGGGCCGTGTCCTCCCTGGAGATGGTCCTCGAGGCCGACGCGTGGGCCCGAAGCCAGGCGGAAGAAATCTTGAAAAAAGGAATAGGGTGAGATTCGGATGGGTGTCGGTGTCAATATCGTTTCGGTAGTCATTCTGCTGGGAGTTCTGATCTTCGTTCACGAGCTGGGGCATTTCCTGCTTGCCAAAGCCCTGGGGGTGGGGGTGCTCAAGTTCTCTCTGGGGTTCGGGCCCAGACTTCTCGGAAAAAAAGTCGGCGAGACCGATTACATGCTCTCGCTGGTGCCCCTCGGGGGATATGTCAAGCTGCTCGGCGAGTCCGACTCCGATGACGTGCTCCCGCAGGATGAGAAGCGCTCCTTCGTGAAGCAGCACGTCCTGAAGAAGATCGCCATTGTCGTCGCGGGCCCGTTGTTCAACTTCCTCTTCGCCATCCTTGCCTTTGCCGTCATTTTCATGGTGGGGGTTCCGAGCCTCACAACGGACATCGGCAGTGTCCAGCCGAACTCCCCGGCGGAGGTGGCGGGCATACGAACAGGGGACAACGTCCTGTCCATCGACGGCAAGAGCGTGGGACGCTGGAGCGATCTGGCCGAAATCATCACGACGAGCGGCGGACAGGAGCTCACGCTGAAACTGAGCCGGGAAGGGAGCCTGCAGGATGTCCGCGTGAAACCCGAGTCCGTCAAGGCCAAGAGCGTATTCGGGGAGGACGTGGACAGCTGGAAGATCGGCGTGGGGGCCTCGAAGAACACCTTCATCGACCGTCAGAACCCCATCCTGGCGACCTGGTCGGGGATCGTGCAGACCTGGAACATCACGGAGCTCACCTTGATGAGCCTCGTCAAAATGGCCCAGGGGGTCGTGTCTCCGGACTCTCTCGGCGGGCCTATCCTGATTGCGCAAATGGCAGGCGCCCACGTCAAGAAGGGCATCATGAACTTCGTTTTCTTCATGGCCCTGCTCAGTATCAACCTCGGCGTGCTGAATCTTTTCCCCATCCCCGTGCTGGACGGCGGACACCTGCTGTTCTTTCTGATCGAGCTCGTCACGGGCAAGGAGGTCAACATCAAGTGGCGGGAGCGGGCCCAACAGGTGGGTTTCTTCATCCTCGCCATGCTCATGATCTTTGTGTTTTACAATGACATCATGAGGATCTTCGGTGAGTAACGCATGATCACACTGGCCATCGACACAGCAACGAGAACGGCGGGAGTTGCCCTGCTTCGCGATGAGACGGTCCTCGTCGAGTACTTTTTCAACGTCTCCGTAAACCACTCCGAAACGGTCCTCTCGGCCGTCCACCAGGGGCTTGCGCTGGCGGGAATCGGCATCGATGGAGTGGATCTCTTTGCATTGACTGTCGGACCCGGATCCTTCACGGGCCTGCGGATCGGCGCAAGCACCGTGAAGGGGCTCGCCCTCACGACGGGAAAGCCCGTCGTCGGCGTCTCCACGCTGGAGGCGCTTGCCCACAACGCCATCGAATGCCCGGCACTCATCTGTCCGATGCTCGATGCCCGCAAGGGGGAAGTCTACGCGGCGCTCTATCGTGCCAACAGGGAAGGGCTTTTTGACGTGGTGTTGGAGGAGGAGGTCACGACGCCGGGGAAATTCATCGACCGGATCGAGGGGGAAACCCTTTTTCTGGGGGATGGGTTCAGCGAGCACGCCGAGCTTATCCGGGACAGGTTTCAGGGGCGTGCCCGGTTTGCCCCGCCCAACCGGCAGTGGGTGCGGGCATCCAGTGCGGCCCTGCTCGGCATGAAGAGATACGGCAAAGGCGACCGGCTCGATGTGGCGACCTTCGTTCCCCGCTATCTGCGCCGGTCGGAGGCAGAGATCCGGCACGCGGAGAAGCCCTGAAGGGAAGGGGTCCAGGGGTCTGCCGGCATGGAAATTTCTGTACATCACGCCGGGCGATTATGATATAAGCAAAGCTCTTTCCGCAGAGCCAGGAGGTGGGTATGGAGCGAACCGACGAGATGCTCATCGAACGATACATCCAGCTCGATGGCGAGTTGAAACAGCACGTGGAGAAACATCGGAAACTGGAGACCGCCCTGGAGGATTTCAACAAGCGCATTTACCTCACTCCCCAGGAAGAGATCGAGAAGAAAAAGCTGCAAAAACTGAAGCTGGCGAGCAAGGATCGCATTTACGCAATTCTCGAGAAACACAGAAAGAGCGCCTGAGCATCGGCCGGGGTTCATTGTAGAGAGCATGGAGCAACACAACGGGTACATCGTGCGTGAAGGGGTCCCCTTCATCGTCGGAATGGGTATTCTGACGGTTGCCCTTTCATGGATCGGCTTCAAGGCAGTGGCGGTCGCAGCGTTTGCCGTCATGCTGTTCGTGATTTTCTTTTTCCGCAATCCCGAAAGGACAATCCCCACGGAAGAGGGGGTTTTGGTCTCGCCGGCAGACGGCAGGATCCTGAAAGTGGAAGAGGTTCAACTCGACGGCCTGCTGAAGGGAAGGTTCAGGAAGGTCAGCATTTTCATGAACGTCTTCAATGTCCATGTCAACCGTGCCCCCTATCCCGGGCGCGTGGAAAAGATCGAGTATCACAGCGGCAAGTTCCTCTCGGCCGATCTGGACAAGGCCTCCGCGGACAATGAAAAAAACAGCGTCCTGATCCGTACGGAAGAGGGGAAAGCGTTCCTGACCATCCAGATCGCGGGGCTCATTGCACGCAGGATTGTCTGCTGGATCGGTGAGGGTATGGAGGTCGTCAGGGGTCAGCGGTTCGGGCTGATCTGTTTCGGCTCGCGGCTCGAGGTGGTCCTGCCGATGGAATCAACGATACTGGTTCAGGCGGGCCAGAAGGTGCGCGCCGGGGAAACACCCATAGGGGTCCTGTGATGAACAAAGAGTTCAAAAGAGAGCGATCCCTCAGGAGGGAGAAGTTTTTTCGCAAGGACCAGATGAAGAAGGGGATCTACATCCTGCCCAACCTCTTCACGTCGGCCAGCCTCTTCGCAGGGATCTACGCGATCATCGCCTCCATTCAGGGCAACTTCATCCACGCCGCGATTGCGATCCCGATCTCGTTGATCCTCGACGGGCTTGACGGGCGGATTGCACGCATGACTCACACGACGTCCAAGTTCGGCGTGGAGTACGACTCGCTGGCAGACCTCGTGGCCTTCGGCGTGGCGCCGGCCATCCTGGCCTATAGCTGGTCACTCGCCGTTTTCGGGAAATGGGGGTGGCTTGCCGCGGCCATGTATGTAACCTGCGGGGCCCTGCGTCTGGCCCGGTTCAACGTGCAGGTCGGTGTGATCGACAGCCGGTACTTCAACGGACTGGCCATCCCGGCGGCGGCCATCGTGGTGTCCTCGACGGTGCTGCTCTATTTCTACCTGGGCTACGAAGGGACGTTCCCGCACCTGTCGATCCTGGTCGGGATGATGGTGCTCTCCCTTCTCATGGTGAGCAGCGTCAAGTTCTACAGCTTCAAGGATCTGCACTTTCTGAAGCGGGAACCCTTCATGACCGTCGTGCTGGCCGTCGTTTTGCTGATCATCGTTCTGGCGGAGCCGCAGGTGATGATCTTCACCTTCGCCGTGAGCTACGCGATCTCCGGTCCCATCTGGGGGATTCTGAAGCTCGCCAGGCGCCTCTTCGGATCGGAAAAAACGCAGCAGTCGACAAGCGGCGGGGATTTGAAAACAGAAACGAAACCCGGGGCAGCCCCGTGATCGCTCGCAAGCCCGGTCCAGTCGGAAACGCTGCGTTGTATATGAGTGCGAGTCGTTTGATAAGGAGCCTTATTTCATGAGAAAATACCGTGTAGCCGTCGTCGGCGCCACCGGCGCCGTCGGAAACGAAATGATCAGCATCCTGGAGGAACGAAATTTTCCGGTCGGCGAACTGACCTTGCTCGCCTCGGAGCGCTCCCTGGGGAAGGAACTCGAGTTCAAGGGCAAGTCCTATCCCGTTCAGGTGCTCAAGGAGGACTCCTTCGGGGGCATCGAGATCGGGCTTTTCTCCGCAGGGGGGAGCATCAGCCAGAAGTTTGCCCCCATCGCAGCGAAGGCGGGATGCGTGGTCATCGACAACACGGCAGCCTTCCGCTACGAGCCGGACATCCCGCTCGTCGTGCCCGAGGTGAACCCGGAGAAGATCGCCGATTACAAGAACCGCGGGATCATCGCAAACCCGAACTGCTCCACGATCCAGATGGTCGTCGCATTGAAACCCATTCATGACGCAGCCCGCATCAAGCGCATCGTCGTCTCCACCTACCAGGCCGTCTCCGGGACGGGCAAGATGGCCATGGAAGAGCTCATCGATCAGACGAGGGCCCTGCTGAGCTTCAAGGAGCCTGTGGTCAAGGTATACCCCTACCAGATCGCCTTCAACTGTCTCCCCCAGATCGATGTCTTTCTCGAGAACGGTTACACGAAGGAAGAGATGAAGATGGTCTGGGAGACCAAGAAAATCTTTGGCGACGAGTCCATCGGCGTTACGGCGACGACGGTACGCGTGCCCGTGCTCCGCTGCCACTCCGAGTCGGTGAACATCGAGACGGAGAAGAAGATCACGGCGGACGAGGTGAAGGCGTTGCTGAAGAAAGCTCCCGGCGTCATCGTCATCGACGAACCCTCGAAGAAAGAGTACCCCCTGCCCATCAACGCCGCAGGTCAGGATGCCACCTACGTGGGCAGGATCCGGGAGGACGAGTCGATCGCCAACGGGATCAACCTGTGGGTCGTTTCGGACAATCTGCGCAAAGGTGCAGCCCTGAATGCGGTCCAGATCGCCGAGATCTACGTAAGGGACTATCTGAAATAAAAGGCCACAGGCCACAGGCAACAGGCTTCAGAAAGACAGCGAAGCATCGCATAGATATACCCCAGTCCTGTGGCCTGCAGCCTGTAGCCTGAAGCCTGGTTTCATCATGCGGATTATTGCGGGGAAGGCGAAGGGGAGGACGCTCATCGCGCCGAAGGTCAAGATCCTCAGACCGACGACGGACCGTGTCAAGGAATCCCTTTTCAACATCCTTCCCTTGGCCGGAAAACGGTTTTTGGATCTTTTTGCGGGGGCGGGCAGCGTGGGGCTCGAAGCCGTGAGCCGCGGGGCCTCCCGGGTGATCTTTGTGGAAAGCCATCGGGACTGCGCCGAGGCCATTCGGACGAATATCGGACGTTGCGGGTTTGTCAACATCCCCACCGATGGGATCGAAGGGGCATCCAGGCAGGAGATCGAAGTGCTCGAGGTTCCCGTCGATCGCGGCCTCAAGCTCCTGGGCCACAGGCGGGAACTCTTCGACGTCATCTTTGCCGACCCGCCCTATGAGCGAAACCTGATCGGCGAGACGCTGCGGCTCATCCGGACGCAGGCACTGATGTCGCAGGACGGGGTTCTCGTCGTCCAGCACTCCGCCCGGGAAGAGATCCCGGCGAGGCGTGAGGGGTATCAAATCGAAGACAGCCGTCGGTACGGGGAGACGGCGTTGAGCTTTCTCAGGCTGCAACAGCCTGATGCAAACGAACACAAACGGTCTGACGACCGTTCAGCATGGCCTGACGGATAGCGTGCGCCCTGGAGCAGACGTGGTTATCCGAGATCTCGCATGGGGAGGGGAGCATGGAGAGGTTGGCGGTCTATCCCGGTTCATTTGACCCGATCACAAACGGGCATCTCGATATCATTAAGCGAGGACTTCGGTTCTTCGACAAACTCATCATTCTCATTGCGTACAACCCCAACAAGTCGGGGCTCTTCTCCGTGGAGGAGCGCATGGAGCTGATCCGGCAGGTCGTCGGCGACGACCCCCGGATCCGGGTGGACAGCTTTTCGGGGCTGCTGGTCAACTACGTCCGCGACTCGGGAGCCACCGTCATCCTCCGCGGTCTGCGGGCCCTTTCGGACTTCGAGTACGAGTTCCAGATGGCCCTCATCAACCGGCGCCTCAACCGGGATATCGAGACGGTCTTCCTCATGACCGGGTACAAGTGGTTCTACACTAGCTCCAACCTGATCAAGGAGGCCGCCAGCCACGCCGGGTCCGTCCGGGGGCTTGTCCCCGAAATCGTCCTGCAGAGACTCCAGGAGAAATACGCCGACAGTTTCAAGAAAGGGTGAAAGATATGAAGCTGGGACCGCTGACGAAAGTTCTCAGGCCGTCACCGACGCTCGCCGTCACGATGAAGGCAAAGGCCCTGCAGAAGGAGGGAAGGGACATCATCGGCTTCGGGGCCGGGGAGCCTGACTTCGACACGCCGGACAACATCAAGGCGGCGGCGATCCGCGCCATCCAGGAAGGCTTCACCAAGTACACCCCCGTGGGCGGCATCGATGAACTGAAGGACGCCATCATCGAAAAGCTTCGCAAGGACAACAGCCTCGCCTACAAACGCTCGCAGATCGTTGTCTCCACCGGGGCGAAGCACGCCCTTTTCAATATGGCCCAGGTCCTCTTCGGGCAGGGCGACGAGGTGATCATCCCGGCGCCATACTGGGTGTCCTACCCGGACATCGTGCTGTTGGCCGATGCCACCCCGGTGTTCGTCGATGGCGGCGAGCCGGAGGGATTCAAGCTCACGCCGGCAAAGCTCAAGAAAGCCATCACGGCAAGGACAAGGGCCCTCATCCTCAACAGCCCCTCGAACCCGACGGGTGCGGCCTACTCCTTTGACGAACTGAAGGCCCTGGCCGAAGTGTTGAAGGGGACGGAGATCCTTGTCATCAGCGACGACATCTACGAGAAGGTGCTCTACGACGATTTCCGGTTTTCCAACATGGCCAATGTCAGCGAGGAGATGAAGGAGAAGACGATCGTCGTCAACGGTCTGTCTAAGTCGCATGCCATGACGGGATGGCGGATGGGATACGCGGCGGGGCCCGATAACGTGATAGCGGCCATGACGGAAATACAGAGCCAGAGCACGTCGAACCCCACCTCTTTTGTCCAGAAGGCCTCGATCGAGGCGCTCCTGGGGGACCAGTCATTCATCCCGAAGATGGTGGCGGAGTTCAAAAAGCGAAGGGATGTCATCGTCGGGGCGCTCAACGACATCCCGGGGATCACCTGCACAATGCCGCCCGGATCCTTTTATGTCTTCCCGCGGGTCAGCGCCCTCTACGGCAGGAAGTACCAGGGCAAGCCGATCGGTACCTCGAATGATTTCAGCGAGGTTCTTTTGGAGGCGGCCAATGTGGCCGTCGTGCCCGGTGGGGCATTCGGAAACGACGACTATATCCGGCTTTCCTATGCCACCTCGATGGAGTTCATCGTAGAGGGTGTGAAGCGGATTGCCGGGGCTGTCGCAAAACTCGATTAGAACGCGGGTCTCTGCGTTTCATCAACCACGACGAGGAAGGTAGGGGATATGGGGGGACTATTTGGTGTCGTATCAAACCAGAACTGCTCGAAGGTCTTGTTCTACGGGACCGACTATCACTCCCACCTGGGGACCGAAAACGGAGGAATGGCCCTTTTCGGAGAAAAAGGCTTCTATCAGACCATCCACAGTATCAGCCAGGCCCAGTTCAAGTCGAAATTCGTCAATGACTACAAGGAAATGAACGGGATCATGGGGATCGGTTCCATCAACAACGTGGCGCCCCAGCCCCTGATCGTCCGCTCCAAGTTCGGAACGTACGCCATTGCGGCAAGCGGGCTCATTACCAACAAGGACTCCCTTACCGAGGGGCTCCTGAGGCAGGGAGTCTCGTTCAGCGAGATGGCCGGCGGCGGCGTGAGTCCCGTCGAGCTGGTGGCGCGGCTCATCAACCGGGGCGAGACCCTGATCGACGGCATCGTGAATATGCAGAAGCTCATCGAGGGGTCCCTGTGCCTTCTCATCCTGAAGGACGACGGGATCTACGCGGCCCGGGATCTTTACGGGCGCTTTCCTCTTGTGATCGGGGGCCGGGAGAAAAAGGGGGAATACGTCGTCGCCACCGAGGCCAGTTCCCTCCAGAACCTGGGTTACGACGTGATCAAGTACCTCGGGCCGGGAGAGATCGTGAGGCTCAGCCGCTCCGGGGTCCGCCAGCTGCGGCCGGCCATGCCCGAAAAGAAAGTCTGCGCCTTCCTCTGGATCTACACGGGGGAGCCTTCCTCGTCCTATGAGGGGAAATCAGTCGAGATCGCGCGCGAGCGCTGCGGACGGGCACTGGCACGCAAGAACAGGCTCAAGGCGGACTTCGTCACGGGAATCCCGGATTCGGGGATAGGCCATGCCATCGGGTATGCCCAGGAAGCGGGAATCCCCTACAAGCGGCCGCTCGTGAAATACACGCCCGGCTACGGGCGAAGCTACACGCCTCCCTCCCAGGAGATACGCGACCTGGTGGCCACGATGAAGATCATCGCGGTGCGCGAAGTGATCCGGGGAAACCGCATGGTCGTCTGCGACGACTCCATCGTCCGCGGCACACAGCTCAAGAATTTCACCGTAAAGAAGCTCTGGGACAACGGGGCCAAGGAGATCCACCTGCGCGTCGCCTGCCCACCCCTGATGTATCCCTGCATTTACGGCGCATCGACCCGAACGAGGGGGGAGCTTGCGGCCAGGAGGGCCATCCGGACCATGCTCGGCAAGGACCCGGAGAGCCTGGCTGCCTATCTCAACCCGAAGTCGAAGCCCTACCGGGAAATGGTCGAATGGATCCGGAATGACCTGAACGTGACGTCGCTCAATTATCTGACGATCGATGAGGTGATCGACGCCATCGGATTGCCGGAGAAGGAGCTGTGTCTTTATTGCTGGAGAGGATGTTGAAAGACAGTGATCCGTGATTAGTGGCCAGTGGTCAGTGAAAAGAATAAAAAAGGGCAGAGCGCACAAGGCTCTGCCCTTTTTTTGTTTTTCATGATATGGAGTAGTATCCAAATACCCATATAACCCGATGAATTCATGAGCGAACCTGCGGCAATCACAAGGAAAAAAACGCGGCGGATCCGCGTGGGGAGCGTGCCCGTAGGCGGCGATGCCCCCGTGGCGGTCCAGTCCATGACGTCCACGGACACCCGGGACGTGGAGGCCACCGTCGGCCAGATTCGAAAGCTCGAAGAGGCCGGCTGCGAGATCATCCGGGTTGCCGTCCTCGACGACGATGCCGTCACAGCCATGAAGGCCATCCGGAAGGCGATCCGGATCCCCTTGATCGCCGATATTCACTTCAACCACCGACTGGCCATCGCCGCCATGGAGAACGGTGCCGATGCCATCCGCGTCAACCCGGGAAACCTGGGGCGGGAGAAGATCCGGGAGGTCGTCGCCGCCGCGAAAGCCTGTGGCGCCTCCATTCGGATCGGCGTGAACTCCGGTTCGCTCGAGAAAGAGCTGCTGGCAAAGTACGGCGGACCCAGCCCGGAAGCCCTCGTCGAGAGTGCGCTGGGCAGCGTCAAATTTCTCGAGGATCTCGGCTTTCACGAATTCAAGCTGTCGCTCAAATCCTCCGATGTGCCGACCATGATCCGGGCCTACCGGATGATCTCGGAGAAAACCGACTACCCCCTGCACCTCGGGGTGACCGAGGCGGGCAGCGTGCTTGCCTCGAGCATCAAGTCCTCCATCGGGATCGGCACCCTGCTCAGTGAGGGGATCGGGGACACCATTCGGGTCTCCGTCACGGGGGACCCCGTCGTGGAAGTGACCATCGCCTACGGCATCCTGAGGGCCCTCGGCATCCGGAAGGTCGGTCCCGACATCATCGCCTGCCCGACCTGCGGACGCTGCGAGATTGATCTGGCACCCATGGTCGAAGAGGTCGAAAAAAAATTGGCAGGGATGAAAGAGTATCTTAAGATCGCCATCATGGGATGTGTGGTCAACGGGCCCGGTGAGGCGGCCGAGGCTGATATCGGCATTGCCGGGGGCCGGGGGCTGGGCATCCTTTTCAAGCAGGGAAAGCCAGTGAAAAAAGTGAAAGAGGAAGAGCTTGTCGAAGTTCTTCTCCAGGAAATCGAAGAGATGAAATCGAAAAGGGGGACGCCATAATGCGGTATTCCGAGATGTTCTTGCCCACTGTGAGAGAGGTTCCATCGGATGCGGAGGTCATCAGCCACCAGCTCATGATCCGGGCGGGGATGATCCGGAAGCTGACCACGGGCATCTACTCCGTCCTTCCCCTGGGATACCGTACCGTGAAAAAAGTGGAGCAGATCATCCGCGAGGAAATGGATGGGGCGGGCGCACAGGAAGTCTACCTGCCTGCCGTCCAGCCCGCCGAGCTCTGGGAGGAATCGGGGCGCTGGAAGTTCTACGGCAAGGAGCTGCTGCGCTTCAAGGACCGCCACAACCGGGAGTGCTGCATCGGCCCCACCCACGAGGAGGTCATCACGGATCTCGTTCGCAACGAGATCAAGACCTACCGCCAGCTGCCCCGGAACCTTTACCAGATCCAGACGAAATTCCGCGACGAGGTACGCCCCCGGTTCGGCGTCATGCGCTGCAGGGAATTCGACATGAAGGACGCCTACAGCTTCGATGCCGACGAGCAGGGCGCCGACGTGAGCTACGAAAAGATGTTCAAGGCCTACACGCGGATCTTTTCGCGGGTCGGGCTCAATTTTCGGCCCGTCGAGGCCGACTCGGGAAACATCGGCGGGGCCTACTCCCACGAGTTCATGGTCCTGGCCGACACGGGCGAGGACGCGCTTGCCTTCTGCTCGGCCTGCGCGTACGCGGCCAACCTGGAAAAGGCGGAAATCGCCAAACCGGTAAAGTTGCAGATCGACCCTTCTCAGTTTAAGGCCCTCGAGACGATCCACACCCCTGACGTGCGGAGCATCGAGGAGGTCTCAGCCTTCCTGGGCGTATCGCCGCAGGACATCGTGAAGACGCTGATCTTCGTGGCCGACGGCAAGCCCGTTGCCGTACTCATCCGGGGCGACGAGGAGGTCAACGAGGCCAAGCTGCGGAACTTCCTGGGTGCAGACTCCGTGGAGCTGGCCACGGACGACATCGTCCTTGCGGCGACAAACTCGCCCAAGGGATTTGCCGGCGCCATCGGGATCAAGGCCGACGTGTACGCCGACTATTCGCTCATGAACAGGGTCAACGTCGTCATGGGGGCCAACCGCGAGGACTACCACGTGAAAAATGCCAACCTGGGGCGGGACTATGGGGTGAAGGCCTTTGCGGACCTCAGGATCATCAAGGAGTCCGACAGCTGTCCCCGCTGCGAAAAGCCGGTGCGCTTTGCTCGCGGGATCGAGGTGGGGCACGTCTTCAAGCTGGGCACGAAGTACAGCAAGGCCATGAAGGCCACCTTCCTGGACCGCGATGGCAAGGAGAAGTTCATGATCATGGGCTGCTACGGAATCGGTGTGGGCCGCACCGTGGCGGCTGCCATCGAGCAGCAGCACGACGCTCAGGGCATCCTCTGGCCCATGACCATCGCGCCGTTCCACGTGATCATTATTCCCGTGAACGTCAAGGACCAGAGTATTGCGAAGGCGGGCGAGGAACTCTACCGGGAGCTCGAAGAAGCCGGCCTCGAAGTGCTGCTCGACGACCGGGATGAACGGGCCGGCGTGAAATTCAATGACGCCGACCTCATCGGCATTCCCGTCCGGGTGACCATCGGCCCCAAGAGCCTTGCCGCGGGGAACCTGGAGATCCGGATGCGCAAAACAGGCGAGATGCGGACAATACCCGTCCAGGAAGCGAAATCGTTTATCACAGAGCTCGTGAAGGGGGAGCTGAAATCCCTGAATGATCCGAATAACGGACATCCTCGATAAGGTCGGGAAGTACGCAACGCCCGCGGATCTGGAGCTGATCGAGAAGGCTTACATCTTCTCGGCCACGGTCCACGCAGGACAGATGCGTCTTTCCGGCGAGCCCTACCTCACGCACCCCATGGAGGTGGCTAACATCCTTGCCGACATGAAGCTCGACGCGGCGTCGATCGTCACGGGGATCCTGCACGACACCGTCGAGGACACCCTGGCGACACTCAAGGAGGTCGAGGAAGGCTTCGGCAAGGAAGTGGCCGTCCTCGTCGACGGGCTGACCAAGCTGTCCAAGATCACCTTTGCAAGCCAGGAAGAGCGGCAGGCCGAAAACTTCCGCAAGATGATCCTGGCCATGTCCGCCGACATCCGGATCATCCTCGTGAGGCTTGTCGACCGGATCCACAACATGCGCACCCTCGAGTTCCAGCCGACGCAACGGCAGGAGGCGATCTCCATGGAGACCCTCGAGCTCTATGCCCCGCTGGCCAACCGTCTGGGGATCAACTGGATCCGGATGGAGCTCGAAGACCTCGCCTTCAAGTACCTCTACCCGGAGCCCTACAACGACCTCGTGCAGCGCATCGACAAGCGCAAAGAGGAAAGGGAGAAATACACCCAGGAGGTCAAGGGGATCATCCAGCGGGAGTTTGAGAATTACGGCCTCAAAGGTGAGGTGGAAGGCCGGGCCAAACACTACTTCAGCATCTACCGCAAGATGGAGGCCCAGCACATCGATTTCGACGAGGTGTATGACCTTCTGGCTTTCCGCATCGTCCTGGACTCGAACAAGGAGAAGGAGTGCTACGAGGCCCTGAGTGTCGTCCATGCGCTCTGGAAGCCCGTGCCGGGCCGTTTCAAGGACTACATCGCCATGCCCAAGGCGAACAACTACCGCTCGCTCCACACGACCGTCATCGGCCCCTATGGCGAAAGGGTCGAGATCCAGATCCGCACCCGGGAGATGCACGAGTGGGCCGAGGGGGGAATCGCCGCCCACTGGCGATACAAGGAACAAGGTGCGCTCAAGGGTAGTGACCAGGCGCAGATCCAGAAGCTTCGCGATCTCTTCGAAGTCCAGCAGGAACAAAAAGACCCCCGGGAGTTCATGAAGAACCTCAAACTGGCTCTCTTTCCCGATGAGGTATACGTATTCACGCCCCAAGGCGACGTAAAGGCCTTCCCGAAAGGGGCCACCCCCATCGATTTTGCTTACAGCATCCACACCGACGTGGGAAACCAGTGCGTGGGGGCGCGCGTGAACCGCAACATCGTCCCGCTGTCCTACCAGCTCCAGAACGGCGACACCCTCGAAATCATCACCCAGTCGGGCCGCCACCCCAGCAAGGACTGGCTCAAGCATGCCGTCACGTCCCGGGCCATCTCGAAGATCAAGGCGTGGATCAAGACGGAAGAACGCAGCAAGAGCATTGCGCTGGGGCGGGACATTCTTGAAAAAGAATTCCGCAAACACAAGATGAGTCTCGGACAGATCCTGAAGGCCGATGAGCTCAAGAAGATCTGCGAGGAGTATTCCATCGAGGACACCGATGACCTCATGGCCGTCATCGGCTACGGGAAGATCTCGGCCAGGCAGATCGTCAACCGCTACCTTCCCGAGCAAGAGGAGAAAAAGGAAGAGTCACTGCCGGAAAAATTATGGAAGAAGCTTCGCAAGCCGGAAACGACGGGCGTCTCCGTCACGGGGATCGACGACGTCATGGTCCGCTTCGGCAAGTGCTGCGACCCCCTGCCGGGCGACGAGATCGTGGGCTATATCTCCCGGGGCCGGGGGATGAGCGTTCACCGGGCCAACTGCCCCATGATCAACGATTTCGACCCCGAGAGGATGATTGACGTGAAGTGGAACGTCACGGAGAAGCACAACTATCCCGTGCACGTGAGGGTAACCTGCCGGGACAAGAAGGGGCTGCTCGCCGAGTTGAGCACGGCCATCGCTTCCCATGACGTCAACATCAGCCACGCCACCGTGGAAACCATTCCCGGAGAGCAGGCGATCTGCGAGTTTGACCTGGAGGTCACAGACCTGAAACATTTCAACAATGTCGTTTCCGCCCTCAAACGCTTAAAGGCCGTACAGGCTGTGGAGCGTGTGCGGGTATCCGACTTGAAGCCTGAGAAAAAAACTGACAAGAAGCCGGACCGGAAAGGGCTGCATTAGAAGGCTAAAGGCTAAAGGCTAAAGGCTAAAGGCTAAAGGCTAAAGGCTAAAGGCT
>CAZUBX010000064.1:0-19024 GCA_964619035.1 uncultured Syntrophaceae bacterium | reverse complement strand
AGACGCGCTGCACCACCTGCTGGAGCCTCTTGACCTGCAACGCCTCCAGTGCCTCGCGGGGCAGTGTCTCGAATTCTTCGTTGTAGATCATATCCCCTCATCCCTCCTCTTTCGTTGGTTAAACAGGAAAACAGGACGCACTATACCCGAAAATCCCACGATTTCAAAGCGGATTTACTCTTCGCGCTTCTCCGGCACACAGATGCTTCCGTCCCGGTAGCAGCGCCTGATATAGACGTAACCGCCGGCCAGGGCGACGATGATCACTCCGATCCCGATGAGCTTGAGGCCATCGAGTTCCTTCACGTCGAGGATGATCACCTTGCGGGCAATGGCGATCAAGGCCACCGTCATGACGATCTCCACGTGAACGAGCTTGTGATCGAGGTACGTCCGGATCGATTCCAGCAGCTCGATCCCGATGAGCACCAGCAGGAACATCCCGAATATTTCGAGGAGGCGGTTAACATCGAAAAGCAGGTACGGAGGCGTACTGAGGTCCTGGATAATGATCCAAGCCAGGTCCAGAGAGGCGAAGAGAACCACCAGGGCCATCATGACGACCAGCGCCCTGATCACGATGCCTTCTAGTTTTGCCAGGTATTTCATCATGCTCAATCCCCGAACGAAATAAATTTTACCGTATTTTTTACCACAAGGAGGGGAAAGAGCAAATGATTTCTGTTTGGAATCAAGGCATTCCGTGATTATAATCAAAGCATGTCAACGCGAGCCCGAGCCGGTCGAGGGCGCGGTGGTCCTTTGAGATTGCATCGCGTAGTTTACCCTGAGCCTGCGCCGAAGGGCTCGCAATGACAACTTCGGAAGGAGCTTTATGATATGGCTACCATCAAGATCAAGGGAATGTCCTGCAACCACTGCGTCATGGCCGTCACGAAGGCCCTCGGCGGCATCGACGGGGTCAGCAACGTGAAGGTGGACCTCGCGAAAGGCGAGGCGACTTTCGATGAGACAACGCCTGTAGACCGCAACGTCATCGGCGAGCGCATCAGAAAAGCGGGGTTCGAAGTTGCCTGAGAAGATCACACTCGGCATCTCGGGCATGTCCTGCGCCGCCTGCGTGCGGCGTGTGGAGGAAGGCCTGAGATCCATCGAGGGCGTGAAAAACGCCTCCGTCAACTTCGCCACGGGGAAGGCCCTCGTGGAATATGACCCGGCGTCGGCAAGTCCCGATGCGATGGCCGAGAAGGTCCGCGACCTGGGCTACGAGGTTGTCTCCCGGGAACAGGCAGGCCCCGGGGCCACGCAGAAAACGACCGTCTCCATCGGCGGGATGACCTGCGCGGCCTGCGTGCGACGAGTCGAGATGGCCTTGAAGGACGTGCCCGGTGTAGAGGAGGCCGCCGTGAACCTGGCCACGGGCCGCGGGACGGTGACCCACGGCACCGACTGGGCGGGAGCAGGCGGGCTGCGCAAGGCCGTCACCGAAGCCGGGTACGAGTATCTCGGCGTCCTCGATGCCACGCGGGAAGACCCCATCGAAAAGGCCCGCGAGAAGGAACTTCGGGAGCTTACCGTCAAGTTTATCGCCGGCATCATCCTCAGCGTGATCATCTTCATGGGAACCATGCAGGAGTGGTTCCCCTTCCTCGGCTTCATCCCCCGCCAGGCAATGCTTTATATCCTCTTTGCCCTGACGACCCCCGTCGTCTTCTGGGTGGGCAGCCGCTTTCACACGGGGGCCCTGAAGGCGTTGAAACAGAAAACCTCCGACATGAACACCCTGGTGTCCATGGGGGCTCTCTCGGCCTACCTCTACTCGGCGCTGGCTACGTTCTTCCCTGCCGCCTTCACCCACGCGGGGGTCCACCTTCACGTCTACTATGACGGGGCGTCTTTCATTGTCAGCTTCATCGTCCTGGGGCGGCTCCTGGAGGCGCGGACGAAGGGAAAAACCTCCCAGGCGATCAAGCGCCTCATGGGGCTCAAGCCCAAAACGGCGCGGGTGATCCGGGATGGCCAGCCGGCGGACATCCCCGTCGAAGAGGTCATGAAGGGCGACGAGATCCTCGTGCGGCCCGGTGAGAAGATCCCCACGGACGGTGTCGTCCTGACAGGAGTCTCCGCCGTCGACGAGTCCATGCTCACCGGCGAGAGCATGCCCGTCACGAAGGAGCCCGGGGGCGAGGTCTTCGGGGCCACGATTAACAAGAGCGGAAGCTTTACCTTCCGGGCAACGAAGATCGGCGCCGAGACGGCCCTCGCCCAGATCATACGCCTTGTCGAGGAGGCCCAGGGCTCCAAGGCGCCCATCCAGCGGATCGCCGACCGCGTGGCCGCCGTCTTCGTGCCCACCGTCATGGCCATTGCCGCGATCACCTTCATCGTCTGGGCTTTCTTCGTCCCGGATCCCGTCTTCACGCGGGCCCTGCTCAACTTCGTCTCCGTCCTCATCATCGCCTGCCCCTGCGCCATGGGACTGGCGACACCGACGGCCGTCATGGTGGGAACGGGGATCGGCGCCGAGAAGGGGATTCTCATCAAGGGGGGCGAGAGCCTCGAGAAGGCCCACCGGCTCACCATGGTCGTCTTCGACAAGACGGGGACCCTCACCGTGGGCGAGCCCCGCGTGACCGACATCGTTGCGGCCCCCGGCATGACGAAGAGCCACGTGCTCCGGATCGCCACCTCCGTGGAGGATTTGTCGGAGCATCCTCTTGCCAGGGCCATTGTCGAAAAAGCGAGGGACGAGGGAATCCGTCCGGAGCCCGTCGAGGGCTTCGAGGCCCTCTCGGGTCTCGGTGCAAGGGCCGTCCTCAACGGCGCAGCGCTTCTTCTCGGCAATCAGAAACTGATCGAGCAGGAGCAATGGAGTTTCAACGGCCTTCACGAAACGGGTACGCGGCTTTCCTCGGAAGCCAAGACCTGCGTCTACGTGGCCGAGGGGGGAGCGGTGGCCGGCATCATTGCCCTGTCCGATGTCGCGAAGGACACGGCCGCCGAGACGGTGAAGGCCCTCAAAGAGATGGGCCTCAAGGTGGCCATGATCACCGGAGACAACGAGGGCACCGCCCGGGCCATGGGCACTACCCTCGGCATCGACCGGGTGCTCGCCGAGGTCCTGCCCGGCGAGAAGGCCCGGGAGATCAACCGCCTGATGGCTCAGGGCGAGATCGTGGCCATGATAGGCGACGGGATCAACGACGCCCCGGCACTCTCGGCCGCCGACATCGGGATTGCCATCGGGGCGGGGACCGACGTGGCCATCGAGGCCTCCGACATCACCCTCATCCGCGACGACCTGCGGGCCGTGCCCGAGGCGATCAAGCTTTCCTTCCGGACCATGCGGACCATCCGGCAGAATCTCTTCTGGGCCTTTATCTACAACGTCATCGGGATTCCCATCGCCGCGGGCATCCTCTACCCTTTCTTCGGGATCCTGCTCAACCCCGTCTACGCCGCCATCGCCATGGCGCTCAGTTCGGTGTCCGTCGTGACGAACTCGCTGCGGCTGCGATGGTCTTGAAGACAGTGGCTAGTGGTTTGTGGCTAGTGATCTGTGTAAAAAGGGACGAGGGACCAGGGTGTGGGGACGAGGAAGAAGTGTCTGAGTGCTTGAGTGCCTGAGTGGAGAGAAAGAAGGTACAAGAGGGATTCAGGAGTCCTGACTCGGGATAAAAATGGGGATAGGGTAAAAAAGTTCTCGCCCTATGCAGTTAAGGCGGGGACTGCACAGGGCGAGGAGGAAGGGGAGGGAAACTGGTTGTCAATATCCTCACAACAGTCTGTAAGGATAAGCGCGTTTCGTCCAAACACTCGTCGGATATTCGGCCTGGAGCCGCTCGTAAGCCATTTTGAGGGGTTTCGCGTCATGCGTGTTCTTGTACTCGCTGACCCCCTTGAAATACAGCGCTTCGGCCGTTGAGTCGCTTCGTGGAAACTCCTTCACAATATTTTCAAAATACTTCAAGGCCTCGCCAATTCGTTCGGCATCGAAATGAACCTTTCCGATCCCGAGCATGAGCGAAGGGATCAACTCCTCCGGCGGCAGGAACCCGACCGTCCGGTGATGCTCTTTGCCCCCGCCGTTTATTGTTATGAGCGTCGGCGTCCACTTGACGTTGTAGTCATCCGCCATCGGCTGCGCGTCAAAAGAGAGCTTCAGCGGAATAACATTTTTCCCGATAAAATCGACCACCTTTTCATCTGGATACGTCACGGCATCCATCTGCTGGCAGCCTATTCAAGCCGGGTTGTGAAAGAATAGCAGAACGGACTTCCCCTCGGAGCCTGCTCGCTCCAGGGCTCTTTTCAAGTCTGTCTCCCACTGAATCTTTCCCGACAAAGGAATCTCCTTTGACTCATCCACGTTAAAGAACAGCGCCAGTTTGCATACAAAGACTAAGCAAGCGTTCTGCCAGGGATGAGATTATTCCCTTTTTTCATCCAACCCATCAATTATAAAGAATATTATTCGATCATGTTCGGCAGGCCGAAAACAGGCGGCAGCGACAGAATGTCACCGCCCGGCAGGTATGAGCCCCTCGGCATCAAGAGGTCATCCCCCGGAAGTTCCGAAAACAGGACCTTCCCGGGGAGCGACCCTTTTGTCATCCGTTTACGACATTAATGTCATGTTTTTCTACGACTGGGCGGGAGCGATGCAGTCCGGGGCGTCGTGGCCGGCGCTGTTCACGATGGGGGTTACGTCGAATGCGGCCATTTCACCTGCGGGATAGGGCGTCAGCAGGGCCTGGAGTCGCTCGCGACTGCCTTCTCCGGGATCGAGCCAGCGATCCTCGACACCCTCGGGCAGGATAACGGGCATGCGGTCGTGGATGGGCCGCACGATCTCGTTTGCCTCGGTCGTAATGATCGTGCAGGTGCGGATCTCGTTTCCACCGGGGTCCTTCCAGCTTTCGTAGAGGCCCGCGAAACCAAACGCTTTTTTAGATTTCAGAAAGATATAGATGGGCACCTTGCGCTTTCCCGCCGGGCGCCATTCGAAAAACCCGTCTGCCACAACGAGACAGCGGCGTTTCGCAAAGGCGCTGCGGAAGCTGGGTTTTTCGGCCACCGTTTCGGCGCGGGCGTTGATGAGCCGGTTGCCGATGGAAGGGTCCTTAGCCCAGGACGGGACGAGGCCCCACCGAAGAGGCTCGATGCGGTTTTCGCCGTCACGGATCACGCAGAGGACGTCCTGTCCCGGTGCGATATTATACCGGGGGCGAAGAGCCGGGGACGCCGAAGCGTGAAACCGCTCGGTGATGGCCACATAGGGACTCACGAGTGTAAACCGTCCGCACATAGTCTTCCCTTTTACCCGATACCCGATACCCTTTACCCTGTACCCTTGCACCTGCCTCGAAGCGGCTACTCGTCCATGAGGTAGATCATCCTGTACTCATGATACATACACCGGTCCTGGACAAATACGATTTCGTTCTCCTCGGCCAGCCTCCGGGCCTCCTCGTTGCGGATCCCCTGCTGGAGCCAGACAACGGAGATATCGCCTCGTTCTTTTTTCCGCGCCACGGCCTCCTTGACGGGTTCCAGGGCATCCTCGGAGCGACGGAAAACCAGGACGACATCGATCCGCTTCGGGACCGACTTGAGATCGGGATAGCTCTTGCGCTTCAGGATCACTTCGCCGGTAGGGTTCACGGGGGTGATGTCGTAACCCTTTTTGGCCAAGTACTGGGGTACCCAGTAGGCCGTCTTGCCCGGATCTTTCGACATCCCGTAGACGGCGATGTTTCGGTACTTTTCAATAATGTGCCGAATCGTCTCTTGAGTCGCCATCACGGGCCTCCCGATTCTGTGTGATCCAGTTTACCACAAACATACCGTCTCGTTCCTGTCTTTTGTCCGCGGAGAGCTCGCAAGCGGCCGCGGACTCTCAGAACAGGACCTGCAGGACACCGTCTATGCGTTGCAGGGACGTAAGCAGGGACGAGGCTTCCTCCCTGGTCATCCCGACCCTGTCTTTTTCCGCGAGCAGACCGGACAGGCCGTCGATGGCCCTCCCGACATGCAGGTCATCGTCCATGCCGGACCGGAACAGGGCCTCGAGCTGTCCCGCCGTCTCTGAGCCTGACCGTGACGCGCCCCGGGCCTTCTTTGCGATCCCCCGGACGCGATCCCTCAACACGCGCAGTTTCTCCGAGCTCAACCGGAACCGGTCTTCCCGATAGTTCATCTTACGGCCGTAGTGTCCGTCGATCAGGAAGAACCGGAGCTCCTGCGCCGAGAATCCCCTGTTCGTGAGCATCTCCAGGTAGACGATGTTGCCGAGGCTCTTGGACATCTTTTTTCCATCCACGTGCAGGTGGTGACAGTGGAGCCAGTACTTCGCCATGGGATAGGGGCGAAGGGACTCCAGGATGGCCAGGGAGTAGTCGTGGTGCCGGACGAGGTTGTCGATGCCGCCGCAGTAGATGGAGAGGGGCTCGTCGAACAGGGGTGCGATCATGCTCGGGTCCTGGATGCTCCAGGCCGGCCACCCGCTTCCCAGGGAGGTATCCCAGCAGACCCGGTCGTCCGCCTGGCAGCCGTGCCAGACGATGAAATCGCCTCGATTCCACCGCATCCCCGGATAGGTATCCTTGTGGAAGCGGATTCTTTTTTTCGGCCATCGGCTCATGTCCAGGCCGTAAAGGGTGCCGAAGCGAGGAAACTTGAGCGGGTCGAAGTAGATGTCGGCGCCATGCCGGTAGGCCGCTCCCTTGCGAATGAGGCCTTCGATAATCTCAACGGCGGACTCCACGTTTTCCGACGCCCGGGGAAGATAGTCGGGGGTCTTCATGCGAAGCTGCTTCATCTCCTTCGTGAAGATCCCGATATTGGCGTCGGTCAGTCGCCGAAGCGTCGTCCCCTGCCTCCTCGCTTCCACCAGCGCCTTGTCCTCGATGTCGGTGAAATTCATGCCTCGCGTCACCCTGAAACCGCAATACTCCAGGTACCGCACCAGGGTGTCCTCAAAGAGAAACGTCCGGTAGTTGCCGATGTGGGATCGCTGGTAAACGGAAGGCCCGCAGGTGAAGATGTTCGTTACGGAAGCGTTTGCAGGAACAAATTTCTCCATTCGCTTTCCGAGGGAATTGAAAAGTCTCAGCAAGTCAAACCTCCTTTTTCCTCTCCCGTTAACGTTTCGCCCGGCAGGCCGCCGGCGCAAGACGACACCGTCATGGCCCGTCCTCAGTCCACGCGGACGTGTTTCCATCTTCCGCCACGGAACCGCAGGGCCATGAGAAAGGCGTAGCACATCATGGATACGACCATGGAGACCCAGACCCCGGTGGGTCCGTAGTCCAGGGTGATTGCCAGCAGGTACGCAAGCGGCAGCCGCACCCCCCACATGCAGGCCACGATGATCCACATCGTGGCCCTCGTGTCGCCTGCACCGGTAATTGCCCCGGAGAGAATGGTCCCCAGGGCAAGGAAGGGTTCCGATACCATGTTGATCCGCAGGTAGTTGGCCGTCTCGGCAAGGACCTCCGGTGTCCGGGCCAGGATCGACGCAAAGGCCTCGGCCCAGATAAAGACAGGAACGGCAAGCCCGCCCAGCAGCACCATGCCGGCCCCGGCCGTCTTCCAGCCCAGCTTTTCGGCCCTTCCGGGGTCGCCTGCGCCCAGGTTCTGCCCGGCAAGGACCGAGGCAGCCATGTTGAGGGCAAAGGCGGGCAGGAAGATGATCGCCTCGATCCTCAGGCCGTTGGTCAGGGCGGCAAGTGCCGTAATGGTTCCCTCGCCGAGCCGCGACAGGATGTTGTAGAGCACGATGCTCCCGGCCTGCCAGGCTACTTGCAGGAAAACAGACGGCCAGCCGATGTCCATGATCCGACCGATGGTGGGGAAGCTGACGCTCCACGGCTCGGTAAAGACGCCCCTCCAGCGTTTCGTGGCCAGCAGGGCCACACTGATGATCATCCCTGCCGTGAAGGACGAGGCCGTGGACACCGCGATGCCCCGGTACCCCATCTCCGGGAAGGGCGGAATCCCGAAGACGAGGGCGAAGTCGCCCGCGATGTTGACCAGGGCCACGAAGAACATGGTGAGCAGGGGCTTCTTCACGTCGCCTGCCGCGCGGAAGACGGCATTGACGATGATGAGAAGGTAGTTCGGACCGAGGGCGAAGGCAAAGATGCGCAGGAAATCCTCCGCCACAACGCGGATCTCCCCGGGCATGCCGGCCAGGGCCACGATCTCGCGGCAGTAGAGGATCGTGGCGGCGGTGATGAAGACGGCCACGGCAACTCCGAAAAGTATCGACTGCCGGGCGATCTCTACGGCGCGACCGGCATTCGCGGCTCCGACGGCACGCGACACCATGGCAATCGTACCGATACCGATGGCGTTTGCGACAATGATGACGATGAAGAAGAGCTGGGAGACAAACCCGATGGCCGCCTGGATGTCCGGGCCGATGAACCCTGCCACGTAAAGATCGGCCAGGCCCACAAAGAAATTGAAGACCATGATGAAAAAGGTGGGCCAGGACAGATGCCAGATGTTTTTCCAGAGGCTGCCCTGCGTCAGCTCCGGTGGACGATGCTCGCCGATGGTCCTTGCTCCCTGAAATCATTTCCCCAGGCACGTAGAGGCCCTGATTGTATATAACGTAACCACGGTCACCGTTTCATTCAATGGAAAATCCCCCTCGTTCCCCCTTTATCAAAGGGGGATGTGAGGGGGATTTGGCTCTTCACCGGTCACTGATCACTGATCACTGGCCACTGGTCACTGCTTTTTTCAGTACCTGAACAAGGCCGTCACCGATTCGCGATCGGGCATGGCGTCCCGGCCGACGGCGTAGACCTTCCCTCCTCCGCCCAGGGTCTGGATGGCGGCGAAATCGATCAGGTCTTCATCGCCCGTTTTGGCGCCCGCGTGCAGGACGACCTTATCGGTCTGCGGGTTGAACGTGCCCCATTTTTCCTGGCCCACCTCTACGAAGAGATACCCGATGCGACCGTGATGGGCGGCCGGAACGATCTCCTCGAGATTGTTCGAGGCGAGTCCCGTCCCGATGGATTGCCGGTAACGGACCCTGGCCTCCTCCTGCTCTTTGCGGAACCAGGGCTCGGCAACGGGCCAGGCCAGGGCCTGGAGATCTTCGGCGCCCATCTGGTCCGGGTTTCCGTTGATGGCGGTCTCGAGCAGGTACGGGTAGGCGTTGGCCTCCCGGTACATGGCGAATATGTAATCGACACCGGCAAAAACCAAGGGTGCCCGCTCCTCTTTGAGGTGTGGTTTGAGGCCTTTCTCGACCTGCTGCAGGTAGCGCAGAATATTTTCCTTGCCGTAATCGGTCCAGGAGCTGGACCCTTTCTGCCCCGTTGCGCCCGCCACGCCAGGCCGGATCCGAAGCTGCTTTTCGTAGACGTCGTACTTGAGAACCTCGTCGATGTTGCGGGGAACGCCCTCGGGCCGGGTCTCCTTCACACTGTAGCGCGAGCAATCCAGCAGACGAATGTCTTTCTGGCTCAGGGCAAGCACATAGAACCGGCCCTCCGTGTTGAACAGGGGCAGCAGGGGCTTTACATGGAACCGCTCGGCCAGGACGACGGACGGCTGGAAGTCCACGGGAAGCCGGTAGTGCCGGAAGAAATCGGGGCAGAGGAAAATGGCCAGGCCGCTAGACTGCTGGCGCCAGAAAGGATTGTTTTTCACAAGGGCCTGGGCAGGCTCGAGCAGCGTTTCCACTTCGGCCGCCCTGCGGCCGCCGGTCACGAGCCGGTCTTCCGCTTCCTTGAGGAGATTCTTGAGCCGGATGGCGTTCTGCTGGACCTCCGCGCCGGCCTTGTGCGTGGGCATGTAGATGCTCAGGCAGGGCGCCTTCCCCTTCTCAATGAGAAGCCTCAGTTCGTCTTTGGAAAGCTCGTTCATAAACCCTCCATCAACCCATGGGTTGGATGTCCGCCGCCGGCCTATCCGCTCGGGGCTTCTCGCCCCGCCCGGACGGCAAGGGCGGCATCGGTGCGGTCCGTGATGATCCCTTCGATCCGGTCATCCTCCAGGAGCCGCCTCATCTGTTGTGTGTCGTTCACGGTCCAGACTGCGATTTTCTTTCCTGAGCGGCTCATGCGTTCCAACAGCTCGCCTTCGGCCAGGTTCCGGGCCGGGAGTAGCCAATCCGTATCCCCTTCCAGGATGGCCGTCGTGAGGGCCCCGGCATCCTTGAAGACCAACCCGGTTCTCACCCCGGAGCGGCACTGCTTGACCCTTGCAATGGAGCCCGCGTGGAAGGAGCTGACGATGAAATCCCCATCGGCCAGGGTTTGACCGACGAGCCGGATGATTTCCCTCTCATAGCCTTCCTCTTTCAGCTCGATGTCGAGACCGATCTTTCCTCGCGTCAGGGCGAGCACCTCTTCGAGCTCGGGGATGTGAAAACCCAGGCACCGGGCGATTTCCCGGACCTCGGGGCAGGTCAGCTCGTTCAGGGGTTTGCCTGCAATGTGCGGGTCGTGGTGGATGACGTAGCGTTGATCCCTCGTTCGTCTCACATCGAACTCGATCATGTCCGCACGCAGATCGATCGCTTTCTGGAAGGCATCCAGGGTGTTTTCCCGCGCCATGGAAGAGGCGCCCCGGTGAGCGATGACGAGTTTTTTCATGCACTCCACAGACAACCCGGCAAGTCTCGCCAGCCAAGTTCTTTCTCAGGCTGGTCACCGGGGGCGCACCCTCGTTAGAGGGAGCGCAATGTGTTTAACCCTTACCTTGCCGGGAAGCATCGCCCGTAGGGCGTGCTTCAAATGTGCCCAGATGCAAGGCGCCCGACATCCCGAGGAGCGAGGCGTACTTGGTCGTACGTTCAGCGACGAGGGACGAGGGCAACGCAGCAGATGGGTATTTTTCAGCAGCCCCTAGCCTAACCGCGGATCATGACGAGCATCATCTTGAACGGCCCCACCGCCTTGAGGGCGTGAGGCTCATCGGCCGGCATGATGATCATCTCACCCTGCTTCAGCATGTGCGAGTTGCCGGAGATGATGATCTCCGCCTGCCCGTCCAAGATGCATACGAGTGCGTCAAAGGGCGCCGTGTGCTCGCTGAGCCCCTGCCCCTCATCGAAGGCAAAGAGGGTGACCGTGCCGGTCTTTTTCTGGATGATGGCGCGGCTCACGACAGAACCGGTCTGGTATTCGACCAGCCGGGCCATGTCGAGCACCTTTGCGGTGAGTGGCTCTTTCTTCTCCTGGATCGTGGTGACCATGCTGAAGTCTCCTTTCGGTGGGACGACCCCCTTAGAGAAGCTGGGGGGGAGAGAGCGTGAGACGTGTCTGGAGCCGGGCGTGTTCTTGTATGTTAAAAATAACAGACCTCTGCGAGGATTGTCAATCCTTTCACGCCGGCATCTCCCGAAAGGAGATGTGAGCGATGGTCGGGGATACCCCCCATGACCGGAGACAGACCATGAACTTCCGGAACGTAAACGGCTTTTCCAGGTAACCGTCTGCTTCGGGGGACCATAGCCGGTGTGCAATGACCCGGCCGGCCCCCACCAGAATGATGATCATCATCTCCCCCAGGGAGGGTAGCTTGAGCATGCTTCTCAGGATGGAATGGCCGGCCATGCCCGACAGATCTTCATCCAGGAGCGCGATGACGGGGGGCAAACGACGCTCCGGTTCACAGCGCAAGCCTCGGTGTCGAAGAAACTCCAGGGCCTCGCAGCCGCTTCTCACGACGTAGAGCCCGTTGAAAGGCAGGTTGCGCCTCAGGACACCCGCCGTTTCCTCGGCTCTCGCGCGGTCGAAATCGCCGAACAGGATATCGGCTGCCCCGCCGGGCAGACATTCCCCCCGCCCGATGGCCTGTGCCAGACGCCAGCGGCGATCGATATCGCCTTCGATCAGGAGAATTTTCCCGGCCATCGGTCCTGTCCTTGCTGCTGAGCCATGCGTGTCGCAATGCTCTTTTCCACCGGTCACCGGTCACTGGCCGTCAGGCCGCCTTCACGGCCTTCGCCACCTCTTTGCCGAGGGTGGCACAGGCCTCGAGGTCGGCCGGTCTCGGCTGCCACTTGGCCTTGACGCCGGGGCAGGCCACGGGGATCTTGCAGCGCTGCAGGTGTTCCTCGATGACCTTCACCGACTCGCCGCTCCAGCCGTAGGAGCCGAAGGCGGCGCCGATCTTGTTCTGGAACCGAAGCCCTCGCAGGTCTTCCAGGATCGGCGAGAGCGTCGGCAGGACACCCTGGTTCACCGTGCAGGAGCCGATGATGACGGCCTTTGTCTTGAAAATCTCCGTGATGACGTCGTTGCGATCGGTGACGGCCATGTGGAAGATCTTGTAGGGCACGCCCTCGGCTGCAAGCCCGTCGCCCACCGCTTCGGCCATCCTGCGCGTCGCCTCCCACATGGTGTCGTACAGGATGACGGCGGTTTTCTCGGGGGCCTGGGCCGCCCATTCCTTGTACTTCTTGACGATCTGCAGGGGGTCTTTGCGCCAGATGACTCCGTGGCTCGGCGCGATCATGTCCACGGGCAGTCCGAGCGCCAGCACCTCGTCGATCTTCTTCGAGACAAGCGGGCTGAAGGGGGTGAGGATGTTGGCGTAGTACTTGATGGCCTCCTCGTAGAGCTCCTTCTGGTCCACTTGGTCGTTGAAGCGAAAGGCCGTGGCGTAATGCTGGCCGAAGGCGTCATTGGACATCAGCAGGTTGCGGCCCGCCAGGTAGGTGAACATGCTGTCGGGCCAGTGGAGCATCGTCGCCTCGATGAAGACAAGCTCGCTTTTCCCGATGGGAATTCGGTCGCCCGTCTTGACGGCCCGGAACTTCCAGGGCTGGTGGTAGAGCCCCTCGATGCTCTCCATGCCACGCTTGGACACGATCAGCTCGGCGTTGGGCGCATGCTGCATGATGAGGGGAAGCCCGCCCGAGTGATCGGGTTCGGCGTGGTTGGCAACGACGATGTCGATCTTCGCCGGGTCGATGACGGCCTTGATGTTCTCGAGCCATTCCTCTTTAAAAGGAGCCCAGGTGGTGTCGATCAGGACGGTCTTCTCGTCCCGGATCAGATAGGAATTATAGGTGGAACCCCGGTGGGTCGAGAGCTCGTGGCCGTGAAACGTCCGCAGTCCCCAGTCAGCGATCCCCACCCAGTAGACATCTTTCATCAATTCTGTGACCATAAAACCTCCCGATCCTGAAGAGTTTACTCTTTTCCAGATTAGCCAGTTTACCCCCCTGCCGCGCCAAAATAAAGGGGCAAAATGTCCCGCCCGGCTTGTGCAGCTATGTCAATAAATTTACTTGACATCTTGCTCCGGGTGTACTAATTTACCTAGTGCCTGGCGGCGACAGCTAGCGAACCGGCAGGGTGCAGTAAGAGTTAGGGGACACGCAGTTTGAGATTGTTTGCCACCACACTCGTACGGGTCTGGTGGTTTTTTGATGATGGGCACGTCGGTGCAGATCGAGGTGCTTTTTTTCGGGGGGATCATCGAATCCCCCCGCAGCAGTTCTATAGGGAAAAAAGAAAGCAGGGTCATGCGTAAAGAAAGCATCCGAAATATCGCCATCATCGCCCACGTCGACCACGGCAAGACAACGCTCGTGGACTGCATGCTCAGGCAGAGCGGCATCTTCCGGGCCAACCAGGAGCTTGTGGAGCGCGTCATGGACTCCATGGATCTCGAGCGCGAGCGCGGCATCACGATCATGGCCAAGAACACCGCCGTCTGGTACGGCACAACCAAGATCAACATCGTGGACACGCCGGGACACGCCGATTTCGGCGGTGAGGTGGAGCGGAGCCTCAACCTCGTCGACGGGGCGATCCTTCTGGTCGACGCCAGCGAGGGGCCCCTGCCCCAAACGCGCTTCGTCCTGAAGAAGGCCCTGGAGAAGTCGCTGCCCGTGATCCTTGTCATCAACAAAATCGACCGGGGAGATGCCCGCATCGAGGCCGTCCTCAGCGAGGTCTACGATCTCTTCATCGATCTCGACGCCAGCGAGAAGCAGATCGAGTTCCCCATCCTCTACACGAACGCCAGGCTCGGCGTTGCCCATCGGAAACCGGGGGACGACTCCGACACCCTGTTGCCCCTCTTCGAGACGATTGTCACCCACATCCCGGGACCGGAGGGCGATGACAACGAGGTCCCGCAGTTTCTCGTGACAAACCTCGATTATGATTCCTACGTGGGCCAGATCGGCCTCGGAAGAATGATGAACGGCTCTCTTGAAATGAACCGCTCCTACACCCTCTGCGGCGCGGACCAGAATGTCACGGGCGTAAAATTCTCGGCCCTCTATACCTTTCACGGACTCAAGAAGAAGCCCGTCGATCGGGTCGAGGCCGGCGATATCATCGCCGTCTCCGGCGTGCAGAACATCAGTGTCGGCGACACGATTTCCTCGCTGGATAACCCGAAGCCCCTGCCCCGCATCCGGATCGACGAGCCCACCGTCTCCATGATCTACTACGTGAACAGCGGACCCTTCGCGGGCCGCGAAGGGAAATTCCTCACCTCGCGCCACCTGCGGGAGCGCCTCGAGCGGGAGTCCCTCCGCAACATCTCCATCCGGGTGACCCCCATGCCCGAGAGGGCCGATGCCTTCGAGGTGTGCGGACGCGGCGAGCTGCAGATGGCGATCCTCATCGAGACCATGCGCAGGGAGGGATACGAGTTCATGGTCTCCCGACCCACGGCCCTCACGAAGCGCGAAGACGGAAAACTTCTCGAGCCCATGGAGCGCCTGTTCCTGGACGTCCCGGAGGAGTTCACCGGTGTGGTGACGGAAAAGATCTCGACACGAAAAGGCCGGATGATGAACCTCGTCAACAAGGGCAGCGGCCGCGTCTATCTCGAATTCGTGGTCCCCTCGCGCGGGCTCATCGGCTTTCGCAGCCATTTTCTCACCGATACGAAAGGCGCCGGCGTCATGAACACCCTCTTCGAGGGTTACGACGCCTGGACAGGTCCCATCCCCCAGCGGGCCAATGGTACCCTTGTGGCCGACCGTGTGGGCCGGATAACGGGCTATGCCAGCTTCGCCATGGAGGACCGGGGGGAGCTCTTCCTGGATGTGGGAACGGAGGTCTACGGCGGAATGATCGTCGGCGAGCGCAATAGAACGGGCGATCTCGACGTGAACATCGTCAAGGAAAAAAAGCTCACCAACATGCGCAGTTCCAACTCCGATACGACCGTCACCCTGAGGCCGCACCGGCTTCTGTCCCTGGATCAGTCCATCGAATTCCTCTCCGAGGATGAACTGGTCGAGGTGACACCGGAACACATCCGCCTCAGGAAAATGGAACTCGACCCCGTCAAGCGCCTGTCCATCAAGCGCAAGGAAGGGCGGAAGGCGGAGGAATAACCCCTTCCTTGATTTCCCTCTCCCTGCAGAGATTTTCACCTTGCAGGCTCCCTCTCCCTTGAGGGGAGAGGGTCGGGGTGAGGGTGAATGATCCCATTCCTTTTTCGAGGGGATCCATGTAACGACTGAATGCATCAATCACTGAGGATTAAACATGTTTGTCTCCATCATCGGAACCGCGGCATCGGGTAAAACAACGTTTTTCAAGGCACTCTCCGGTGCAAACGGCAACGGGGGAAACAACGGGCATCCCTCCGTCCGCATCGAAGTTCCCGACGAGCGGATCGATGCGCTGACGAAGATCTTCAACCCCCGAAAGACGACCTACTCACGCCTCGATCTGACGGACACCGTAGCCATCCGCGAAGGCGAGATCAAAAACGAAACGCTGGATGCCAAATCCCTGCAGCAGATGCGGCAAAGCGACGCCGTTCTTCTTGTACTGCGCCACTTCGACAACGGACACGCCGCCGATCCCGTCGGCGATTTTCAGCGCGTCCAGGAAGAGTTCATCCTGGCCGACATGGTCCAGACCGAAGGCCGCCTCGAGCGTCTGCGAAAGCAGAATGCCCTCAAGCCCCAGCCGGCCCTGCAGCAGGAGCAGGCGCTGCTCGAGCTATGTCTCGGACACCTCGAGGCAGGCAGCCCACTGGCCACGCTGGCCCTGTCCTGCGAAGACGACAAGAAAATCCGCGGCTTCCTGTTTCTTTCGCGCAAGCCCATGATGATCGTCGTCAACTGCGTCGAGGCAAGGCTCGCCGAGGCGGAAACCATCGCCTCGCAGCTTCGGGATCGGCTACCGGGGCACATCCCCGTGGTGGCCGCCTGCGGGCAGTTGGAGGCGGAGCTGACCGCCATGCCGCCGGAAGAGCAGGCGGAGTTCATGAACGAATACGGAATCCGGGAGTCGCTGCGCGGGCGGATCATCCGTCTTGCCTACGACACGCTGGGACTGATTTCCTTCCTGACCGTGGGAGAGGACGAGTGCCGGGCCTGGCCTGTCCGCAGAGGCATGAGCGCCCAGGAAGCGGCCGGCACCATCCACACCGATCTTTCCCGGACCTTCATCCGCGCCGAGACGGTCTCCTACGAAGACTTCATCCGGCTGGACGGTTTTGCGGGCTGCAAGAAGGCAGGCGTCTGGCGGCTGGAGGGCAAGGGCTACATCGTGCAGGACGGGGATATCATGTCCATCCGGGCGGGAAGCTGAGGCAGGGTCCAGAGTATAGGGTTCAGGGTACAGGAAAAAACCTGATCACCGCGTTCACCTACCAATCCAGCATGGGAAGGTACGGGATTGCCTGCGGATTACGGGTTAAAAAGTGCAACGCTGAAATCAGCCGGAGCGTAGCGATCGGCTGGATTGACTGGTTTTGCAATCATTAAATAGCATCGACTCCTTTATTTCTATTTATTTCAAACATTGGCTTGCACAGCATGCTTAGAAATGGCGTCTACCATTTCTACCCAAACCCCTTTTGGCATGTCATGCGCCATTCCATGAATGATCAATAAACGTGCTCCCGGTATCACACGAGCTGTATCTTTTCCTCCTTCGACTGGTATCAGCGGATCATCAGCCCCATGAATTACAAGTGTTGGAACCTTAATAGATGAAAGCGACGGTCTTCGATCGCCATTGGCAAGAATAGCAATGTTTTGACGTGCCATTCCCTGCGGGTAGTATGAACGATCATGGCTCTTCTCTATGAACGTTCGAGCTCTCTTTTCCTCAAATGGAAATCCGGGACTCCAAATCCTCCGCCATATATTCATATTGTGTTCAACATATGCTCCGCGTTCCTCTGGTGCAGGCGCGAGAACAGCAGCTATTGTTTCCGGTTTCGCCTGCGGAAGATCAGGACTTCCTGTGGTCGACATGATTGAAGTCAGACTCAGAACATGTTTTGGATGTCGATAGGTGATAACCTGGGCTATCATACCGCCCATTGAAGCGCCGCAGATATGTGCCTTCTCAATGCCTAAAGCATCAAGTAAACCAATGGAGTCATCTGCCATATCGTCAAGAGAATATGCTGATTCTACAGGCTTACCTTCCATCAAAGCTTTGATTGCAGCCGGAAAGTCAGGGATTCCTGCTTCATCAAATTTTGTCGAAAGACCGGCATCCCGGTTGTCAAAACGAATCACAAAGTAACCTTTTATTGCCACTAACTCGCAGAATTCGACATCCCAAAAAATCATCTGAGCACCATTGCCTGCAACTAATAATAATGCAGGAAATGAACGATCGCCAAAAGTATCGTACTCAATCTGAATTCCATTAGCTGTCACGTTAGGCATTGCTTACTTTTCCTTCTACGGTTATGAATTATTTATCTTGACCCGCAACGGCGGGGGTCAGGCGCGCTGTAAAGCGTCGCCTGCACCCTCTTGTTGGCCATCCGCTTTGAATCCTTCGTGGAACGTGACGGTGCCCTGCGGAGTATGCCCATCGAAAGACAGAGCAAAAAAGACCTCCTGTGGCACTCCTTCAAGCATCAGTCCCGATATGTTCTTGAACCCGAATTTCTTGTAGTAATCCGGATGCCCTACGAGACAGCAGCCTCGAGCATTCAGGTCTTTCAGCCTTGACAGCCCTTCCCATATCAGGGCTTTGCCAATACCCTGTCGCTGGTGCTCCGGCAACACCGACACAGGCCCAAGGCCGTACCAGTTCGGGGTGCCGTCCGAAATAGTCACGGGCGAGAACGCAATGTGCCCTGTCACACGGCCATTCACTTCTGCGACGAGGGATACCGTAAGGGCATCGGCAGCGCGTAGCGCCTCGATGATGAACTGCTCCGTGTGGTTGCTGATCGCCAAAGTCTTGAACGCTGCGATAGTCACTTCGGTGATCGTGCTTACATCGTCATCCATCTCATTCCTGATAGCGATCTTTGGATTCATACGCTTCGTTTTCCTCCTTATTGCTGGCCAACAATGAATAGACCAACTTGGTTTTTCCGCGAACTTTCGTGGATTCCTACATTATTTCGGAAAAATCAGGAAGAGAATATATCTAGCGAATTCAAGTCAGTCTTAAATGACCCGTTGGGTATTTTATGGCAATAAGGAGCAAAAACCAAGTTGGCATAACGTGTGGAAAATGGCGACGGGGTGATTATTCCGCATTGAAATGGCGCATGAGAAGCTCTGATCTCGGAATCAACACTTCATGGTAGGAGGTAGAAGTCGATACCCGACTTGACACGTATTGTCAGGTCACTTGCTTTTCAGAGCAGATTATCAGCTCTGCAACGTTTGACATCCAGGGGCATCAACCTTAAGTTGACCCTATGGACGTTTTGCGGATTCTCTTCAACATCCTCCTCTTCACCGGATCGCTCTTTGCGGCGGCGCTTCTGGTCGAGAAGATCTACGCAGGCCGCTGGAAGTGGGTGGCCTTTACAATCCTGATGAGCTTCATCATCGGGTTTGCCCTTCTTCCCGGGACCCTGATTGCGGTCCTCGAGGCCTTGCCAGGCGGGCTGACACTCACCAACGCGGCAACATTGATTCTCGGAGGGGTTGCGGCGGGCTTTCTCGCCACAGGCGTCTGAATCGTCTTCCGAATCCTTCAGGAGGTCTTCCTGAAGCTCTTCTCCCGATGAAAAAAGGTAGCAGGTGGGCAGGTTGCAGGGGACAGGTCAAAGACAGTCGACAGGGGAGTTCTGTTACCTGTTACCTGTTACCTGTTACCTGTTACCTGTTACCTGTTACCTG
>CAZUBX010000063.1:0-19660 GCA_964619035.1 uncultured Syntrophaceae bacterium | reverse complement strand
AAGCCCTGGAAGCCTCCATCCTGGAGGCCATCCCGCACGCCGTCATCGGCCTGCAGGACCGCCGGATCATCTTCGCCAACGACGGGGTCCAATCCGTGTTCGGCTGGGACGCCCTGGATCTCATCGGCAAGAGCACCCGCGTCATCTACCGTTCGGACCTGGATTATGAGGAGATGGCCCGGATCCTCTATGCCGCCCTGGAGAAGCAGCGGACCTTCCAAATGGAGTTTTTGTGCCGCCGCAAGGACGGTACCGACGTGGATTGCATGATTACGGCCTCCCGGATCGGCGAGAGCCTCAAGGCGGGCAACATCGTCATCACCTACCAGGACATCACGGACCTCAAGCGCGCCAAGACGGAGGTGGAGCAGTCACGGGAGCGGCTGCGCAACCTCTCGGCCCACCTCGAGTCGGCCCGGGAGAAGGAGCGCACCCGCATCGCCCGGGAGCTGCATGACGAGCTGGGGCAGCTGCTGACGGCCATCAACACGGACCTGGTGCTTCTCATGAACAGCATTCCGCCCAGGCAGATGGACCTTGTGAAGAAGGCCGAGGACTCGATCCACCTCGTCGAGATGACGATGGAGACGGTCAAGCGCATCTACATGGACCTCCGTCCGGGCATGCTCGATCACCTGGGGCTTGCCGTGGCCATCGACTGGCTGGCCAAGGATTTTCAGAAGCGCACCGGCATCAAGTGCGCCGTTTCCATAGAACCCGAGGAGCTGCGACTCGATGCGGACATGTCTTTTTCCATTTACCGCATCGTCCAGGAAACGTTCACAAACATCTCGCGCCATGCCGAGGCGGGCCGTGTGACCGTCAGCCTGAAGCAGAGTCCCGACCGGGTCGAACTCGTCGTCCGGGACAACGGCAGGGGCGTCACGCAGGAACAGCTTGCAAAACCGAACTCCTATGGTTTACTGGGGATACGGGAACGGGCCTATCACTGGGGAGGCGAGGCCGTGATCTCCGGCAAGAAAGGCCAGGGGACGACGGTCAAGGTCAGCATACCACTCGTGGAGAAAGGGAAGGGCCATGAAAAAGATTCGAATCCTGATCGCCGATGATCACCCCATCGTCCGGGAGGGCTACAAGAAGATCCTCATGAGCCAGCCCGACATGGATGTGACCGGCGAGGCCGGCAACGGTCAGGAGGTGCTGGACCTGATCCAGAAGAAGGACTTCGATCTCATCCTGCTTGACATCTCCATGCCGGGCCGCAGCGGGCTCGAGATCCTCAAGGAGCTCAAGAGCCAGAAGCCGCACCAGCCCGTCATGATCCTGAGCATCTACCCCGAGGAGCAGTACGCGGTGCGGGCCTTTCGGGACGGCGCCTCGGGCTACCTCACCAAGGCGAGCACGCCCAAGGAGCTCATCTCGGCCATCCGCAAGGTCTCCCAGGGGGGCCGCTATGTCACCGAGGCCCTGGCCGAGAAACTCACCTACTTCCTCGGCGACGTGGACAAAGCCCCCCACGAGAAGCTCTCGGACCGGGAGTACCAGGTCATGCTTCTCATCGCCTCGGGAAAGACGGTGACCCAGGCCGCCGAGGAGCTGTGCCTGAGCGTGAAGACGATCAGCACCTACCGGCGGCACATCCTGGAGAAGATGCAGTTTTCCACCAACGCCGAGATCACCATGTACGCCATCCAGAACAAACTGCTGGGATGAGGTCGCTGCGCGGCAGTGAAAGAAGTGTCTGAGTGTATAAGTGTCTGAGTGAATAACGGGGAGAAAGAAAAATCCTCCTCAGCCCTCCTTTATCAAAGGAGGGGGCCCTATCGCGGAAAAGTAAATCCCCCTCTTTCCCCCTTTGCAAAAGGGGGATGAAAGGGGGATTTTTTTAGGCATCAGACCCCCTCTGATGCTTCCTTCGCGCCCCGTCTGACAGCCCCGTGTCTCGATGTCTGAGGTGTTATTCAGAATCGCGCCGATTGTGGAATAGCTCTCCGGAGCGTAGGTTGACGTCGAAAGCAGGGAAGCTATCGTGACGACAAAGGAGTCAAACCATGCGAAAGAAAGAGATCAGCAGAAGAGATCGCAAGCGGGAACTGATCACCCGCGAACTGCTCAACGGCAGGCAGTGGGTGGACCCCATGTGCGGGCCCATGAACATCCCCGGTGAGAAGAAGTGATTCGTTGATAAGTTGATTGGGTTAAATAAACAGGCAGGGGTCCACGATCCCTGCTTTTTTTATGCGTGCACCCGACGGGGTGAGTTTCCTGATCTAATACTTTTGTCGTAGGAAAAAGCTTGACTTTGGATGCAACAAATGCAACAAGTGCACCGTCTTTTGGGGAGGGATCTATATTATTCTACGTTCGATACGCGTAAACGTATCCCGTCATCGTATTGGTGGGTAAATACGGATGCTGGTGATCGGCCTGTTATCCATCGTCATCATTGCTGGAATCATTTTCTACTCCATCTGCGCAGTTTCGTCGCGCGTGAGCCATCACTTCGAGAATCGAGCCCTTGTATTCCTGTCACCGTCCGCTGCGGCGCCTTTCAAGGATCTGCTGGCGGCAGGGGATGAGGAGAGTGTCTATCGGATCATGAAGGCCCTGGCCCAGCGGGGCGAACTCCATGTCATCGAGGCGGAGAATGAAATCCTGATTGCCGCCACCGACCCCCCTTCTACGGAGACCCTTCGAAAGATTACGATGGATTAGCGGCCTGTCCTTCCCGAACTCGTCCCTTCATCCGTACCCATTGACGGCCCCCTGGCGCAGACGCAGAGCGATTCATTGACCCTTCCGGATCATGTCCGTCAGGCAGGGAACGAGCTGCTTCTTGCGCGACAGGATCCCCTTCAGCATGAAGACGTTCTCCTCGAGCTTCGGGTAGCCGATGCGGCTGATAAATACTGGATCCCCCTTCACGAACAGGGCGCTGTCGAGCTCCGTGATGTCCGTCACCATGAGCGCCGTGAACAGGTTCCCCGTCCTGGCCTGCTGGCGCTCCAGGCCTTCCAGGATCTCGTCGCGGCGGTCCATGATTTCCGTCAGCGACGTCACCTCCACCTGGCTCACCGTGAAGGCGTTTTTCCCCTCCCCGAAGTGCTTCATGTCGAGCGCGAGGATCTCGCCGACGGGCCTGCGGGCCACCAGCGAGGCCGCCCCCATGATATCTTTGCCGAACCCCTCGATGGGCAGATCCGTAATGGTGGAGAGGTACTCGGCCATGTGGCGGTCCGCCTCCGTCGTCGTCGCCGAGCGCAGGATGAGGGTGTCCGAGAGGATCCCGGCGAGCAGGATCGATGCGATCACCTTGCGCAGGGGAATCCGGTTGTCCTGGTAGAGGGTCGCGATGATCGTGGAGGTGGATCCCACGGGCTTGTTGATAAAGGTGACGGGGTAGTTCGTGTGCACGTTTCCCAGCCGGTGGTGGTCGATGATCTCGAGGATGCGGTAGTTCTCCGCACCGTCGACGGCCTGTGAGATCTCGTTGTGGTCCACCAGGATGATCTCGATGTCGGGCTCGCGCATCAGATCGCTCTGGGAGAGCACGCCCAGGACATGCCTTTCGGCGTCGACGACGGGGAGCGACCGGGAGACGGACGACAGGATCCGTTCCCGGACGGCGCCGATGTAGTCGCTTTCCCTGAGCGGCTTGAGTTCCCCGTCGCCCGTGTGCTCCACCGGTGAAGAGTAAAGGGCAAGCCACGACGTGGTGGAGGTGTCGTAGGGTGAAATCAGCACAGAAACGCCGCTCTCCCCGGCTTTTTTCTTGAGCTCACGGCTGATGGTCCTGCCGCCTGTGACGATCAGGACCCGCACCTTCCGCTCGATCACGCAGGCCTGCACGTCTTCGCGGTTGCCGACCAGCACGATCGTGTTGGCCGGTGGCATGGCGTCGATGTGCTCCCGGAAGGCTTCGACTTCGTAGGCCGCAACGGCGATCTGGGCCTGGAAGACCGTGTCGCTGTCGAATTCGGTGACGGGCTGGGCCCCCAGGGTCTTCACCAGCAGGGAGACGGACGTGGGGAATACGCCCTTGCGGTTGGGGTCGATCTTCCGGAGCATGTTCTGGGCGAAGGCATTGAAGTGCAAAATCGAGAGCAGCTGCCCGCCGTTGTCCACGATGGGGATCATCTTGAAGTTTCCCTTGTTGAGGATCTCGAGTGCCTGCCACAGCGGCATGTTGCGGGGCACCGTCGTGGCCGCGTGGCTCATGTAGTATTTCACCTTCGGGATGAGCTCGGCCACGAACTCGGGGGCGGGCACGCCGAAGCGCTCCAGGATGTACTCCGTCTGGAGGTTCACGTTGCCGCAGCGGGCGGCGAAACAGTTTGCAACCCCCAGAGCCTGCTTGAGCTCCGCGTAGGCGATGGCCGACACGATGGAGTCCGTGTCGGGGTTGCGGTGGCCGAAGACGAGGATTTTCTTTTTTCGTTCCATCGGGAAAAAGCCTCCCTTGATCCTGCAGTCTCTGCATTTTCCCTCCCTCGATGGAAGCGAATGAGTGGGAGGGTGAAAATGCAGACCTCCATGCTAGAGGGGAACCGGCTGATATACAAGTGTCTTTTTCCTCGCCCGATCCGGACGGGGAAGAATGGCAACAGGGTGAGGGCGGGAAGGCGAAATGCGTGGCAGGCATCTTGCAATTTGTGGGGTAAACGTGCTAATCCATGACGCGTTGATCAGGAACCGTCGAAGATGAATGTTCGCCCACTGCATGCCTTGAAAAGAACCGCGCCGGCCCTTCTTGCCGCCTGGGTCTTCCTGTTCGTTTTTCCCAGTCCCGCAATGCCCACGGAACTGTCCCCGGTCACGGACGGAGCGGTGGACCGCGTCGTCGTCGAGAAATCGAAGCGGACCCTGACGCTCCTGAAGCAGGACCGTGAGGTCCGAACCTACAAGATCGCTCTCGGCCGGGATCCCGTCGGACCCAAGGTCAGGCAGGGCGACAACCGGACGCCCGAGGGGATCTATTACATCGACTACAAGGTCCGCAACAGTGCCTACCACAGGGCCCTGCACCTCTCTTACCCGAACCCCGACGATGTCGAACGGGCAAAGGCCCTGGGCGTGCCGCCGGGCGGGAGCATCATGATCCACGGCATGAAGAATGATCATCTTTGGATGGGCGATGTCCAGTACCTCTTCAACTGGACCAACGGCTGCATCGCCCTGACAAACCGCGAAATCGAGGAGGTCTGGGCTCTCGTTTCCCCCTGGACGCCCGTGGAGATCAGGCCTTGAAAGCGAAGAAGGTGAGAGGGTAAGAGGGTAAGAAGGTGAGAAAGAAAAAAGGCGGTGCCGGCAGAAAACCGGCGCCGCCTTTTCGGTTTGTGGCCCCTGGGCGTCGATGCCCTTAGGCCATCGTATTACTTCTTCATGGATTTCATGAAGATCGCCTCGGACTTCTTCGCGTTGTCCTCGGCCAGCTTCGCGGCAGCTTCTGCCCTGTCTGCCGCCTGCCCGGCCTTTGCCGCCGCCTCGTTGGCTTGCGCGGCAGAGCGTGCGCTCTCCTGAACGCCGGCCTTGGCCGCGGCCGCGTCCTTGGCGGCCTGATCGGCCTTCATCGAGGCCTGGTCGGCTTTCATCGAGGCTTCCTTGACCTGGGCACTCAGCTTATCCAGGTCGCCCGTTGTGGCGCAGCCCGTGAAGAGGGCCGCAACGAAGATCAGCACCATCAGAACAATAAATCGTGACTTCATCCCATTTACCTCCTTTGATGTAAAGTTTCTAAAGGTTTCTAGGCCTTTTAACGACGGCTTGATGGTTTCTTCCCGTCACCTCCCTTCGCCAGGGTGCCCACCGGGACGGGAACCCCGTTTTTCGATTCGATGGCCTCGTCGACCCTCTCCCAGTTCATAAAATCTTCGATACCCCGATTCTTCGCGACGTTGCGTGCGTGCTGCTTCATGTCTTCGATGAAGCCGTAAGGATCTTCGTGAACCTCCACGAAGATGACCCCGCCCCGATAACCGAACTTCACGGGCTCGTAGAGGATCTCCACCACCGTCCCCTTCGGTACGTCGGCAAAGAGCTTCTCGATGTCCTCGGGATAGAGGCGGATGCACCCGTTGCTGAGGATGCGGCCCACGCTCCAGGGGTTGTCCGTGCCGTGGATGCCGTATCCCCGGGCGGAGAGCCCCAGCCAGTACTTGCCGATCGGGTTGTCGTCCCCCGCAGGGATGATCTTCTTCGTGTATTTATGCTGCAGCTTGCTTGGGATGTTCCATTCCGGGTCGACCTCCTTGTCGACGACGCGGAAGGTGCCCAGCGGTGTCTGGGTCTCCTCTTCCCCGACGGTGACGGGATAGGTGCTGACGGTTCCCGTCTTTGAATGAAATCGGTAGAGGCGCATTTCCGGTACATTGACCACAATGGCCCGGTGCTTCGTCTCGGGGACGATCCAGAGCGAGGGGATCTGCAGCTGGCTTCCCTCCTCGAGCAGCCAGGGGTCCTTCTCGGGGTGGTATGCCTTCAGCTCCGAAAAGCCCAGTCCGTAATTCCGCGCGATGTCAAGGAGCGTTTCTCCCGTCTTGACCGTGTGAACGACCATGCGGCCGATGACGGTCATTTTCTTCGAGGGGTCTTTGGCTGCCGGCGTGTAGAGATGGTCGGTCTGTGCGTGGGAGAAGTCGGCGGCCGCAAAAAGAAGAAGGACCGGGATGATGAGATGCTTTACCCTCATGGGTGATCAGTTTTGCGTTTCCCTGTTGCAGGCGCCCGAATCTCTTCCATCGGTTCCGGTGGCCGGCAATCCTTGATTGTGTGCAACGTAGACAACAAATTACACCCTTCAGCCTTATGACTCAAGGTTTTTTTCGACGCACCCGAACCGGGATAGGCACGAGGATCAACATGACGTGGCTCGTGTTTAGTGGCTTGTGGCTTGTGGCTTGTGAATGGAATAAGATCTCTTTTCTTTTCACTGGCCACTGGTCACTGCCGCGAAGCGGTGCCTTACTGTCCCTTTCCGGGCGCGGGAAACTGTAACTGAGACTGCTCGAGGTCCTTCACGGGCATGATCCGGATCTGGTCGAGGCCGCTCACCAAAACGGTCTCGCCCGTCAGCCGGTTGATCTTGTAGAACCCCACGCCGTTCATGGCGTGGACGTCGATGACCTGGAACCGCGTCCAGTACAGGAGCGTCAGGATGAATAGGGCGACGAGTGCGATCATGACGACGAATTTCTTGTCCATTAAGATTTCTCCTTCCATGTCACTTAACACTTGATCTCTTAAAACGTAACACTGCTTTATACCATCGAGGGCCAATGGGACAGCAATTTTATGTTTGCTCATGCGCGGGGGATGTCCTAGAATGATGCGGTCATTCCCGTTTGTTCTCCGTTCTGCCGGAGGGTTCTTCATGCCGAAAAAAATCGCCCTTGCCGTCATCTTCGCCTTCGTCCTGTTCGGGTGCACCTCGGTTCTGTCGACCAGCGTCGTGCAGGAGGCCGACGAGAAGGTGACCTTCACGGATCTTCAGAAGCAGCCTGACCGGTACCGGGGAACCGTCGTCATCCTCGGCGGGCAGATCGTCGAGACCGTCGTGAAAGAGAGTGAAACCTGGGTGCAGGTCCTCCAGCTTCCCCTGGGGGCGCAGCAACGGCCCGACAATACGGCTTCCTCCCAGGGCCGATTCATGGTGATCTACAAGCGGTTTGCCGATCCCCTTGTTTATGAGAAAGGGCGGAAGATCACGGTGGCGGGGGCGGTCGAGGGCGGCCGGGTGATCATGCTGAACGACAGGACGTACATGTTACCCGTGCTTCTCGAGCGGGAGAGCTATCTCTGGAAGACAGAGAATTATTACCCCGCCTACGGGCCGCGTCCGGCATTTCAATTCGGCATCGGTGTGGGTACAGGTCGATGGTGAAAAGCGGCGCCAGGGTCATTTTCTTTTTCCTCCTTGCAGCCCTTGCGGCCTGCGCGCCCATGTCGCAGGACATCCGCCGGCAGGCGGACGAGAGCGCCCCCTTTTCGGAGATCCAGAAAAACCCCGACAAGTTCAGCGGAATGGTCGTCATCTGGGGCGGCGTCATTATCGAAACGACGAACCTGAAAGAGTCGACGGCCATCAAGGTCATGCAGACGGCCCTGGATATCCAGCAGCGGCCGACGGACCTAGACCGCTCAGAGGGCCGGTTCATCATCCGGGTTGACCGGTTCCTCGATCCCGACATCTTCAAGAAGGGACGGCAAGTCACCGTGGGCGGCGGGATTGCCGGCAGGGAGACCCAGCCCATCGGCGAGATCCAGTACACCTATCCTGTCGTCCTGGCAAAAGAATTGAAACTGTGGGAGCAGCCGGTCCCCTATCCGCCGTACTATTACGATCCGTGGTACTGGGGCCCGCCGTACCCCTGGCGCCCCTGGGGTCGGCCATACTGGTAGTGAACAAAATGGCTTAAGGCTGAAGGCTTATGGCGTAAGGTAATCAATCCACTTCCGTTGCCGTAAGCCCTATGCCCTGAGCCATATGCCAATTTTGAAGGAGGAACACCATGTCTGACGAGTTCGAAAGGCCCTCCATGGGCTGGTTGCCTGACTATCCCGACTTCCGGGACTACACGGCGCACACGAAAACCATTCTGCCTCTGATGAAAAAGATGCGGGCCGCAGGTGACGGGAAAAAGAAATCCAAACTGCCGGCGAGCTGCGATTTGCGGTCCTGGTGCTCGCCCGTGGAGGACCAGGGGAAGATCGGCTCCTGCACGGCCCAGGCCGGGGTCGGGATGGTGGAGTACTTCGAGATGCGGGCCTCCGGGAAACACGTCGACGCCTCGCGGCTCTTCCTCTACAAGGTGACCCGCAACCTCCTGCACTGGACGGGGGACACAGGTGCGTTTCTGAGAACGGCCATGGGAGCCCTGGTCCTGTTCGGTGTGCCGCCTGAGGAGTACTGGCCTTACAAGGCCGAGGACTTCGACAAGGAGCCGCCGGCCTTCTGCTACGCCTTCGCCCAGAACTACCAGGCCATCCAGTACTACCGCCTCGACCCGCCCGGCATCTCTCGCGCGGAGCTGCTCACCCAGATCAAGACAAAGCTCGCGGAGGGACTGCCCTCCATGTTCGGATTCAGCGTGTACAGCTCCATCGACCAGGCGGGAAAGACCGGGAAGATCCCCTACCCAGCAAAGGGCGACAAGCTCCTGGGCGGTCACGCCGTGATGGCCGTCGGCTACGACGACAAGATGAAGATCCGCAACACAAGCCCCGGGGGCACGGAGACGACGGGGGCCATCCTCATCCGCAACTCCTGGGGCGTCAAATGGGGTGAGAAAGGCTGCGGCTGGATCCCCTATGAGTACGTGCTGAAGGAGCTTGCCCTGGACTGGTGGTCGCTCCTCAAGGCCGAGTGGATCGACACGGGGGAATTCGGACAGAAATAGTTACCAGTGGCTAGTGGCCAGTGACCAGTGAAAAAAAGGATCGTGGAAATTTTTCCACGATCCTTTTTAGTTTCTTTTTGACCGGATAGACCGGACAGACGGGATAGACTGAATAGACGCGTTTAGAGCTTCTGAACGTTCTCACTCATCTTGATCTTTCCGTCCTTCTCCATGGTCTCGCGCACGTCCTTGAGCCAGGCCTGGAAGTACTCCGACTCCTTGGCCCTGAGCAGGATGACCTTGATCATGTCTTTCTGCTTTTCCCAGGAGCCGTCGTCGACGCGCTTGCGATCCTTGAACCGGGGGATGATGACGGTGCCGTCATTGGTGGCGTAGACCTCTGAAGGGTAGGGCGCCTTCTCGGAGAGCTGGAAAATGGCATTGATCAGCTCCGGAGACGAGCCGGCCTTGGGGATCTCCGAGCCGGGTGCAAAGAGCCCCGTCTCCACCACCTCGGCGCCTTTCTCCTTGGCCACTTTCCGGAAGTCCTCGCCTTTGCGCATCCGCTCCAGGGCGCCCTCGGCCTCCTTGCGGCAGACCTTGGCCGACTCGATCGCGGCCCAGCGCTCCTCCACGTCCTTCTTCACCTCTTCGAAGGGGGGCGTAGTGGCTTCTTTTTTAGCCGTGACCTTGATCACATAGTGGGCCCGGGGCGATGAAAGGACGGGAGTGATCTCGCCGGTGGGGATGCTGAAGATCTGTTTTTCCGCGTCACGGATCTGCTTGAGCTCCGCCGGCATGTCCTTGACGGAGAAGAAGCCCCGCTCCTGAATGCGAAGGCCGTGCTTTGCGGCGTAGGCCTCGAAGTTCTCTTCCTGGTAGATCGTGTCGTGGGCCTTCTTGGCGGCCTCGGCTGCCAGGTTCATAGCCTTGATCAGGCGGATTTCCTCGGCGATACGGCCTTTCACGGCGTCAAAGGGAACCGGCGCGCCTTTTACCTGGGGCAGGCGGCTCTTGTTGGCCTCATAGGCGCTGCGAACCTCGGCATCGGAGACCTCCACCTTCCTCAGGGAATCCTCGGCGGTGAAGGTGAGAACCTTGACCTGGACCTGAACGGGGATCCGGAAATCGTCCTTGCGATCGTTGTACGTTTTCTCGAGCTCTTCCCGGGTGGCGACGACCTTGCCGCGGCAGGCCCGGGCGGGGAGCTTGAAGAGTTCCACGTTTACCCGCTCCGACTGGAGCCGGTAGAGATCCAGCAGCTCCTGGTCGGAAACCTTCACGCCCTGGCGGAAGATGTCCTGCACCTTGCCCGACAGGAGCGCTTTCTTCTGCAGGGCCTCGAACTCATCGGGGCTCATCCGCTGGGAGCGAAGCAGCTGCTCGTATCGCTTGGGGTCGAAAACGCCGTCGCGCTGGAAAGCGGGCTGCATGGCGATGATGGTCCGGACCTCCTCGTCGCTCACCCGGATGTCCATCTCCTCGGCCTTGATGCGCAGGACGGACTGGTTGACCAGATTGTCCAGGGCCTGCTGCTTGAGGTTGAGGCTCTTGATGACCTCCTCCGTCAGGTTGGCGCCGAGCCGCTGGCGGTACATGTCGAGGAGGTTCTGGTACTCCTTGCGGTAATCGTTGAAGGTGATGTGGTGGTCGCCCACCGTCACGAGCCCATCGGTGGGATCGCGCCAGCGCGTCGAACCGAAGTACAGGACGAAAACGGCGATGATCAGGCCCAGGAGAACCTTGATGAGCCAGCTCTGGGCATGTTTTCTCATGAACTGAAGCATGGAGTGCCCCTCGGAGTTCGATATAAGGGAAAATCCCTATTATAATTGAGGTGAAAAAGCAATAACTATTTCGCAAAAATGCATTGATTCGCCCTTACAAATGCGGTATACCACAACATTCAAATGGTAAGTTGTCGGGGGTTGACCGGCGATTTCTGCAGTAACATCAGGAGGAAAGATTTTGCTTTTTGACTTTATTCTCGGAAAATTTTCGAATGATCTCGCCGTCGACCTCGGCACGGCGAATACCCTTGTCTATGTGAGGGGCAAAGGGATCGTCCTGCGCGAGCCCTCTGTCGTGGCCGTTCACCGCGACTCCCGCGGTTTCAAGAAAGTGCTCGCCGTCGGCTCCGAGGCGAAGCTCATGCTCGGCAAGACGCCCGGAAACATCGAGGCCATCCGGCCCATGAAGGGCGGCGTCATCGCCGATTTCGACATCACGGAGGCCATGCTGCGCCACTTCATCCAGCGCGTCCACAATCGCCGGACTCTTATCCGGCCCCGCATCATCGTCTCGATCCCCTCGGGGGTCACCCAGGTGGAGCGCCGGGCCGTGAAGGAAACGGCCGAGTCGGCAGGCGCCCGTGAGGTTTATCTCATCGAGGAGCCCATGGCGGCAGCCATCGGCGCGGGGCTCCCGATCAAGGAGCCCGTGAGCTCCATGGTGGTCGACATCGGCGGCGGCACGACGGAGGTGGCCGTGATCAGCCTCTCCGGTATCGTCTACGCCAAGTCGGTCCGCGTGGCCGGCGACAAGATGGACGAAGCGATCGTGCAGTACCTGAAACGCAAGTACAGCCTTCTGATCGGCGAGCGCACCGCCGAGATGATCAAGACGACGATCGGCTGCGCCTATCCGGACGAGGTGCTCAAGACCGTCGAGGTCAAGGGCAGGGATCTCATCTCGGGGATCCCGAAGATCATCGAGATCAATTCGGAAGAGGCCCGGGAGGCCATCGCGGAGCCCGTGAGCATCATCGTCGACACGATACGCGATGCCCTGGAGCAGATGCCGCCGGAACTGGCGGGCGACATCGTCGATCGAGGCATCGTGCTCACCGGCGGCGGCGCGCTGCTGAGAAATATCGACGTGCTGCTACGCGAGGAAACGGGGCTTCCCATCAGCATTGCCGACGACCCCCTGTCCACGGTGGCAAGGGGCTCCGGCATGGTTCTTGACGAACTGGAGCTCCTGAGAGAGGTCGCCATCCAGCTTTGAACCGGCAGGCAGCGGCAGCCCGCATCACTTCGCGCACCTCCGACGAGCTGGCCTCACGCGCAACGGATACGCCTGGACACGAAAGCCCTCGGTTCCAAATTCATTGCAGGTGAGGATCGTTGTTTCTCAAGAAGTATCTCGCCGTCATCGTTGCCTTCATCCTGATCGCCGTCTCCCTAGTCATCCTTTCCCAGAGCCTCAGACGCCCGGGGAGCCCGGGGGTTGTGAAGAAGCTTGTCTTCGAGGTGACGGCCCCCGTCGAGCGCGCGATCAACTCGGGCGTGGGCTCCGTGAGCGGCGCCTGGAAGCAGTACCTCTTTCTCGTGGGCCTGGAGGAGGAAAACCGGGAGCTGAGGAATAAGATCGCGGCCCTGCAGGGCGAGGTGAACACCTACCGCGAGATGTCGCTCGAGGGGAGCCGGCTCAAAAAAATCCTGGCCCTCGAGGACAGCACCATCTACCCGACGATTGCCGCGCGGGTCGTCGGCAACGAGGGCTCGTCGCCTTTCCGCACGATCATGATCAACAAGGGGTCGACGGACGGCGTCAAGGAGGGCCTGCCCGTGATCTCACCGGAAGGGGTGGTGGGCCGTGTGATCGAGTGCTCCTGGAACTATTCCAAGATCCTGCTCGTCACGGACTACAACAGCAACATCGATTCCCTCGTGCAGGGCAGCCGTGCCCAGGGGATCCTCCAGGGTGGAGGTCACCGGCTTTTGCGCCTGAAGTACGTTCAGCGGACCGAAGAGGTGAAGGCCGGCGAAGCGGTCATCACCTCGGGGCTCGGGGGTGCATTCCCGAAGGGCCTCATGCTGGGGACGGTCGTCCGTGCCGACAAGAAAGACCCCGGGCTCTTCCAGACCATCGAAGTGGTGACGGCGGTGGATTTCTCGAAGATCGAAGAGGTTCTGGTCCTGCAAACGGAGAAGGAATAAAACAGTTCCCTGGTTGGTTAGTTCCTTGGTTCCCAAGTTCCATCGAACTGGTTTTTCCCCGAACTAATCGAACTAATTGAACCAATGGAACCAACTGAACTCTTTCTTGTTGAACCAATGAACTAATCGAACATTTTTATGGCCTACTACATCGTCCTTCCCTTCTTCACGATCCTGCTCGTCGTTCTTCAGAGAACGCTGCTGGACCTGTTGTTCGGCGGCCGGATCGGCGTCGAGGTGTCCCTCATCCTCGTGATCTATGCCGGTTTTCACCTCGACGTGGTGAGGGGGGGAGTCCTCGCCTTGCTTGCGGGGTTCCTCCTGGACTGCGTGTCGGGCACGATCATGGGGCTCTACACCTTCACCTATGTCCTGATCTTCATCCTCTCCTATCTGCTCTCTCCGAGGATCTACGGGGAGCGGATGCTCTTCATCATGGGCTATACGTTTCTGTGCGTGCTGCTGGAGGGGCTTTTCATCTTCGCCGTTTACTGGTCCGTCTACGGCACCGACGTGTCGCAGGGCCTGCTTCGGACCTATCTTCCCCAGGCCCTGGTTGCAGGGGTCCTGAGCCCCGCGATCTTCGCCCTGTTCAATCGCCTGGAGGTCTATGTCCATGCTGGCGAAGCCCGATAAGCTTGTCCGGTACGACCCGGGCGAGTACCGCCAGCGATTCACCTTCTTCTTCTGGGTGATCCTGGCGGCCGTATGCCTGCTCGTCCTGCGGCTGTGGTACCTGCAGATCATCAAGGGGGAGGATCTCCTCAAGCGCTCCGAAAACAACCGCATCCGCATCCGTGAAGTGAAGGCGATGCGGGGGATCATCCTCGATTCCCGGGGCGTCGTTCTCGTGGAGAACCGGCCGTCCTTTGACGTGGTGATCTTTCCCGAGGACGTGAAGGACCTCAAGGGGCTCGTGGAGAAGCTGGAGACACTCTACGCGAAGGTCAACCTGACCTTCCCCACGGATTACGAAACCATTCTCGAAAACCGAAGGCCCTTCACCCCGCTGCGGGTCGACCGCAATGTGAGCCGGGAGAAGCTCGCCCTCATCGAGACGCACTCCCTGGAGCTGCCCGGCGTGGGCATCGACGTCATGCCCGTCCGGGAATACTACTACGGGGAGATGATGGCCCATGTCATCGGCTACATCGGCGAGGTGAGCCGCGACGATCTCGAGCGAGACAAATCGGCCGGGTACAAGAGCGGCGATTTCATCGGGAAGTTCGGCCTGGAAAAGGCCCTCGACCCGTTCATCCGGGGCAAGGCGGGCGGGGAGCAGGTCGAGGTCAACGTCATCGGCAAGAAGGTCAAGACCCTGGGGCGGGTCGAGCCCGCACAGGGCTACCGGGTTGTCCTTTCCCTGGATTCGCAGGTACAGAAGGCGGCCTGGGCGGCTATGGAAGGGAAGGCGGGGGCCGTCGTGGCTCTCGATCCCCGGGATGGCTCCATCCTTGCCCTGGTGAGCCGGCCGGGATTCGACCCGAACCAGTTTAACCGGGGGATCACGACGGATCTATGGGAGAAACTCTCCACGAATCCCCTGCATCCGATGGAAAACAGGGCCGTTGCGGGCCAGTATCCGCCCGGTTCCACCTACAAGCTCATCGTGGCTGCAGCGGCCCTGGAGGAAGGGATCATCACGCCGGAGACGGCCTTCAACTGCCCGGGGCATTTCGACATGGGGACACGCACCTTCCGCTGCTGGCGCAAACAGGGCCATGGCCGGGTGAGCCTGCACCGGGCCCTTGTCGAGTCCTGCGATGTCTACTTCTACAACGTGGGGAAGCTTCTCGGCGTGGACCGGCTCGCCCAGTATGCCCAGGCCTTCGGGCTGGGGACCCGGACGGGGGTTGCCCTTGCGGGCGAACGCAGGGGGCTCATCCCGACGAGGGAGTGGAAGCTTACCCGGTTCGGTGTACCCTGGCAGCCCGGCGAGACGATCTCGATTGCCATCGGCCAGGGCTACAACACTGCGACCCCGATCCAGCTGGCCAATGCCTACGCGGCTGTTGCCAACAACGGCGAGTATTTTACCCCGAGGATCGTCAAACGCGTGGAGACCGATGACGGGGAGATCATCGAAGAATTCCGTCCCGAGAAAAAGGCCGTGCTCCCCGTGAGCCAGGAGAACATCCAGCTCCTGAAGAAAGCGCTGTGGGGCGTGGTCAACGAGGCGGGGGGGACGGGTGGACAGGCCCGTGTGGCCGGCAGGGACGTGGCCGGCAAGACGGGAACGGCGCAGGTCATCGGGATGGCCGAGGGGGACGACGGCTCGTCCTACCCCTACGAGTACCGGGACCATGCCCTCTTCGTCAGTTTTGCGCCCCGTGATAACCCGGAGATCGCCGTTGCCGTGGTGGTCGAACATGCGGGCCACGGCGGGTCGGTGGCGGCGCCGGTGGCCAGAAAAGTCATCGAAGCCTATTTTGCGGGGAAGACAAAGTGATGAAGGTCGACCGTCGGCTCATCTTCAACTTCGACTGGATGCTGGTGCTGTTCATTGCGCTGATCGTCGGCATCGGCGTATTGAACCTCTACAGCGCCGGCCATGGAATCTCGGGGGAGCCCTACCTCAAGCAGATCCGCTGGGTCCTGCTCGGGATCTTCGTCATGGTCCTCACCTTTGCCTTCGATTACCGCTGGATCGCGCGGTATGCCTATGTGGTGCACGGACTGGCCATCGTGCTCCTCATTGCCGTGTTTGCCGTCGGGGCGGTGACGAAGGGCTCCCAGCGCTGGATCAACCTGGGGGGATTTTCCATGCAGCCCTCCGAGATGGTCAAGATCACCCTCATCCTGGCGTTGGCGAAGTATTTCAATGACCACCGGGTGGAGAAAAAATACGGGATCCGTGAACTGGTCGCTCCCTTTTTGATTGTCCTTGTCCCCTTTGTTCTGGTATTAAAGCAGCCGGACCTGGGGACGGCCCTGATGCTCATGATCCTTTTCGGGTCCATGGTTCTTTTCGTCGGGATCCGGTGGAGGACTCTCCTGAGTCTCGCCGCCGTCGGGCTCCTCATCATTCCCCTGGGGTGGAACTTCCTGGCGGAGTACCAGAAGGAAAGGGTGCTGACGTTCCTTGACCCGGAGAGGGACCCCCTGGGGTCGGGGTACCACATCATCCAGTCGATCATCGCCGTCGGATCCGGGGGCATCTTCGGCAAGGGGTTCATGAGGGGGACCCAGAGCCAGCTGAAATTCCTTCCCGAGCAGCAGACCGACTTCGTCTTCTCGGTCTTTGCCGAGGAGTGGGGGTTCATGGGCGCCCTGCTCGTGCTGGTTCTCATGCTGGCGCTGATCCTCTGGGGGCTCAAGATCGCCCAGCACTCCCGGGATTTCCTGGGAACGCTCATCGCCTACGGAGTGACCATGCTGATCTTCTGGGGGGTCTTCATCAACGTGGCCATGGTCCTGGGGATTCTCCCCGTCGTGGGGATTCCACTTCCGTTTTTCAGCTACGGAGGCTCCTCGATGGTGAAGATGATGGTGGCCATGGGACTCCTGATGAATGTGAGTATGCGCAGATATTTGCTGCAGTCGTAGATTGCAGGGGCATAGGGCTAAAGGCTAAAGGCTAAAGGCTAAAGGCTAAAGGCTTAAGGCGAAGGGCTAAAGAATTGAGGCGAAAGGCGGATGGCTTAAGGCGATAGGATTCTTCATCCCGGCCATAAGCCCTGAGCCTTATGCCCTAAGCCACTCCGAAGGAGGTTCTCATGTTGAACAAAGGGAAGAAGGAAATCGAAATCAAGGCCTTCCTCGGGGAGGGGACCGAGTTCGAGGGGAAACTCATCTTCACGGGCGCCGTCCGGCTTGACGGCAAGTTCAAGGGCGAAATTCTGGGCAAAGGCACCCTTGTAGTTGGCCAGAGCGCCCGGATCGAGGCGAATATAAACGTCGACAGCCTGATGGTCGGAGGCGATGTCCGCGGGGCCGTGGACATCGGGGAACGGATGGAAATCGATGCGACGGGCAAGTTTTTCGGGGACATCAAGACGAGCATTTTCGTCGTCCATGAGGGGGGTCTCTTCGAGGGGAACTGCCAGATGGAGAAAGGGACAGCAGCCAAGAATACCGAAAAACCGTAACAGTTCCGAAATGTTTTGCAGCTGCGCGGCCCCGCATTCCTGCCGCACGCCGGGCTTTGCCGCGGATCGTGCCGGAACCCCTGTTTCAAGGGGAAAAAAAGCTTGACAATTTTTGGCGTTTGTGATTAGAAAGCCGCGGTTTCAGCAGGACGAAGCAAAGGGACGTTTCATGAGAAACGCCATTTATTCTGACAGTTTAGATGCATGTTTTCTCCGTGCAGCTGTCATGAACCCGAAAGGGTGAGTTTCTGTACCCGACCGGGTGAATTCGTAGTTTGCTCGGTTTTTTTGTGCCTGCACAAGAGAGAGCGAGAGAGAGGTAGGTAGGCAGATGGTCGATATCAATTCTACCGTATTCATCCAGCTTTTCAATTTCCTCCTTCTGATCTGGATCCTGAATCAAGTGCTCTACAAGCCGCTCCTGCGCATCATGGACCGCAGGAAGGAAATCCTGGACAAGGCTCAGGATGAAGTCAAGTCCGTCCAGGAGACGATTGACCGGCGCGTGGCCGCGTACGAGGACAAGATCCGGGCCGCCAAGATGGAGGCCATGGGCCAGAAGGGCGATCTCCAGAAAGAGGGCTCCGAGGCCGCCAAGGTGATCACCGACAAGGCCAAGGGAGAAATCTCCGGGATGATGAGCGAATTTCAGGCGAAACTGGAGAAGGAACTGACATCGGCCAGAGAGCTCTTGCGGAATCAGTCCCTGAGAATCTCTTCTGAAATTGCCGAAAAGGTCCTGGGAAGGAGCATCCAATGAGTAAAGGGGTAAGGACGCTTTTTCTGAGTAAATCCGCATGGTGCAGCGTGGTGACGGCTCTCGGGATCATCGGGGTCGCCGCCATCGCTTGGGCGGCCGGCGGCGGGGAGGAAGTGGATCACAAGGCCATGTTCATCGATTTTGCCTGGAGGATTCTTAACTTTCTCATCCTGCTTTTCATCCTGTACAAGCTGATGTGGAAGAAGATGCAGAGCTTCTTTGCGAGCCGCCGCGAGGGGATCAAGATATCCCTGGAGGAAGCCGAAGTGGTCAAGGCTGATGCGGAGAAGAAGTTCAAGGAGTATGACGAGAAGATCAAAAAGGCCGAGGAAGAGATCCAGGGCATCTCCGCCATGATCAAGGCCCAGGGCGAGGAGGAGAAGAAGAGGATCATCTCCGACGCCGGGCGCGTCGCCGAGAAGATGAAGGAAGACGCCAAGGCGCGGATGGAACAGGATCTCAAGAAGGCCAAGAATGAGCTGCGGCTGGAGGCTTCCGAGCTGGCCGTCCAGATGGCCGAGGACATTCTCAAGAAGAAAGTCACAAAAGAAGACCATGAGGGCATGGTTCGCGAATACCTTGACAGGATGGTGAAGAAAAATTGATCAGCAGCGATCTGGCAAAGCGGTACGCAAGGGCCTTTTTTGACATCGCCGTCGAGGAAGGGAAAATCGAGGACTACGGCAGGGAGCTGGCCGCCTTCGCCACTCTCATCGCGCAGAACAAGGCTCTGCAGGAGTTTCTTGCCAACCCGATCTTCGAGCTGAAGTCCAAGAAGAACGTCATCGAGGAGCTCCTGGGTCGTACCCAGATCTCCGGCCGAACGGCCAACTTCCTGAGACTCCTGGTGGACAAACAGAGGATCAACTTCCTCGGGGAGGTCGAGAACGCCTACAGGGAGTTCATGGACAAGTCCCTGAAAAAGGTCCGCGTGTCCGTGAAGACCCCCTACCCGCTGACCTCCGAGCTGGAGGGGGCCCTCAAGCAGCGGGTGGCCGAGATGACGGGCAAGGAAGTGGAAATGATCGTCGAGGACGACACCTCGCTCATCGGCGGACTCATCGTCCGGGTAGGGGATACCATGTACGACGGGAGTATCAAAACACAACTGGGTAATATAAGGAAGCTCTTAGGAGAGGAGAGATAGGCGAATGGAACCGATCAGGGCAGAGGAAATCAGTCAGATCATCTCCAGTCAGATCAAGGAGTATGAGAAGAAGCTGGACATCAGCGAAACCGGCACGGTGTTGTCCGTCGGCGACGGCATCGCCCGCATCTACGGCGTCCAGAACGCTATGGCCATGGAGCTCCTCGAGTTTCCCGGCGGCATCCTGGGCATGGTGCTCAACCTGGAGCGCGACAACGTCGGTGTCGCCATTCTCGGCGAGGACACCCTAATCAAGGAAGGCGACATCGTCAAGCGCACGGGCCGCATCGCGGAAGTGCCCGTGGGTGACGGTTTGCTCGGGCGCGTCATTGACGGCACGGGAAAGCCGCTGGACGGCAAGGGCCCCATTGAATCGAAGGAGTTCCGCCGCATCGAGATGGTCGCCCCCGGCGTCATCGCCCGCCAGC
>CAZUBX010000062.1:0-20111 GCA_964619035.1 uncultured Syntrophaceae bacterium | reverse complement strand
ACGTGCCGCCGCCGGCAATGGATTTGCTTGTCCTGCCCGTTACCGGGCACTTGCTTTCTTCACTCATACTATTTCCTCCTTTCGCTGTATGAATTGTCGTTCTTTCTCTCTCTGTAAAAGGTTGCCATGTCACTTATGATTCTGAATGTCTATAAAGAATCATTATTGACCACCAGGTAAAAAAAGAGCCATAAAATAGTGCCACAGAGCATGAAGAGGCTAATTTTTCTGCTGACAATCCGGGCAAAGACCGAAGAAATCCAGGCGGTGATGGAAGATTTTATACCCCGTCTTGCGGCTCATCTCCTCGCTGAGTTCATCAATGTTCATCAGTTCGGGATCCATGATTTTCTTGCACGTCATGCAAATCGCGTGAGGGTGAGGTGCCGGATTGTACCCGTCGTAGCGATTACTCCCATCGGGGAAGCCCAGTTCCAATACCTCGTTCAGCTCCTTGAGAAGGGAGACTGTTTTGTATACCGTGGCCAGGCTCGTCGTCGGGAATTGGGCCTTAACTTCCTGATATATGGTGTCGACGCTCGGATGCCCATCGCTTTCGGCAAGAATTCTGAGGATGGCAAGTCGCTGGGGCGTAATGCGGAAATCGCGGCTTTTCAGCTTCGAGAGCATCTCCTCGACGCGCTTTTGAGGCTCTATTGAGTCCCTGTGTTGCATCTCCCAACCCTGATTGGCGAAAACCGTTATTTAACAATAATGATTATCACCTACGCTTCGCCAGTGAAATTGTCAAGGAGTTATTCAGCCGTCAGGGATTGTGTGTAGGGGGGGCGGAGATGATGCAAGGTTACGGCATCCCTTTTTATGCTCTCTATGCAATGGGGAAAATCGGGGGCAGGTATAGCGGCAGGGGGAATTAAAACGGCATCGCCAGGACCCGCGTGAAGGTCATCCACACGTCGCTTCCGTCCGCCAGGTCATCGGCAGCTGCCGGTCCCGTGGCCCGTACCTCCTGGGGGCCGAGGGCCACCCGGTAGTCCATTTCGTTTCCCAGATAGATCTTGCGGACCAGGCGCCCGGGAATCGCACCGGGGGACGGCTGGCCCGACACCGTGATCGATTCCGGGCGGGCCGCCAGGACGACCCGCTCGCCCGTCTTCATTGCAGAGTGGAGGCGGCCCTTCAGATGCACAGGGCCCGGGACATCGGTCAGGGCGACAACCCCCTCCGCGCCTTCCACGGAAACGAGAGTGCCTTCCAGGAAATTGATCAGGCCGATGAAGTCGGCCACGAAACGGTTGGCGGGCAATTCATAGATGTCTTTCGGCTTGCCTGTCTGCTGGACATAGCCCTTGTCCATGACGATGATCCGGTCGGACATGACCATGGCCTCGGCCTGGTCGTGGGTCACATAGATGACGGTGATCCCGAGGCGGCGCTGCACATCCTTGATCTCGAAGCGCATGCTCTCCCGCAGCTTGGCGTCCAGGTTGGAGAGAGGCTCGTCCAGAAGAAGAAGGGAGGGCTCGGCCACGAGGGCCCGGGCCAGAGCCACGCGCTGCTGCTGGCCCCCGGAGAGCTGGCTGGGAAGACGTTTGTCCAGGCCTTCCAGGTGCACCAGATCGAGCACGTGGTCCACCTTCTCGCGAATCGTCTTTTTCGACGTCCCGCGGACTTTCAGGGGATAGGCAACGTTGGCGAAGACATCCATGTGGGGCCACACGGCGTAGGACTGGAATACCATCCCGATGTTGCGGTCTTCCGGAGGCTTGTAGGTCCTGGTCTCCGAGCAGCTCACCAGCTCGGTCCCGATGAACACGCGCCCCGTCGTGGCCCTCTCGAACCCGGCGATGATCCTCAGAGTTGTCGTTTTCCCGCAACCCGAAGGCCCAAGAAGGGATACGAACTCGCCTTCCCGGATGGTTTCGCTGAATGCCGCCACGGCCTCAACATTGCCGAACTTCTTCGAAACGTTTTCCAGTCTCACATCTGCCATGAATCGCCTCTATCCTTTCCTCCCCGAATCGTCAGATGGTGATCTTCCCCTTCGTGATCTTCGAAACCAGCACGTTGCCTCCCAGGACCACCACGAGGATCAGCACGGACAGCACGGAGGCCGCCTGCTGGTTGGAGTAGGTCTGCATCTCGAACAGGATGACGCCCAGGTTGTGCGTCTCGGGGCCATAGAGCAGCAGGGTCATCGTCAATTCATAGAACGTGGTCATGAACACGAGAAACCACGCAGCAATGAGTCCCGGCCGCACCAGCGGCAGGATGATATCGCGGAAGCTCTGCATCCAGCTCGCCCCCGAAATCTGTGCCGCCTCCTCCAGGGAGAGATCGATCTGCTCCAGGGAGGCGCAGACCGTGCGGACGGAGAAGGCCAGATACTTGATGATATAGGCCACAATAAGGATCGCGAAGGTGTTGTAGAGGTTGAGCCCGTATTTGCCCGAAAAGGCGATGATCAGCGCCAGCGCGATGACCGTTCCCGGCGTGGCGTAGGGGACGGTGGCGATGAGGTCCGCCGCCCGGGCCAGGGGGCTCTTCACCTTTACCCGATAGTAAGCGATGAGGCTTGCCACGAAAAGAGCCAAAGTTGCTGCCACGATGCCCAGGAAGAAGCTGTTCTGGAAAGCCTCGAGTGCCGTTTTGAACGTCAGGATATAGGCATAGTGCTCCAGGCTCAGGTTCTCCAGGGTGATCGGCTCCCCGAACACGCGGATGAAGGAGGTTACCACGATGGCCCCGATGGGCAGGATCACCAGGACAAAACCCAGCAGACCCGAAAATATGAGGGCCGGGATCCGGAAACGGCCCAGCGAGACGGGCAGGACACGGGCGCTTTTCCCCCCCACGAGGGTGTAGCGCTTCCGGCTGAGCAGGCGGTTTCCGAAGGTCATGGTGATGACGGCGATGACCATGAGAACGACGGACAGGGCCGTCGCCTCCCGCATCCCCGAGGTGGTCCCCATGTAGACATACTGCATGACCTGGGTGGAGAGCACATAGATCCGGCTGGGCATGCCGATCATGGCGGGGATCCCGAAGGCGGAGGCGGAGGCGGCAAAGACCAGAAGCCCCCCCGCGAAGAAGCTGGGGGAAACCAGGGGCAGCGTGATGTCCCAAAACACCCGGAGGGGATGGGCCCCGCTGATGCGGGCGGCCTCCTCCAGGGTATTGTCCATCTGCTCGAGGGCGCTTGCCACATTCAGAAAGGCCAGCGGGTAGTAGAACAGGGTCATGACCCACACAAGCCCGGGGACGGTATAGATGTCGAAGGGGCCGGGGACTTCGGCGCCGAAGGACTCGATCAGCATCTTGTTGATGTATCCCACACCCGGGGTGATCAGCAGGATCCAGGCGATCGCCCCCACGTAGGGAGGGATCACGTAGGGAATGAAGAAAAGGGAGCGGAACTGGCGCCGCCAGGGAAGGTTGCTGCGCACCACGAGCCACGCAAGCCCCGTGGCGAAGATCATGGAGAAGAACATGGTGAGGCCGCAGACCCAGAGGGTCATCACAACGGCATCCCAGTTGCGGTTCTTGCCGTAGACGGCGAGATAGTTCTGGAGGCTCAGATCGCCGTCGGTTCCGAGGAAGCTCCTGAACACAAGGAGGGCAAGGGGGAAGAGGACGAATACGACAAGAAACAGCAGGGCAGAACCGATGACGAGATTGCGTGCGCTGAATAATCTCCCGATCGAGCCCATGAATGATACCGCTCCGCAATACAAGTTCCCGCCGGCCGAGGCGAGATCCGGCCGGCGGGATCACAAATCGTCAACCTACCGCAGGACCGTCTGGTCGAATTTTTCCTTGATCTTGTCCGGGTCCCGGCTGATGGCATCCCAGTCCATGGACATGGCGAACTTGTTGATCTCCCCGATCTTCATGGCTGCATTGGCCGGCGGGGGCATGTCGGGCCTGACGGAGTGCATCCAGCCCGCAAGGATCGCCTGCTGGCCTTCCTTGGAGAGGAAGAAGTCATAAACGGCCTTGGCCGCTACAGGGTTCTTCGTGTTCTTCATGATGGCGATACCGGATGGGTTCACAATGGGACCGTCGGAGGGGTAAACGAACCCCAGGGGCTTTTTCTCACTGATCGCCTTCAGAACGTTCTCCTCGAGCAGCATCGCCACGGCGAGCTGGCCGGAGAGCAGCTTCGTTTCCACGGCGCCGTTTCCGGGCTCACAGGCGATCCGGTTTTTCCGGAGGGCCTCGAAGAAGGGCCATCCGTGCTTCGGCGAGCGCACGAGGCCCGCCGTCCCCGCAAAGGCCGTCCCGGACAGAAGCGGGTTCGGCATGCCCACCTTTCCCTGCCACTTGGGGTCTGCCAGGTCCCACCAGGTCTTGGGGAGATCCTTGGCCGCCACGAGATTCTTGTTGTAGGCGATTCCGATGACGTTGATCCGCACGCCGGAGTAGTAGCCGTCCTTGTCGAGCCACAGTGGCAGGACATATTTCGCGTTGGGCGATTTGTACTGCAGAAGACGCCCCTCGCGCTTGAGGGTGTTGTAGTAGGCGGGGTCTGCGATCATGATCAAATCCGCCATGGTGCTGCCCTGATCGAACTCCGCCACGAGCTTCGCGATCACCTTCTCCGAGCCCCCGTAGAACCACTGCACGTCAACGTCGGGAAACGTCTTTTTCAGCACCGGCTTGAGTTGCTCGATGATGTGCAGATAGATGGAGCTGTAGATCATGACCTTGCCCTTGACCGGCTCGGCACCGAAGGCCGAACCTGCCGACACGGCCGACAGCAGGATCAGGCCCGCTGTCAGGACCGCCCATTTCGATCGCATGCGTTTCATTTCCCCTGCTCCTTGCTTTCAGTTTTCTTCTTGAAAGGTGATTTGGATGATCCCTGCCGGGCCGGACGATGGAGAACCCGTTCCAAGTGCCGGCACCCTGCTTACCCGCGCTGTCTATATGAAAAAAAAGGCCGCTTTGTCAAGGCAAGAGGACGAGATCCTCCCTCCCCATCCAGAAGAGCAGATCGGAGAGATTCATTCGAACCCGCACAAACGGCGAAAACGCCACGGCCCACCGGAGTTCTTCCTTCGTGGTAGGCGGCTCCGTCTCCCCGGGGCGACAGGGCAGGCCCGCTTTCTTCAGCAGCGGCTCCATCTCCTCGGCCCGCATGGTCAGCCGGGCGAGATCCAGCCGGATATCCCCCCAGGCATCCACAAACGACCCGATCCGGGGACGGGCATCGGCCCAGCGTTCTGTTTTCTTGCGATATTCCGTCGAAAACTCCGTCCGGGCCGCAGCCATCCTTTCCCGGTAGGGATCCCCGGAGGCCGCATCCACGCTCCGCGGAAGGGGTGCCGCAGCCATTCGCTCTTCCAGGATCCGCAAGGACTGCCCGATGTCCGCATCCCGCCAGGCGACGCCATTGAGGTTCTCCATCCCCAGGAGCCGGTCGAAGGTCCGGGCGCTCAAGAGGGAGCCCAGCGCAACCTGCTCCCCGTGAAAGACGAGATCCCTGCCCGCCGTGAGCCTCAGAAAATCCAGGGCGTGGCTGATGACGTGCTCAAAGCCGGAAAGCGGAGTGGTCTCCCCGGCGGTGGACATGGAAATCCCCGCCATGGCGAGTGCCGCGGCGGCACATGCCGTGGCTTCCTGCGGCAAAGGATAGCTTGCAAACCCGTCTGCTGCCTCCCGGATCCCTCCGGCAAAGGGCTCCATGAGGCGAAAGGCCGACTCGTCATATCGCTCCATGACCCCCAGGCGGTGCCCGAGAAGCCAGTCTCCGTAAGCAACGAAGCGGGCCAGAAGATCCCCGTACCCTGCCCGGGACATGCTTGCGGGGGCGCATTCCAAAAAAGGTCTGACCCAGAAGGCGGCGGAAACCGGCCTGGACTGAAGAGTGCGCTTCGCCCCGTGGAAGTCGATGATGGCGAATGCGGATGTAAAGGCCGTCACGGTGAGCGCCGTGGGAATCGAAACGAAGGGAATGGGCCTGCCCTCCAGATGCAGGGCGTGTTTCACCAGATCGGTGATGCTTCCGGAGCCCAGGACGATCGCAGCGTCTTCTTTTCCCTCCCGGACCACGCCGCGGATTCGCTCCAGGCAGGCGTGGGAGGCATGAAGTTCCCCGGGGGGTATGGCAAGTTCGGAGGAGAGGTCCGTCCAGCAAAAGGGGATGCCTGCCTCACTCAGCAGGGCCTGGAACTCGTTGTCGATTTGTGCCGTCGGGCCTTCGGAGCACTTCTTGGGGAAGCCGTCCACAAAGACGCGAATCCGGCGATTCCCCGGCAGGCTTGCCTGAAACCAGCGCAGTAAGGTCTCCCGGAACTCCCCCAGGGACTCGGCATAGTGCTGGAGAGGCACCAGGCGGGACTTTTCCGGGTCCTCCGAAATTTTCTCCCTGTCCAGGGTGCGATGAAGGGTCTCAAACCAGCGGTTCATGGCATTCGATCCTCGATCTGCGTCAGGCTTGCGCATTCTATATAATGGCGTGTCGAAAGTCAAAGCGAGGGATGAAAAAGATTGTTCTTCCGGCTGGAATCTCTTAAAGTGGCAAAAAGGTTGCGCTTCTCCGGAAGGGGAAAAACCCGAATTGCGGAGAACTCCATGAAACGAAAGCAGAAAGAACCCGCTGCGCGCAAGCTCATTCCGGGAATAGTGGATGACTGTCCCTGTACACAGACGCGCTGCCACCGTCACGGTAACTGCGTGGAATGCATCCGCGTGCACCGCACGAGGCAGCAGCACATCCCCGAATGCCTGCAGGGCATGTTCCGCGGCCTGGTGAAAGATTTGGCCGCACTGGTGGAATTCGACGTCCGCGATCTGCGACGGACCCCGGCATTCTGGGATGAGCGCCTGGGAAAAGAGGCCCCGCCCCCTTCCCGCCGGCAAGGGGGAGTCCCGGCGAAGAAACCATCGGCAAAACGAGCGACGGCAAAACGTAAGCCGCCGCCCCGGTCAGGAGAGAAAAAGGGATCCTGAAGGGTATCGGGTTTCTCGGCGCCGGCGTGATCAGGAAGAAAGGGGCTTCGATTTTCCGTAAGCATTGAACCGATAACGAAGGTGTTCAAAGAGGAAATCGCCGCAGAAGATTTTTCTGAGAGAGCAGACTCAAACGGCCCGAAAGTAAAGAGTGCCCACCGGATCGCGCTCTGGCGGGGAGCTGGAAAAAAAAAGAAGGGATCCCGAGCGGAATCCCTTCTTTCATCCTTGCCTGCTAAAAAATGAATAGCGCTTACTTCACGGCATCCTTAAACCCTTTGCCGGCGGAGAACTTCGGCACTTTCTTCGCCTTCACTTTGATGATGTCGCCAGTCTGGGGGTTGCGGGCCTTCCGTGCAGCCCGTTTCGCAACGGAGAACGTCCCGAATCCGGCGATGGCCACCTTGTCCCCCTTCTTCAGTGCCTTCTGAATCGCTCCGAACACGGCATCGACGGCTGCAGCAGCCTCCTTCTTCACGCACACGACCTTTGCCACTTCACTGATCAGTTCCGCTTTGTTCATATATTCCTCCTTTCCTGGTGTTTAAGCGCTTCACGCATAATCATATCTCATTTCTTGATGATCCTGTCATCATGAAAATGATAAAAAAGGTTGGGCCCCAACTCCACCCCGCACATGTTGTATTGATATTCTTTTTATTCCTCAGCCCCTGATTTTAACAACATCTTTATTCCTGCCTTGTTAACCTGACCACAAAAGCGTTGGAAAAGATTTCCTTGAAAGCAACAAGTTTCAAGGGGGCAAACATGAACCGATACAGAGTCCTGTCATTTGCGGTGCTCATCCTGTTTCTCGCGATGCCGTTCTCGATCCGGTCACAGACGCGCGAAGAGATGAGAAAAGAAATGAATGAGATCCGCAGTGAGATTGATCACCTGGACAAAGTCATCCTCGATAATAAAAAGCTTTCAGGGATGCTCAAGGACCATCAGGCTCGATTGCTGGCCCTTGCCGAGAATCCCGGGATTTACCGCCTTCCCGTGTTGATTGAGGGAAAAGCTCTCTACGTGACGGTCAGTGAATCGGAACTCGACGATTTTTCCAGCTCTCTTGCGCTGGAGGACCTTCTCGTGAAGTACAAAGTGACAAAGGGCAGATTTCGAAGCGATGATCCGTCGGAATGGAAGAAGGTTTTGATCCGGGAAAGCAGGCAAGCCAAGGATCACTTGAGGGATGCTGAATTACCGACCATCCATAGAAGAATCGAAGAGGTTGATCAGGAAACTTCTGCGCTTGAGGCCAAGCGCAACGAGCTTTATGAGAAGCACAGGGTCCTGCAGCGGCGAGTGGGGGATGCCTGACGCGATTTCTCGAACGGGAGAGTGAAGAGTTTATGGATATCCTCTACGCAAGTATCATTGCCGTGTTTTTCATTCTGTGCTGGCTCTCTGTCAGCTGGATTGAAAGACTCCGAGCGGGTGAGTGAAATGTCCTTTCTCTACTTGATTGGCGGCATCATCGCCCTGGCCCTTCTCATCTACCTCTTTATCGCGCTTCTGAAGCCGGAGGTGTTTTCATGAACGCCCCGGGAATGATTCAGGTCTTCCTCTATCTTGTCGCTCTTCTGGTTCTCGTCAAGCCGCTGGGCTTGTACATGGCTCGCATCTACAGCGGAGAGTCTTCGCCTCTGCACCGTCTTATCTCACCCATCGAAAGAAGGATTTGTAGAATCTGCGCGATCCGCCCCGACGGGGAGATGACATGGAAGGAATACGCAACGGCGCTGCTGCTGTTCAACGCCGCGGGTGCTCTACTGCTCTATCTGATCCAGCGCAGCCAGGCATTCCTTCCGCTCAATCCCGAACAGATCCGTGCCGTTGCCCCCGACCTTGCCTTTAACACGGCCGTGAGTTTCGTCACCAATACGAACTGGCAGGCCTATGCCGGGGAGACGGCCATGAGCTATCTGACACAGATGATCGGGCTCACCGTCCAGAATTTCGTTTCTGCGGCCAGTGGGATGGCAGCACTTGCAGCCTTCATCCGGGGACTCCAGCGCAGCCTCTCGCAGACCATCGGAAATTTCTGGGTGGACATGGTCCGCTCCGTCCTGTACATCCTGCTTCCGCTGGCCATCGTGCTCTCTCTGGCACTCGTCTCCCAGGGGGTCGTTCAGTCGCTCGGCGCCGCCATCCGGGTTCCGCTTCTTCAGAGCACACTGGACAGTGAGGGCAACGAGGTTACTGTGCAGGTCATCCCCATGGGTCCGGCGGCCTCGCAAATCGGCATCAAGCAGCTCGGGACAAATGGTGGAGGCTTTTTCAACGTCAACTCCGCCCATCCCCTGGAGAATCCAACCCCGATTTCAAACTTTCTGGAGCTTCTCGCTATCCTCCTGCTTCCCGCGGCCCTGTGCTACACCTTCGGAAAAATGGTGGGCGACACGCGGCAGGGCTGGGCAATCCTTGCGGCCATGCTGGTCATCCTCATCCCGCTGATGATTCTGTGCTTGTGGAGCGAGCAGGCGGGAAATCCTGTCCTGCCCGCCCTCGGGGTCGATCAGGCGGCGGGAAGCGGGCAGCCCGGCGGGAACATGGAAGGGAAGGAGGCGCGCTTCGGCATCGTCAACTCAGTGCTCTGGGCGGTTGCCACCACTGCCGCCTCGAACGGATCGGTCAATGCCATGCACGATTCCTTCACGCCCCTGGGAGGCCTTGCCCCCCTCTGGCTCATGCAGATCGGGGAGGTTGTCTTCGGCGGCGTCGGCTCCGGGCTCTATGGCATGCTTGTTTTCGCCGTCATCGCCGTCTTCGTGGCGGGTCTCATGGTGGGCCGGACACCGGAGTATCTGGGCAAGAAGATCGAGGCCTTCGAGATGAAAATGGCCTCCCTCGTCATTCTCATCCCCGCCGCCGCGGTCCTTGTCGGCACCGCGTTTGCCGTGGTGGCAAAGGCGGGGCTTGCCGGCATCTCAAATCCTGGACCCCACGGTTTCTCGGAGGTTCTCTACGCCTTCTCGTCGACGGCAAACAACAACGGGAGCGCCTTTGCCGGCCTTAATGCCGACAGCGTCTTCTACAATATCTCCCTGGGGATCGCCATGCTGATCGGCCGGTTCTGGGTGATGATCCCGGTTCTGGCCATGGCGGGGTCCCTGGCGAGGAAAAAAGTCATTCCATCCGGTGCCGGAACTCTTCCAACCCATACACCCCTTTTCGTGCTTCTGCTTGTCGGCGTGGTTCTTCTGGTGGGCGCGCTAACGTTTCTTCCGGCCCTGGCCCTCGGACCGATTGCGGAATTCATGGCATCCTGAGGCCGGCTCACGGGAGATCGAGACGATGAATCGAAAGATCAAAACCCTCACCCTTTTTGAAGGTGCTCTTCTCCGGCAGGCCATCACCGATGCATTCCTGAAGCTGAATCCTCTGCACATGATGAGGCGGCCGGTCATGTTTGTCGTCGAGGTGGGCAGTGTGTTGACCTCGGTGCTCTTTTTCCATGCCCTGTCCGGACGAGGCGAGGAAAGCCCCGGTTTCATTCTGGCCGTGTCGATCTGGCTCTGGGTTACCGTTCTTTTCGGTAATTTCGCCGAAGCCATGGCGGAAGGACGGGGAAAGGCCCAGGCAAAGGCACTGCGCAGCACACGGAAGGATGTTCTGGCCAAGCAGCTCTCCGGCCCCGACCCCGGCGCGGATCGAGTCCTCATCCCGGGCTCGCAGCTCGTCAAAGGCGATTTCGTCCTGGTGGAAACAGGGGATATCATTCCCGGCGATGGCGAGGTGGTTGTCGGGGTTGCCTCTGTCGACGAGAGCGCCATTACAGGCGAGAGTGCTCCCGTCATCCGGGAAAGCGGCGGGGACCGCAGCGCCGTGACCGGGGGGACGCGGGTGCTTTCGGACTGGCTCGTTATCCGCGTTACGTCGAGTCCCGGTGAGACCTTCCTGGACCGGATGATCGCCATGGTGGAGGGTGCGAGGAGGCAGAAGACCCCCAACGAAGTCGCCCTCGACATTTTCCTTGCCGGCCTGACCATTATCTTCCTGCTGGCCACGGTCACGCTTCTGCCGTTCTCGATCTTCAGCGTCCAGGCTGCCGGCCAGGGATCGCCTGTCACCATCACCGTGCTCGTTGCCCTGCTCGTCTGTCTGATCCCGACGACCATCGGAGGGCTTCTTTCGGCCATCGGCATTGCCGGCATGGACCGGATGATCCAGGCCAACGTCATCGCCATGAGCGGCCGTGCAGTCGAGGCGGCAGGCGACGTGGATGTCCTCCTGCTGGACAAGACCGGCACCATCACCCTCGGCAACCGGGAGGCGACGTCGTTCCTTCCCGCCGGCGGCGTGGACGGTAAAACTCTTGCCGATGCGGCCCAGCTTGCCTCGCTCGCCGACGAGACCCCCGAGGGCCGCAGCATCGTCGTGCTGGCCAAGAAGAATTACGGACTGCGGGAGAGGGATATCAAGGCCCTTGGTGCCCGCTTCATCCCCTTCACGGCAAAGACGCGCATGAGCGGTGTCGATCTCGACGGGCGGCAGATCCGCAAAGGGGCCGCGGACGCCATGGAAGCCTATGTGACAGATCAGGGCGGTTCCTTTCCCCCAGAGATCCGATCGATCGTCGACGACATCTCCCGCGGGGGCGGCACGCCCCTTGTCGTGGCCGACGGGGCCCATGCTCTCGGGGTCATTCAGCTGGCGGACGTCGTCAAGGGCGGCATCCGGGAACGGTTCACGGAGCTCAGGCGGATGGGAATTCACACGGTCATGATCACGGGCGATAATCCGCTGACAGCCGCAGCCGTTGCCGCCGAGGCCGGAGTGGATGATTTTCTCGCCCAGGCAACGCCGGAGACGAAGCTGAGATTGATCCGCGATTATCAGGCCGGGGGACACCTGGTTGCCATGACCGGCGACGGGACCAACGATGCGCCGGCCCTGGCCCAGGCCGATGTGGCCGTGGCGATGAACACGGGAACCCAGGCCGCCAAGGAGGCGGGAAACTTGGTCGATCTCGACTCGAATCCCACGAAGCTCATCGAGATCGTCGGGATCGGCAAGCAGCTCCTGATGACCCGGGGGACGCTCACCACGTTCAGCATTGCCAACGATGTGGCCAAGTACTTTGCCATCCTCCCGGCGGCCTTTGCTGGCATCTACCCCTCCCTGTCCGCGCTCAACATCATGGGGCTCGCAACCCCGCAAAGTGCGGTCCTCTCAGCGGTTATCTTCAATGCCCTGATCATCGTCGCCCTGATCCCCCTTGCCTTGAAAGGGGTCCGGTATCGCCCGATGGGCGCCGCAATCGTCCTTCGCCACAACCTGCTTGTCTACGGTGCCGGCGGCCTGGTGGTCCCCTTCATCGGCATCAAGCTGATCGATCTGATCCTTGCGGCCCTGCACCTGGTTTGAGGAGATGATCCATGAGACACTTCATCCGCCCCGCCGTCTTTTTACTGCTGCTGCTGACCGTGCTGACCGGCATCGTCTACCCGCTGTTCATCACGGGACTCGCCCAGATCCTCCTTCCCCATGAGGCCAATGGAAGCCTGATCGTCAGGAATGGCCATCCCGTGGGGTCGGCTCTCATCGGGCAGCCCTTCGAGGACCCCCGCTATTTCTGGGGGCGGCCTTCGGCGACAAAGCCCTTTCCGTACAACAGCGCCGCCTCGGCGGGGTCCAACCTGGGACCGTCGAACCCGGAACTGACGAAAGCGATCCGGTCGCGAATCGCCGCACTGCGCGCCGCCGACCCGGACAATCGCCGGTCGATCCCCGTGGATCTGGTCACGGCTTCCGGCAGCGGCCTCGATCCCCACATCAGCCTGGCTGCCGCCCTTTACCAGGTCCGGCGTGTTGCGAAGGCCCGGGGGCTCGAGGAGGGGGTCGTGCAGGGTCTTGTCAGGACCCATTTGCGGGATCGGGATCTCGGCCTCCTCGGGGAGGCTGTCGTCCCGGTCCTCGATCTGAACATGGCGCTGGAGACCCTGCGGTGATTCTGCTAAACTTCAACACGCGGTTGCGATCCTCGGCAATCCTTCACAGGTTGTTCCGGTATGGATGAAAAAAGACCCGACCCAGACGCCCTTCTCGAGCAGGTCATGCAGAAGGAAGAGCGGCAACGCCAGGGGAAGCTGAAGGTCTTCTTCGGCGCCGCCCCCGGTGTGGGGAAAACCTATGCCATGCTGGAAGCGGCGCAGGTGAGGCGGCGGGAGGGCATCGATATCGTCGCCGGCCTCGTCGAAACCCACGGCCGCAGGGAGACAGAAGCGCTCCTGGAGGGGCTGGAGACTCTGCCCCGCCGCTCCATCTACTACAAGGGGAAAACCCTCCAGGAATTCGACCTGGACGGCGCCCTGGCCCGCAATCCTTCCATTGTCCTCGTGGACGAACTGGCCCACACCAATGTCCCCGGCGCCCGCCATAAAAAACGCTGGCAGGACGTGAGGGAGCTTCTCTGTGCCGGAATCTCCGTCTACACCACCGTCAACGTCCAGCATCTGGAGAGCCTCAATGACGTGGTTTATCAGATCACCGGCGTCGTGGTGAGGGAAGCCCTGCCGGACTCGTTTCTGGAGCGAGCCGACGAGATCGAGCTTGTCGATCTGCCGCCCGATGAGCTTCTGCAGCGCCTGAAGGAGGGGAAAGTGTACATCCCCGATCAGGCGAAAAAGGCGATGGAGAATTTCTTCCGGAAGGGAAACCTCATCGCTCTGCGTGAACTGGCACTTCGACGCACGGCCGAGCGTGTCGATGAGCAGATGGAGAGTTACCGGCGGGACCAGGGGGTGCGGGCAATCTGGCCCGTCACGGAGAGGATTCTCGTCTGCGTGGGGCCCAATCCGCGCTCGGTCCGCCTGATCCGGGCAGCCCGCCGAATGGCCGCGGGACTTCGCGCCGAGTGGATCGCCGTCAATATCGAAGCGCCCACCCATGTCCGCGCCTCCGTGGAGGACAAGCAGCTGCTGGCGGAGCACATTCGTCTGGCCGAGAGCCTGGGCGCCGAGACGGTGACGCTGACGGGGCACCGGGTGAGCGAAGAAATTCTCAGCTATGCAAGACTGCGCAACGTGGGGAAGATCATTGTCGGCAAGCCGACCCATCCCCGGTGGAAGGACAAGCTCCTGGGCTCCCCGCTCGATGAAATCGTCCGCGGAAGCGGCGATATCGATGTCTATGTCATCACAGGCGACGCCCCCGAGAGTGTACCCCGGCGCATTGAGAAAAAACCCCCTTTACCCAGGAAGCCCTCGGAGTGGGTCTGGTCCATTTCCGCGGTGGTTGCAGCCACGGGTATCTCTGCCATCATGTTCCCCTATTTCGAGCTTCTTGATCTTGTCATGGTGTATCTGCTTGGCGTTGTGGTGACGGCGATCCGCACAAGCCGCTGGCCGGCGCTGATGGCAACCCTCCTGGGCATCGCGGCCTTCGACTTTTTCTTTGTCCCTCCCCATTTCACCTTTGCCGTCTCCGATGCCCGGTACTTCGTGACATTCGGGGTCATGTTGGCCGTAGCCCTGGTCATCAGCGGGCTCACCCTGCAGGTTCGTGAGCAGGCTGAGGCAGCTCGGCTGCGGGAGAGAAAAACCGCTGCGCTTTATGGCCTGAGCCGGGATCTGGCGCGGGAGCGAAAAAAAGAAAAGCTCAGCGATATTGCCGTGAAACACATCGGCGAGGTCTTCCGAAGCCAGGTGGTCATTCTCGTCTCCGATGAACGGGGTCGCCTTGTCGTCCCCTCGACGGGGGTGGGCACCTTCGCCCTGGACGAAAAAGAGATGGGCGTGGCGCAATGGGTCCTGGAGAACAGGCAAGCGGCGGGTGTTGGCACCGACACCCTCCCCGGGGCCAAGGCCCTCTACCTGCCCATGATCGCCTCCTCCGGTCCGGTTGGCGTTGTCGGCATTCTCCCGGAAAATCCGAACGAAGCCTTCGAAACCGAGCAGGTTCATCTTCTCGAGACCTTTGCGAACCAGACGGCCATGGCCATGGAGCGGGTCATTCTGGCCCAGGAGGCCCAACGGGAGCGCCTCAGCGCCGAGAAGCAGAGCCTGCGGAACGTCTTTCTGAGCTCGGTATCCCATGACCTGAGGACGCCGCTTGCGACCATCAGCGGCGCGGCCGATACCCTGCTCCGGAAGGGCGAACATCTGGCCGAGGGAAAAAGGGAGGAACTGGCCAGGACCATTCACGGGGAGGCGGAGCGCCTCAACCACATCGTACGCAATGTGCTCAACATGACGCGACTCGAATCGGGTGCGATCCGGGTCAACAAGGACTGGCAATCCCTGGAGGAGATCACGGGTGTCGTCATCGAACGGCTCTCCGAGCGCTTGAAAGATCACCCGCTCAGCCTCATGATCCCCGATAATCTGCCCTTGATTCCCTTTGATCCGCTCCTGGTGGAGCAGGTTCTCACGAATCTCCTGGAAAATGCCCTCCAGCACACCCCCCCGGGGACACCCGTTGAGTTTGTCGCCCGAATGCAGAAGGCAGGTGTCCTTATTGAAATTGCAGACAGGGGGCCCGGCATCCCGTCAGGCCTTGAGGAGCGGATCTTTGAAAAATTCACCCGCGGCAAATTGCCGGGTGGCGGGGTCGGCCTCGGCCTGTCCATCTGCCGGGTCATCGTGGAAGCGCACGGCGGCCGCATATGGGCTGAAAATCGATCCGGAGGCGGTGCGGTGTTCCGATTCACGCTGCCGATAGAGGGGGAGGCCGTATTGCCTTCGGTGGAGAAGGAATCCTGAGGTTTGGATGATTGTATAAAAAACAGAAAGGTTCAGGTCTGTGGAGAAGGGACTCGTCCTGCTGGTTGAAGATGACATTCAGATGAGGCGCTTCCTCCGGGTTGCCCTGGAGAGCGAAGGCTATCGACTGGTTGAAGCGGAAACGGCCAGGGATGGTCTCTCGCAGGCGGCTACAAGGAATCCCGATGCTGTGCTCCTTGATCTCGGCCTTCCCGACATGGACGGCCTTGAGGTCATCGGCAAGCTTCGGGAATGGTCCCGGGTACCGATCATCATTCTTTCCGCCCGGGAGCAGGAGAACGACAAGGTCCGGGCTCTCGATGCGGGCGCCGATGACTACCTGACGAAACCCTTTGGTGTCGGCGAGCTCCTGGCCAGGATCCGTGTGGCCATTCGCCACGCCGAGATGCAGAAGAGCGGGCAGCAGGTATCCGTATTTTCAGCCGATGAGCTTCGAATCGATTTTGCGAAAAGGCAGGTTTTCCTCGATGTTGCGGAGGTCCACCTGACCCCCCTGGAATACAAGCTGTTGCTTGTTCTCGTGCAGAACGCGGGAAAGGTAGTTACCCATCGCCAGCTTCTCAAGGAAGTCTGGGGGCCGTCTTATGTAGAGCACACCCAGTATCTGCGGGTTTATATGACACAGCTCAGGCACAAGCTGGAGAAGGACCCGGCCCGACCTCGATTCCTGATCAACGAGCCGGGCATCGGGTACCGCTTCAGGTTCGAGCCGAAGCGGCCGGAGTAGGCTTTCCCCCGTTTTCTATCAAGCATCCCCAGGCCTGACTCTCTCGGGCATCGGTTCCACGCCGTACTTCCATTTCAGGAATTGCTCGCCTGATGTTTGATAGAGCACGTACGTCAACACGTCCTCCTCCGTTTTTGCCAGATCGCCGAGCTTGCGCCGGGCAGCTTCGATTTCCGGTTTGAGATGGTTCGCGGGCCGGTCCGTGATCCAGATCCCCTGCCCGGAGCCGCGCAATGCCATTTCGCGGACCTTCGGATCGATGCTTGCGGGCGTTTTCCCGTAGAGTCCGAACAGCAGGTCGCGAAACTGGTTGCTGACGGTCCGGTATCTCCCCGTAAGCACATTCATGACGGCCTGTGAGCCGATGATCTGTGAAGTCGGAGTCACAAGCGGCGGCATCCCCGCTTCTTTTCGAACCACCTGGATTTCCAACTGGACTTCGGGGAGACGATCGAGTGCATTCATCTCCTTGAGCTGGCTGACGAGGTTGGAGATCATCCCGCCGGGGATCTGGTGAGCGATCACGTTTTCATCAATGAGCGACAGGGTGTTTGCGGCCAGGTGCTTTTGATACCGGGGGGCAATGGATTCAAGGTATTTGCCGATCTCCAGCAGGCGGCTCATCTGAAACCCCGGGTCGCGCCCGGTGCCTTCCAGGGCAAGAAGGAGAGGCTCGACAGGCGGCATCGACGTCCGCATGGCGTAAGGGGCAACACAGGTGTCCACGATGTCCACCCCCGCCTCGACGGCCTTCAGGCAGGTCATCGATCCCATGCCGCTGGTATAATGGGTGTGGAGGTGCAGGGGAACCTTGATGGCCTTCTTCAGCTCGGTGAAGAGCTCGTACGCATCATAGGGGGCCATGATGCCGGCCATGTCCTTGATGCAGATCGAGTCGGCCCCCATCTCCTCAAGGCCTTTGGCTTTCGAGACGTAATAGGACAGGTTGAATACTTCGCCGCCGAGATGCCGCTGCGTGAGAGAGTACACGACGGCGCCTTCGAAATGCTTTCCGTTTGCCTTTATACAGGCGGCGCAAGTCTCAATGTTCCGAAGGTCGTTCAGGGCGTCGAAAACGCGGAAGATGTCGATTCCGACCTTGCAGGCCCGGTCCACGAAGGCCCGGACGACGTCGTCGGCGTAGTGGCGATACCCCACGAGGTTCTGGCCGCGCAGGAGCATCGAAAAGGGGGTCTTTTTGATATAGCGCTTCAGGATGCGCGGCCTTTCCCAGGGGTCCTCGCCCAGGAAGCGATGCATCGTGTCAAAGGTCGCCCCGCCCCACACCTCCATGGCCCAGAATCCGATCTCGTCCATCGCCTCGGCAATGGGGATCATGTCCTCCGTCCTCATCCGGGTTGCGTAAATGGATTGGTGGCCGTCCCGAAAGGTGTTGTCCTGGATCTTGAGAGGATTCATGGAAGCTCGTCCTGTATTCATCCGTAGCTGTTCCCTCATTATTCTCGAAGTATACCAAGATTAGTCGGCAAAAAATGCTGAAATCTTTTCATGTTGTGGAACGGTCACAAAAGAACAAGCGCCCCGTAAACCGTCATGCCGGGCATCCGCCCCTGAAACCGGGAAAAGGAAAGGGGTTGCGAACGGTTCCGCAACCCCTTTGGATTGGTTTATCGGTGATCAAACAGGTGAAACGGTAACGATTCTGATCCGGGTCCCCGGACTCAGATCACCTGGCTGATGTGCATGGCCTTGAACTTGCCGCCGCTGGCCTTTGCCGCCTTGGCAAGCTGGATCAGGCACCCGGGGCAGCCCGTCACCACGATGGCCGCTCCGGTCTTCTCGATGTTTGCCCGCTTCTTGTCGAGGATCGTCGACGCGATGTCGGGGTAGTCCATGTGAAAAGACCCCGCCCCGCCGCAGCAGACGTCGGCGTCTTTCATCTCGACGAACTGGCCTGCCGCCTTGAGAAGATCGCGAGGCTGTTTCTTGATCCCCTGGCCCCGACCGAGATGGCAGGGGTCATGATAGGTGAAGGTCGTCTCCAACTTCTGCCGCGGCGTGTAGCCGACCTTGGCCAAATACTCCGTGAGGTCCATCACCTTGCGGCTGAAGGCGGCCGCACGGTCTTTCCACTGCGCATCGTCGGCAAAGAAGGAGGCGAGGTGCTTGAGGGTGCCGCCGCAGCTTGCGCAGTCGCACACGACGGCATCGGCATCCTCAAAGACCGAGATGTTCTTCCTGGCGAGCTCCAGGAACTCGTCGCGAAGCCCGTGAGCCAGGTGCGGCAGCCCACAGCACACGTTGTCTTTTACCAGGGGCTTCGTCCCGGCCCGCAGAAGGTTGAGCGTCTCCGCCGCCGCCTCGGGAAACATCATCCGCATGCCGCAGCCGTCGAAATAGGCCACCCGGGTTGCCGCCGTGACGGCCACATCCGAAGGGGGCGCCTTTTGCCCCAGGGCAGCCGGCCCCGAGAAGGCGGCGAGGAAATGCGCCCGGGTGTATTCTTCCGGAACCATGCCGTGGGGGAAGACACTGTTGAGACCCAGCTTGCGAAGGAGTGCCAGGGTTTTCGCTGTGAGCTTCACCATGCCGCGGCTCTTCAGGATGCCGCCCATGGCCTTGTACTTTGTATTTGCAGCCCCCGTCTTGTTCACGAGGTACTGGCGTATGTTGATCATCGCCTCGTCGGTTGCGATCTTGCTCGGGCAGATGTCGACGCAGGCCCGGCACAGCAGGCAGAAGTTGACCTTGGCCAGCATCTCCGGCGTGGGCTCGAGCCCCCCCTCGGTCAAGGCACGCGCGATGACGTTCTTGCCCCGCGCGCTGGAGGCCTCAACATTTTTGGCTTCGAACAGCGGGCAGGCCGGAAGGCAGGTGCCGCAGCGGTCACACTGGCTGACGATTTTTTTTGCTTCCTGGAGTAATTGGTCGTTTGTATTTTTAGGCATGGGTTCCTTGTTTCCTCTTCCATTCTCACCAGATCTTGCCGGGGTTCAGGATGCCCTTCGGGTCGAGCCCCTGCTTGACGGCCGTCATGGCCTTCACGCCCGCCTCGCCGAGGGCCTTGGCAATGTAGGGCCGCTTGGTGAAGCCAATGCCGTGCTCCCCGGAAAGGGTCCCCCCGACGGCCAGTGCAGCATCAAAGATATCGGTGACGGCATGATGGACCCGCTCTTCCTCTCCGGGCTTGCTCAGATCGCACAGGACGGATGGGTGGATATTGCCGTCGCCCGCGTGGCCGTATACGACGATCATGATCTTGTGTTTCTCGGCGATGGCCCGGATGCGTCGCACCACCTCGGGAAAGGCGTCCCGCGGGACCGAGATGTCCTCTCCAAGCCGGTTCGGCACGAGGCTGGCGATGGCGGAACTCAGGCCCCGCCGGATGGCCCACAGATCGTCGGATTCCTGCTGAGACTGGGCGACCCGGAACTGGTAGACGCCGCACTTCTGGGCCACGGCTTCCATCCGCTTCGTCTGCGTCTGGAGGGCCTCGTCGTCGTCGCCGTCGATTTCAATGATGATGCAGGCGCCGACGGCCGGGTCGAGCTCCGTCTTGCGGTGCTTCGCCACGGCCTCGAGGCAGAACCGGTCCATGATCTCGGCCGCCGCCGGCACGAGGCCTGCCTGCAGCATCTGGTGGATCGTCTCGCAGCCGTCATCGAGGGTGCGAAACATCAGCTGCAGGGTGCCGCGCTTCTTCGGCATGGGGATGACCCGGAGAAGCACCTTGGTGATGATGCCCAGCGTTCCTTCGGATCCGGTGAAGAGACTTGTCA
>CAZUBX010000061.1:0-20542 GCA_964619035.1 uncultured Syntrophaceae bacterium | reverse complement strand
GGAAGATCGCCGACCGGACCGCCGTTCACTTCCGTCTCCTGAACTCCTCGAAGCGACCTGCCGTCCAGTCCTCCCGCGTCCAGTGCGACAAGCAGCTCTACCGCCTGGCCATGAAGGCCGTCGTCGAGCATCAGAAGCACCTGCACCTTCGACAGGGCCTTGTGGACCGCATCGCCGTCGAGGGCGGCAGGGTCACCGGCGTCGTGGACAGCACGGGCTTCTTCTATCCTGGAAAGTCCGTTGTCATTACCACGGGGACCTTTCTCAACGGGCTCATCCACATCGGAACCTTCCGGACTCCCGCCGGGCGAGCCGGCGAGATCGCCTCGGTCGATCTGGCCGAATCCCTCCGCGGGTTGAGCTTCGAAATGGGCCGGATGAAGACGGGGACCCCGCCGCGGCTCAAGGCCTCCTCCATCGATTTCGACCGCCTCGAGCGCCAGGACAGCGACCCCTGCCCTGAGCCCTTCTCCTACACGACTGCAACGCTCCGGGAGGAGCGCCTGCCCTCCTTCTTTTCACATACGACGGATGAGACGCACCGCCTGATCCGCGAAAACATCCACCTGTCGCCCCTGTACTCGGGGACGATCCAGGGAATCAGCGCCCGATACTGCCCGTCGCTGGAGGACAAGGTGGTGCGCTTCTCCGACAAGGGCCGCCACCCCGTTACGTTGGAGTTCGAGGGGCTTGACACGGAAGAGGTCTACGCCAAGGGGCTCGGCAACTGCCTCCCTCTCGAGTTGCAGGAGCAGATCGTTCACAGCGTCCCCGGGCTGGAGAAGGCCGAGATCATGCGACCGGCCTACGCCATCGAATACGATTACGTCCAGCCGACGGAACTCAGGCAGACCCTGGAGACGAAACGCGTTGAGGGGCTTTTCCTCGCCGGACAGATCAACGGCACCTCCGGCTACGAAGAGGCCGCCGCCCAGGGACTCTGGGCGGGGATCAACGCTGCCCTTCAGGTCCAGGGGCGTCCCCCCTTCGTTCTGGAGCGATCCGAGGCCTATATGGCCGTCATGGTTGACGACCTGGTTACACGAGGCGTCGACGAGCCCTACCGGATGTTCACCTCCCGCGCGGAATACCGCCTCTTGCTCCGGGAGGACAACGCCACGATCCGTCTCATGGGCAAGGGCCACGAGATCGGGCTCGTGCCGGACGAGCATTACAGGGAGCTGCAGGACAGGGTCCGGCAGATCCAGGAGGGAATCCGGCATCTGTCCTCGAAGAGGATCTACCCCACGAGCCAGACCAATGCAGTCCTGGCGGACCGGGAATCGCAGCCGATCCGCAAGCCCCTGACTCTTTACGATCTTCTCAAGCGGCCCGATATGCACTATGATGATCTCAGGGTCTTCGATGCGGAGTTGCCGACCGTCGGGAAGCCCGTGAAGAAGCAGATCGAGATCGAGGCCCGCTATGAGGAGTACATCCGGCGCCAGAACGAGACCGTCGGGAAGTTCCGCGAGATGGAGCGGAAAAAGATCCCCTCCGACATCGACTATTCCGGGATCCCCGGCCTCTCCAACGAGCTCAAAGGCAAGCTCGACACGATCCGGCCGGCCAGTTTCGGCCAGGCCCAGCGTATCCCCGGGATGACCCAGGCGGCCCTGGCTGCGATACTGGTCACCTTAAAGAAGAGGGAGATGGAATCGACTGCTTCCGCTCAAGCATCCTCGTTGTCGAAATAGTGATGCGGGCAACGCAAGAAAAGGAGGGCCACGATGCGCTGGCAAGACGAGGAAAGAAGCGACAATGTGGAAGACCGGCGAGGGATGCCCGTCTCACGAGGCATGATGGGCGGCGGGATTGGTACGGTGATCCTGGTGCTCGTGGCGCTCTATTTCGGCATCGACCCCTCGGTGATCCTGCAATCCGTTCCCGAGAGCGGGCCGCCCCCTGTGACGCAACAGCAGCAGAAGCCCGGGGCCGACCCCATGAGCCAATTCGTTTCGGTTGTCCTGGCCGACACGGAAAAGACGTGGCACGAGGTATTTCGCAGCTACGGAAAAACCTATAAAGAGCCGAAGCTCGTCCTTTTCACCGGGGCCGTTCAGTCCGCCTGCGGCTTCGCCCAGGCGGCCATGGGGCCCTTCTACTGCCCCGAGGATCACAAGGTCTACATCGACCTGGCTTTTTACGAGGACCTGAAAACCCGCTTCAAGGCACCCGGCGATTTCGCCCAGGCCTACGTGATCGCCCACGAGGTGGGGCATCACGTGCAGAACCTGCTGGGGATCACCGGTAAGGTCCAGGGGGCCATGCAGCGCGTGAGCAAGGCCGAGGCCAACCGCCTCTCCGTAAGGATGGAGCTTCAGGCCGACTGCCTGGCCGGTGTCTGGGGATTCCATGCCGATAAATCCCGCAAGATCCTCGAGGCGGGTGACCTGGAAGAGGCCCTGCGTGCCGCCAGCGCCATCGGCGATGACCGGATCATGAAGCAGACCCGCGGCACCGTTGTCCCCGATGCGTTCACCCACGGCACCTCGGAGCAGAGGGTGCGCTGGTTCAAACAAGGCTTCGAGACGGGCGATCTGAACCGGTGCGACACCTTCAAGGCCCAGCCTCTGTAGACCCCGCAACGGCGCATCCATAAAAAAGGCAGGGTTTTCGCCCTGCCTTTTTTATGTCGAAACGTCCATCGGATGTCCGCGGGAGGCAAACCGTACCGCTGCGGACCTGCTTTCTCAGAACTTCCCGGACTCCTGCAGGGGGATGACGGTTTCGGGATTCCGGCTCGTGAAATCAACCTGCTTTGACGCCTGTTCGATTCCCCTGCCCCGCTTCCCGGGTCCGCTCGCCGATGCCTTTTGTACATTCTCAACCCGGAACATTGCCATGACCGAAGACAGTTCCTCCGCATTGGCCGCGTTTTGCTGCGTCACTTGATTCATGTCCGCAACGGCACTGTTGATCTGGTGAATCCCGTCGGATTGCTCCTTCGATGCCGCTGCGATCTCCTCCATCAATTCCTGCACCTTCCTGGAGCTGCCGATCACACTGCCGAAGGCCTCGTTGGTCACCGTGACCAGCTTCTCCCCGCCGCGGACCTTGTTGACGATGTCCTGAATGAGGTTCGCAGTGTCTTTGGCCGAATCCGTAGCCCTCAGCGCCAGGTTGCGCACCTCGTCGGCCACCACGGCAAAACCCGCACCGGCCTCACCGGCCCGCGCCGCTTCGACGGCTGCATTGAGAGCGAGAAGATTTGTCTGGAAGGCCACCTCATCGATGTTTTTGACGATTTTCTGCGTCTGCTCGCTCGCCCTGGCGATCTCCGTCATGGATCGCGTCAGCTCCGTCATGGCGTTGTTGGCCTTTTCGATGGCCTCCCGGACCGATATCATGAGGTGGTTCGCGGCCGTGGTATTTTCCGCATTCTGTTTCGTCATGGAGGACATCTCGTCCAGGGATGCCGAAGTCTCCTCGATGGAGGCCGCCTGCTGCGACGACGAATCCGAGAGGACGCTGGAAATGGCCATGGACTGCCCTACCGCTTCCCCCATCTTCTTGCGCATGGCGTTGACCGATGCGGCCAGCTCGCCGATCTCATCCTTCGAAAGGACCAGGATGTCCTGGGTCAGATCCCCCTCGGCAACTTTCTTGATGACCTCCACCGATTCCTTCACCGGCCTCGTGATCAGCCGGGCCATGATCAGGTTGATGGCGATGGCCGAGATGATCACCACGACGAGCACCATGGCAAAGACGCTCATCAGCTGGTTGGAATTCTTGATGGAGCTCTCGTAATTATCCTTGCTCAGCCGGTTCTCCAGGGCCATGAGGTCAGACAGGGTCTTGCCGAGCGCCTGGTACTTTTCATCGGTGATCGTCATGAACAGGGCGGCCCCGTTCACATCCGCCGCGGCGATGTCGAGCAGGCCCGTTGCCGGTTCCTGATACGCCTTGAGCTGCGCCAGTGTGGCCTCGTAGAGCTTCTTCTCCTCCGGGGTGATCTGAGCGCCTTTCTGAAGATTCTGCACGAAGGCAATGCTCTTCTCGATGGAGGCTTTCTGCTCTTTTCCCAGGGCGTCCACCTTGGCGGCCTCGTAATTCGCTCCGGCCCAGCTGACCACCTTGTAGAGATTGGCATGGACGTTTGCGATCGTGCGGCTGATCTCGGAGCTGTTCTGATATCCCTGGAAGCGGTTGTTGTAGAGGTCGTCCATGGCCTCTTTCTGGGTGGTCATACCATGATAGGTGCCGCCGGCCAGGAGCAGAAGGAACAGGGAAACCGCTACGGGTCCGATCAGGAGTTTTTTTGCCAGCTTGAGGTTGCGAAGGATCTTGTTCATGTTCCCGTCCCCTTTGGTGATGCATGGGCCGGACGGGTTGTCGCCCGTCCGGCCCTGAAATTTCCTGGATTACTTATAGGCGCCGCAGGCGATGATTACGTCGCCCACCTTCTGGTAGAACACCGTCTTGGTCTCGACCTTCTTGGTCGAGGGTTTCGTCCACTTGTAATCGATCGATCCGCTGGGTGAGGTCTTCGCCTTGTCGACGAGTTCCTTCATGAACTGCTTGCCGTCCGAGTCCTTCAGGTCGATGAGCGTCTTGCCGATGAGCGCAGGGTTCGCCCCGTGGGATATGACCTTCGCGTTCATGTCAGACACATAGATGTAGATGTCGCGGTCCACGAACTTGCCCTTCGTGTCATCGAAGGCCGCGAAGGCCTTGGCCTGGCCGTTTGCCTTGTAGAATGCAACGGCCTTCGCCAGCATCGCCTGCGCATCCTTGACTGTTCCCTCGGACTGGGCGAATGCAAAGCCTGCAGTCAACGCAATAATCAACAACCCGATCCATACTTTCTTCATCTTCTCATTCCTCCTGTTCTCTGTAGTGCGATACGGTTTCGTTCCTTGATTCCCTTCGACACCCTCCGCATCCCGGCAACCCCGCTTGCATCGCCACTCACGTGAGTGACTGACGCCTGCGGCCGGACCTTCCCGGCACGCAGGGTTGCTTTCGTGCAGACGAACCCCTCGGACCGGACTGCGCCTCTTGATTCCCGTTAGCGGGCCTTCCCGCCGATGCGACCTTCCAACAGAATGTTTCCCCGGTTTGCTCACAGAGACAGGAAGATGCCGAAAATGTCGCCACGTCCCCAGAATAGCCCGCAAGGCAGGCGGTGGAGTGACGACCGACCACCGGCCTGTTGCGGTTCCTGTTCAGCGACGGGTTATCAAAAGGAGTAACGAACTCCCGATCCTTCGAATCTTCCCGAGAGGAAGAAAAAGATAAAAATTTGCCTTTATGATCTCTTGCAAATTCCAGACCAGGTAAAATGCATTTCGGTATGGTTCCGCAGATAATCGGGAAAGGTCGGCAGAACATGCGTTTCACGCGGCAGACGGGAGGGGTCGGACGCTAAGCTTAAACGCTGAAACGGGAAAAGGAACGGCGGGAAAAAGACTACTCGGGGCGGATTTCCATCCTGATCGTCAGAGAACCCCCCGGACGAGGGGCAGCATGGACTCTCTCCTGCACAGGACCGAGGGACTTGAGCCTTTCGCGAAGGGCCTCGAGGCGCTCCGTCTTGATCCTCGCCGTGAGGATTACCCTTCCTTCACGGGCTTGACGTTCGACGGCCTGCGCGCTCACTTGCTTTAAAATCGTTTCCACCTCGTTCGCAGCCGCCTGGGGATCACGCACTGGAAGAGTGATCTCCAACTCGGGTTGCTGAGACACGGCCGCCGACAGCATGGGCGATGCGGCAGCCGGGGCTTCCTGTTTTCCCGCCTCCTTCGCCACAGCACCGACCGGGGCTTTCATGGCCTTCTGCTTCTGGTCCAGGGCCGGCGCCTCCGCAACCCGGTCCGCTGCGCCCGTGCCTCTCCGGGCGTCATCGTCTTTCGGAGGCTCCGCCGCACGCTTTGCAGCCTTCAACTGCTCAACCGGTTTTTCGGCATCGGCCGTTGTCTCTTCACGAACAGTTGCAGCTCGCTGCGGCGCCGCTTCTTGCCCGGGCGCGGGGGGCGGTGCGAAGGCCTTCTTCTCCCGGATCGCAAGGCTTTCATCTCTTTTCGCTATCCCAGCCGCCGGCACGGGCGGGGCCTGGACCTGCGGGACCTCCCGCACTGTCGTCACAGGCGGCGCCATCTGTCTGAACTCGGGCTCCCCCGTCTTGTAGACATTCCAGGCGACAACGGCAATGAGAACCGTGGCAAGGGCCTGGATGGGTACCTTGATGTGAAGCGGATAGAAGAATCTCCTCAAGAACCCTTCTTTCTGTTCCGCCTCTGCCCGCACCCGGGCCATGACCCTTGTCTTCAGCCAGGGAGGCGGCTCCACGTCCTCGAGGCTCTTTACCCGCTCATCGGATATTCTCAAGTCCGCAAAAGATTTGCGGCAGGACGCGCACGTCTCCAGGTGCGCCTCGATGCGCTTTTTCTCCGTCTCGGGCAGTGCGCCGTCGATCATGCCGGGTAGCTGATCTTCAATCTCTTTGCACGTCATGGCCAATCACCCAGAACTTTGACAAGGCAGTCTTTCATGGCAGCCCTCGCCCTGAAGAGCCTCGATTTTACGGTCCCGTCGGGCAGCTTCAGCAACTCGCCGATCTCGTCGTAGGAAAACCCCTGGATGTCCCGCAGGACAAGGACCTCCCGGTATTCCGTTTCAAGCGCCCCGATGCACTCCTGCACCCGGGCTTCGATTTCCTTTTTCTCCAGCTGTTCAACGGCCGATTCCCCGCAATCCGGGAGCTCTCGCTGCATGCTCCCCTCTTTGAGCCCGACGGGGTCATCGATCGAGCGGGTTTCGTGCCGCAACCGGCCCTGCGCCTGCTTGATCCGGTTCCGTGCGTGATTCACGACGATCCCGTAGAGCCAGGTGGAGAACCTCGCTTCCCGCCTGAAGGACCCGATCGCCCGGTATGCCGCAAGAAAGGCGTCCTGCACGACATCGCACGCCTCCTCATAGTCCCCCAGCATCCGGTAGGCGACGTTGAGCATGCGCTTCTGATGCCGCTCGACGAGGACCTCGAAGGCATCCGTATCGCCCTTCTGGCACAGCAGGACGACTTTCACGTCCTCGTCATCGGTCATTCGGTGCAGGGCAGCAACCACGGGATCCATCATCTCAGGGATTTTCGTTCCCCCGATTTCCCGTACCTGCGGCTATCTTGTCAAGAGAAAACTTCCAGGCCGGTGCCACAGCGTACGTCGGACGCCATGACTCCGGCCCGGGTATCCGTTCCACTGACGCTCAGGCAGTCAATGTGATCACCACCCTCCCCTCCTTCCCGTCCGGTGTGGCGGGCAGCCTTATCTTCCTGATCTGATCGGCTATACACGGGGAAGCCTTGCCGCTCTTCAGGGTGCTGGAAAGGATCTGCACGCTCTTCACGGTACCGTCAGGGCTGATGGTCAGCCTGAGCACAATCTTTCCCTTTGCGCCGGCGAGGCAGGAGCCCAGTTTTGCGGTCTGCTCTTTGAGCTTCGTGAGAATGTCTTCTTCGGAAAGCCCCTGCGACACGGTCACATCGACGATGGCGATGGCTGCCTTCTTGTCTTTCTCTTCGTCCTTTGCCCGCTTCTCTTTCGCGAGGGCCCTGTCTTCCGATGCCCCGAGGGCCTCTCTCTTGGCCACCTGCGCCATGGGTGCATAGGCGCGCATCATCTTGCCGCCCACGGCGTACTCGGAGACACCCTGGGGAAGCGGCAGCGGCTGCTTCACCGTCGTGGGCTTCCCATCGGTGTTGCGCACCTCCGGGTCGATCGCCACGAAGGACGTGTACGCCGTGAGTAGATTGTAGCGAAGTCCGAGTTCCGTCACCTCCTGGATGCGCTTGTCGCTTGCCCGCAGCATGTTGTAGTCCGAGAGCACCGTGATCCGTTGTCGCGCCCAGAGGTACCGAAGGGCCGAGTTGGCCTCCGAGGGTTTCACCTTTCCCACATCGAGGGTCTCGGCAAACCGGCCCTCCCCTGGAATCCCGCTCAGCGCAATGCTCCCCCTCGCCTTTCCGCGCCACTTGCCGAAGACGATGACGGGACGATCGGCGAGAACATCGGGGATGGTGAGCGGCTCCACGTCGTAAGCCTCGAAGCTCTTGAAATCGACCTTTACCTGCGTGAGCATCGGCGACTGGATCATGCTGCGGAATTTTTCTGCTTTCGCCGGGGCCTCGGCCGCCGTTGTGATCACGAAGGGCTCACCCATCCCGACGTGCGCCATCCCTTCGATGATGTGGCGATTGACGGCCGTGCCGATGCCGAAGGCGAACATGTTGGCATTGCCCAGGTTGTTCCGGATGAGATCGAAGACTTCTTCCTCGACGGTTACATAGCCGTCGGTGGCGATGACGATGGTCCGGGAAGTGCTCTGCGCTTTTTTCAGGGACAGGGCCCGCTTCAGGGCCGGCAGGAGCTCAGTGCCCCCGCCGCCCCTCTGGCGATCGATGAGTTGGATGGCCCGCGCGATGTTCTCTTGCGTGGCCGGGAGGGACTCCTCGGCCATGACCGATGATCCGCCCGAGAAGAGAAGGACGTTGAACCGGTCCGTGGGCCTCAGGTTCCCGATCAGGTTGGCCATGAGCTTCTTCGAGATCTCCAACGGGAATCCGTGCATGGACCCCGACACGTCGACGATGAAGATGTACTCGCGGCCGGGGATGTCGGTCTCCGCGATCCGCTTCGGGGGCTGCATCATGAGGAGAAAGAAGTTCTCCCTTTTCCCCTCGAAGAGGAGCAGCCCGGATTGAATCCTGTCGCCGTCGAGCCGGTAACGCAGGATGTAGTCGCGGTTTCCGCCCCGGGTCTCCGAGGCATCGAGTGAAACCTTCACGGCAGAGGGACTGCCGTAGGCGGTATTCACCTTGTGGGACGGGCAGGCAAGCTCCCGGATCGGGAGCCCCGCCGAGATGTCCACAGCAATGCCGAAGGGTTGGGTCGGGGCCTCCCCCTCGCGCAGATAGGGGTTCTGCACCCAGTGCTCGTAAGGAGGGGCTGCTTCGACCTTCTGGTTCGAATAACGGGGGCCAACGACGGTGGGATAGACAAACTCATAGACACGATCCGTCGGGACGATGAGTTCCGTGTATCGCATCTCCACCTTGATCTCGTCGCCAGGCATGATGTTGGCCACGTTCATCTGGAAGACATTGGGCCGCTGCTGCTCCAGCAGCGAGGCGCTCCGGCCCTGGTCGCGGGCCTGCTCGTAATCTCGCCGGGCCTCGTCGCGCTTCTTGATCTTCGCCTCGATAACGCGCTCGCCGATGGTCATCTTCATCCCGTAGACAGCCGCCCGCGTCGAGGCCGGAAATACGTAGATCGCCTCGAGGGGTTTTTTCCCTTCATTCTTATAGAGCTGTGTAACGAGGACGTCGGCGATCACGCCGGAAATCCGGACCGACGCCTCGGTGGCCTTCAAGGGGAGCCGGTCCAGGGCGGGATCGTCACTTTTCACGAAGAAATAGGGGGACAGGGTCCTGTCATCGGTTGCCTCCGGGCGGGCATGGGCCGCGCTCCATGGGAGCATCGAGGCGACCAGCAGGAAAAGCATCAAAAGTCGAATCGCCTTTTTCATGGGGAACCTCCTTGGTTTTGGGCTTCTGCCTGATTAGACAAAGGAGCCGTCGAAAAAGTTCCCCGCCGCGCAATGCGCGAGGATTGGGAACTGGAAAATGGGTATTGGGTATTGGGTATTGGGAAATCACTGTCCCCTCTTGTTCTCCACTCATACACGTAGACACTCAGACACTTGGCCTTCGGCCCTCGCCCCCTCCCCTTGAGAACAATTTTGTCCATGCATGCGAAGACCTCTTGTTTTTTGTATGTTTTTTCGCTATAGGAACAATTCCGTAATAAAAAATCGCGTCCCCGACAGGATTTTCCATGAGCCGCTTCAACTATGAGGAACTCGCCGCCCTGCACACCATCGCGAAGATCCTGACGCAGTCGGGAGAGCTGCGCGAGCAGCTCGAGAAGATCATGACCGAGATGAGCAAGCGACTCGGAATGGAGCGCGGCATGATCTCCATCCTCGACCGGAAAACGGGCGAGACCTGGCTGGAAGTGGCCCGGGGGGTGGACATCGAGGGCCTCGACATCAGCTACAAGCCAGGCGAAGGCATCACCGGCAAGGTTGCCCAGACGGGAAGGCCCATGGCCATCGCCAACCTGGGAAAGGAAAACCTCTTCCTCGACCGCACCGGCGCCCGCAAGCATCTGGACCGCTCCCAGCTGTCCTTCCTCTGCGTTCCCATTGTATACAACGGGAACGTCGCCGGTGTTCTTTCGGCCGACAAACTGACCCACAAGGTCACAGACCTCGAGGAGGAGGTGGCCATCCTGTCGGCCGTGGCCGACCTCGTCGCCAAGGCCGTCCACGGCCTGGGCCTCGAGGAGGAGAATCGCAACCTGCGCAAGATGCTCAGCCGGACAAGGACCATCTCCACGGATATCATCGGGAATTCCAAGCCGATGCTGGACGTGCTCAACATGATCTCCCAGGTGGCCGATTCCGGCACGACGGTCCTCATCAATGGCGAGACGGGAACGGGAAAGGAACTTGTGGCGAGGGCGCTCCACGCCAACAGCCCCCGCAAGGAGGGTTCCTTCGTCCAGGTCAACTGCGCCGCCATGCCCGACACCCTCGTTGAAAGCGAGCTCTTCGGCCATGAAAAGGGCGCCTTCACCGGGGCCATCCAACGGCGCCGCGGCCTTTTCGAGGAGGCCCACGGCGGGACGATCTTTCTGGACGAGATCGGGGACCTCTCCCAGGCGGCTCAGGCCAAGGTACTTCGCGTCCTCCAGGAAAAACAGCTCCAGCCCGTGGGTTCATCGCGGACGATCACGGTCAACGTTCGCATCATTGCGGCAACGAACCGCAACCTGGAACAGGATGTTGTGGAGGGCAGGTTCCGGGCAGACCTTTTCTACCGCCTCAACGTATTCCCCATCTTCATGCCAACACTGCGGGAGCGGGGAAGCGACATCATTCTCCTGGCGGACCACTTCATCGTTAAATACGCCACGATCCTCGGAAAGAAGGTGAAGCGGATATCCACGCCGGCCTTGGACATGCTTCTCGCCTACCACTGGCCGGGAAACGTCCGCGAGTTGGAAAACTGCATCGAGCGGGCCGTGATCCTGGCACCGGGGGACTCCGTCGAAAGCGTCCACCTGCCGCCCTCGCTCCAGATGAAATCAAGAGACGCGGCAAAGAAGGAAAGGGGAAAGCTCGAAACCCTCGTCAGTGCCTACGAGCGCTCCCTGATCATAGACACCCTGAAGGACGCACGCGGCAATCAGAGCAAGGCGGCCAAATTCCTCGGGACGACGAAGCGGATCATCCAGTACAAGATCACGAAATACGCTATCGACCCTCAGCGTTTCAAGACAAAGCGCATCGCTTGATGCAAGCCAATCCGTTCGGGACGGGGCCATCCATAATGGCCTTCCGGTTAACGGTTTTTTGCTTTGTCGGCTTTTGGAAGGTGCTCTGGGAATAATCCGTAACGGACATTCTGGGAAGAGACTGAAGGGCCCAAGCGATTTCGGTCACGAATTCGAACCTGTTCACGTCACCCTCGATCTGAAACAAATTTGTTCACATTTTCACGCCTTCATCCTCGGTGACACGAGTCATTCCGTTTCACCTTCACCAGCAAACAGGATCCCCGGCATCAGATATAAACTAATATATTCAGCTTATTAGAATATTCCCTAACGCCGCTCAAGTAGCGGTGTTCTCCCACCGGCAGAGCGTGGCATGCTTCTTGTCATTTAACTCCGCAACGGTCCATCATTCCACAATGACCAAGCGGGGTGGAAAGTCATGAAAGTAAAGAAAATGGAAAGCCAGTCGGTCTCTTGCCTTGCCAGTCTCATGAACGCCTATGAACGGGCCCTCATCATCGACGCGCTCGTGAGTACGCTGGGAAATCAAAGCCAGGCCGCCAAACTGCTGGGCACATCCAAGAGGGTGATCCACTACAAGATTCACAAGTACGGGATCGACCCGCACCGTTTCCGGATGCATGGCTAGCAGGAAAGAGCGGGGATGAGAGATCATTACAATTTTGTGCACCACGTAGCGAGGTATACAAATTTGTCCTTTTTTCCTCTAATCCCAGGTCGGATTCCGGCATCGCACAATGGCGTCGATGTCGAAATACATATTTAAATTCGTGTCGTTTCAATGCAGCAGGTGAAGGGCTGCAAAGACCTTGAACACGCCCCTCCATGGCACGAATCTTGACCCTGACGGGCCACAAACCCCAGCGAGGAACGAATACCAATGTGTCGACTTTTTTCCATCACCAGCGAGCAGCCCCTTTCTCCCCTGATCGCCCTCGAGGCGCTCAACGTCATGAAGGAAGGCCACGACGGATCCGGCGTAGGCCTCTACATGACCGACCTGGGCGGGGAGTTTGCCGGCTACCGGCATTGCCCGATCCTCTCGGGGATCTTCACGAAAGAGGGCATGAAGAAGCTCAACGAATACATGACGGCCCGCGGCTTCGTCGCGAAACACGAGGTGGTCATCCGGCCCTCCAAGACCCCGCCTTCGGGAACCCCCCGGCGCGATGTCTACCTGTTTGCCGTATACGAATACCCGGCCGAGTGGATGGGTCTCAGCAGGGAAGAGCGGTCTCTGCGCTTCATGATCACCCGCTTGCAGTTGCGTCAGATGGGCATCGAAGACGGCGGCTCCATGATGGTCTTCAGCTTCTGGCCCGATGTGATCATGCTGAAGGAGATCGGCGATCCCCTCGAAGTCGCCGATTACCTCGACCTCGGCAAGCGGGGCATCCTGGCCCGCAGCATGCTGGCCCAGGGGCGGCAGAACACGAATTACGCCATCACGCTCTATGCCTGCCATCCCTTCTTCATCCAGGGCGTGGCCACCATGACAAACGGCGAGAACACGGCCTTCGTCCCGATCCGTGAGTACCTCCTGTCGAGAGATTGCCCGGGCTACATCGGCTACCAGTCCGATTCGGAGGTTTTCACCCACATCATGCATTACACGCGCTACAAGCTCGGCATGGGGCTAGAGGCCTACAAGCACATCATCACCCCCTTGAAGGATGAAGAGCTCAACCGCCACCCCGATGGCCAGTGGCTGCGCCTGCTGAAACACACCTGCCGGCCACTCATCATCGACGGACCCAACTGCGTGATCGGCTTTCTGCCCGACAAGACCATGTTCGTCGTCCAGGACAGCAAAAAGCTCCGCCCGGGCATCATCGGCGGCAAACGGGGCCTCTACGCCGTCTCCTCGGAGATGTGCGGGCTCGATTACGTGATCCCGGACCGGGACAAGAGCAAGGACTTCCAGCCCATGAAGTACGACGTGGCCTCCGTAGGCCCCGATCGTTCAGAGGTAAAGATATGGAATCAATGGGAACCCTTCACCCATCAACGCTGAGCACCAAGGACCTGCACTGGCGGATCCTCTGGAGCAAGGAGAAGTGCACCCTCTGCGGCCGCTGCACAGCGGTCTGCCCCGTGCAGGCCATCGAGCTGGGCGTGCACCGCAAGCGCACCGTCAACGTGCCCCTGGGGATCAAGGATACGCCGGGAGCTGTCTTCAGCGTCTATCACGGGATCGATCAGCGCACGGACCCCGCCTACGCCTGCATCGGCTGCGCCATGTGCACTCTCGTCTGCCCCAACGAGGCCATCATTCCTGTGCACAACGATGAAACCGACAAGCAGAGATTCCACATCAACACGGGCGGGGTGCCCCGCCGGCGCGGCGGACGTCGCAACAACCCGGGAAGCCTTTTGGACCAGATCAAGTTCGTGCGCATCTCCATGCTCACCGACCCGGCACTCGACGCGGGCCGTCACGAATTCGAGCTGCGCACCTTGCTGGGCAGGATCCTGCCCGCCGAAGAGGCCCTGCTCTTCACCAGAGAGAACGGATGGATCCCGCCCGTGCGGGAGATTTATCCCCTTCTGATCGGCAGCATGTCCTTCGGGGCCCTTTCGCCCACCATGTGGGAGGGGTTGCAGATGGGGGTCGCCTACCTCAACGAGGAGTTGGGCATGCCCGTGCGGATGTGCACCGGCGAGGGCGGCTGCCCGCCGAGGCTTCTGCGCTCGCGCTTCATCAAGTACGTCATCCTGCAGATCGCCAGCGGATACTTTGGCTGGGACGAGATCATCCACGCCCTTCCCGAGATGAAGGAAGACCCCTGCGCCATCGAGATCAAGTACGGCCAGGGCGCCAAGCCCGGCGACGGGGGCCTTCTGATGTGGTACAAGGTCAACAGCCTCATCGCCAGGGTTCGCGGTGTGCCTGCGGGCGTGAGCCTGCCCAGCCCGCCGACGCATCAGACAAAGTACTCCATCGAGGAATCCGTGGCCAAGATGATCCAGTCCATGTACATGGCCTGGGGGTTCCGGGTGCCCGTCTACCCCAAGATCTCCGCCACGAGCACCACCAACGCCGTTCTCAACAATCTGACCCGCAACCCTTACGCGGGAGGGCTTGCCATCGACGGCGAGGACGGCGGCACCGGGGCGGCTTATAACGTTTCCATGGATCACATGGGCTACCCCATCGCGAGCAACATCCGCGACGCCTATCTCAACCTGGTCAATATCGGCAAACAGAATGAAGTTCCGCTTTTCGCCGCCGGCGGCATCGGCAAGAACGGCAACCTCGCCGCCAACGCCGCCGCCCTGATCATGATGGGCGCAAGCGGCGTCCAGATCGGCAAGTACGCCATGCAGGCGGCGGCCGGCTGCCTGGGCTCGGAGACGGACCGTTGCAATGTCTGCAACATCGGTCAGTGCCCCAAGGGGATCACCTCCCAGGACCCGCGGCTCTACCGCAGGCTTGACCCGGAAAAGGTCGCCGAGAGGCTCGTGGACATGTACCTCAGCTTTGACACGGAGCTGAAGAAAGTCGTGGCCCCCCTGGGCCGCTCGACGTCGCTGCCCATCGGGATGTCTGATGCCCTCGGGATCGCCGACAAGTCAGCAGCAGAGCGTCTGAAAATTCAATACGTCGTGTAATCGAAGAGAGAGCAACGGTGAATACGAAAAACACCAGGGAAAAGACCGGCAACCAGAAACCCACACTCTTGATCGAAGGGATGGAGAAGGGTAAGCGCCTCGATTCACGGGTCCTGGAGGAGCGTCTCCAGCAGGCCGTCGAGTCGGGGCACCGTTTCATCGAAGTGAAAGCCTACGGCCAGCACGGCATAGGGGGCAGGCTTTGGAAGGCGGGGGAAGAACCCCTCCATGTAAAAGTGACGGGCAACCCCGGACAGCGCGTGGGCTCCATGGGTTTCCCCAACACGCGGATCGAGATCATGGGTCCCGCCTCGGACGATGTAGGCTGGCTCGATGCGGGCGCCGACATTGTCGTGCACGGCCATGCCACCAACGGCTGCGGCAATGCCATGGCCCAGGGCAGGATCTATGTGGCAGGCGACATCGGCGCCCGCGGCATGACGATGACCAAACACAACCCCCGCTTCGCAGCGCCACAGCTCTGGGTCCTGGGAGGCGCGGGCGACTCCTTTGCCGAGTTCATGGCGGGAGGCATCGCCGTCGTGTGCGGGCATGGGCCCCTTCACGCCGACAACGTGCTCGGCCATCGCCCCTGTGTGGGGATGGTGGGTGGCAAGGTCTTTTTCCGCGGGCCCTATAAAAGTTACAGCGAAGAGGACGCCAAGCTCGTCGATGTCTCGGACGAAGAGTGGGACTGGCTCAAGTCGAACATGGCGGATTTCCTTCAAGCGATCAACCGATCAGAGCTTTTCAAGACTCTGACATCGGACCGCTCGGTCTGGAAAATCCTCGCCGCGAGAAAGCCCGGCGAGAAGGGCGCCAGGGCCATCCGCAAGATGCAGGACTTCCGCCGTTTCGTGTGGGACAGCGAACTGGGCAAGGGCGGGCTTATCGGCGATTTGACCGATCTGGACCGCAGCCCCATCCCGCTCATCACGAGCGGCATTCTGAGGCGTTACGTCCCCGTCTGGGAAAACCTGAAATTCCTGCCGCCCTGCCAGGCCAACTGCCCCACGGGAATCCCCGTGCAGAAGCGCTGGGAGATGATTCGCAAGGGGCTTGTCGACGAGTCCGTCGACATCGCTCTGGCCTACACGCCCTTCCCCGTCACGGTCTGCGGATACCTCTGCCCGAATGTCTGCATGCAGAACTGCACGCGCCAGATCGTGGGCCTCAAACCCGTTGACATCACCGTCCTGGGCAAGGCAAGCCTCAAGGCGAAACCGCCCGAGCCGGCACCGGTCACGGGCTACAAGGTCGCTATCGTGGGCGCGGGACCTTCGGGCCTCTCGATCGCCTGGCAGCTTTACCTGAAGGGGCATCAGCCCGTTGTCTTCGACCGGGGCGAAGAACTGGGGGGAAAGATCACGAGTTCCATCCCCAGCCTGCGTATCCCCGACGAGATCGTCCGTCATGAGATCGACCGGATCAAAGGACTGATCCCGACGATCCATCTCAAGCAGGACCTCAGCAGCAAGGCCTTCGCAAAGCTCCGCGACGAGTACGACTATGTCGTCATCGCTACGGGGGCGCAGAAAGCGCGAATGCTCCCGATCCCTGGAATCGAGCGGGCCCTGCCGGCCCTTGATTTCCTGCGTGCAAGCAAGGCGAATCTCATACGGGTCGGAAAGCGCGTCGTCGTCATCGGTGCGGGCAATGTCGGATGCGATGCGGCGGCCGAGGCGGCCAGGCTAGGCGCCACGGACATCACCCTCATCGACATCCAGGAGCCGGCCTCCTTCGGAAAGGAGCGCCAGCATGCCGAGGCGGCGGGGGCCAAGTTCCTCTGGCCCGTCGGCACAAGGGCCATCACCTCGGAGGGCGTCGAGCTCTCGAAAGGGGATGTCCTGCCTGCCGACACGGTCATCGTCGCCGTCGGCGATCAGCCCGAACTGGCATTCCTGCCCGAGGACATCACGACGGAGCGCGGCTTCATCGTCGTCAACGAACGCTTCCAGACGAGCGACCCCAAGGTCTTCGCCGTGGGCGACACGGTGAGGCTGGGACTTCTCACGGAGGCCATCGGCGCGGGCCGCAAGGCGGCCGAGGCCATCGACGCCCTGCTCAGGGGCCGCGAGCTGTCCCTCGACACGCTGCCGCCCATCCCGACGGCCCGGATCAAGCTGGAGTACTACGACCCGCGCGTGAAAGGCTTCGGAGACGTGGACGACTGCGCCGGCGAGTGCGCCTCCTGCGGCTCCTGCAGGGACTGCTCGGTCTGCGTGACCCTCTGCCCGCAGAACGCCATCTCGCGCAAAGACCTGGGCAGCGGCGCCTATGAATACGCTGTGGACCCGGATCGATGCATCGGCTGCGGCTTCTGCGCGGGGGCCTGCCCCTGCGGGATCTGGCAGCTCGCGGAAAACGTGTCCCTCGAGAGCGTCAACGGGTTGAAATAGAGATGAACAAAGCGGCCGGGCCCCGGCCCGAAGGAAAGGACTTGATTTTTTGACAGGCTCTGTCAGAATTCCTTATTTCGAACCGGGTGTCGATCATGCTGAGATTGAATGAAGCAACTTTTACCACATTAAGGAGGCCGTAATGACCCATATCAGAGATGCCAAAGATGTAACGAAATTCGTCAAGGACAAGAACGTAAGCTTCATTCAATTCTGGTTCACCGATGTCCTTGGAAAACTGAAATCCTTCAGCGTAACCCCCTCGGAACTCGAGGAAGGCATGGCCGAGGGCATGGGATTCGACGGCTCCTCCATCGAAGGATTTGCCCGCATCGAGGAGAGCGACATGATCGCCCTGCCGGACCCCAAGACGTTCCAGCTGATTCCCTGGCGCCCCAGCGACCGCCCCGTGGCCCGGATGTTCTGCGACATCATGAATCCCGACGGCACCCCTTACATGGGCGACCCCCGCTATGCCCTGAAGAGGATCCTCGCCAAGATCGCCAAGCAGGGCTACACCTTCTACGTGGGCCCCGAGCTCGAGTACTTCTACTTTGCAAACGACACCGATACCGATGTCCTGGATCAGGCCGGCTATTTCGACGGCCTTCCCACCGACCGGGGCACGGACCTGCGCCGTCAGACGATCTTCGCGCTTCAGAGCATGGGCATCCGCGTGGAATACAGCCATCACGAGGTGGCCCCGAGCCAGCACGAGATCGACCTGCGATATATGGACGCCATGACGATGGCCGACACGGTCATGACCTACCGCGTGGCCGTCAAGGAGATCGCCCGGCAGAACGGCGTCTACGCCACCTTCATGCCCAAGCCCATCTTCGGCCAGAACGGCAGCGGCATGCACGTTCACCAGTCCCTGTTCAAGGGCAGCAAGAACGGCTTCTTCGACGCGAAGGACAAGTACCACCTCTCCCCCATGGCCAAGAGCTACATCGCCGGGATCATGCGGCACGCCCGCGAGATCACGGCCGTCACCAACCAGTGGGTGAACTCCTACAAGCGCCTGGTGCCTGGTTACGAGGCGCCTGTCTACTGCGCATGGGCCCGCCGCAATCGCTCCGCCATGGTCCGCGTGCCCATGTACAAGCCCGGCAAGGAGAAGGCCACGCGCATCGAGTTCCGTTCGCCCGATCCCACCTGCAACCCTTACCTGGCTTTCGCTCTCATGCTGGGGGCGGGTCTGAAGGGCGTCGAGGGCAAGTACCCCCTGGCCGAGCCGGTGGAGCATGACATCTTCGAGATGGACGCAAAGGCGCGAGCCGAGGCGGGGATCTCGTCCCTGCCCGGAAGCCTCTGGGAAGCCACGGAGGAGTTCAAGCAGAGCGTGCTGGCCAATGAGGTGCTCGGAGATCACATCTTCGGCAAGTTCATCGCGAACAAGGAAAAAGAGTGGGATCTCTTCCGGACCTACGTCACGGATTTCGAAATCAACCGCTACCTGCCCATGCTCTAAAGAACGGAAAGGGGCAACTCGAGACGGGTTGCCCCTTTTTTTACAAAGCGTTTGGAAAAAAAGGGAATCTGAGATATAAGAACGCCGCGGGTGTGCCCCTGACGGGCCACCCGCATACCCTTGTGTAAAGGAAACTCCTTGCATCTCTTGAAGAAAAGACCCAAAGCCCTGCTCGTTCTGGAAGACGGTAGCGTCTACCGGGGTTACGCCTTCGCCCACGCGGGACAGTCCATGGGGGAGGTCGTCTTCAACACGGGAATGACGGGCTACCAGGAAATCCTCACCGACCCTTCCTACAAAGAACAGATCGTGACGATGACCTACCCCCTCATCGGCAGCTACGGGATCAACCCCGACGACATGGAATCGGCGAAGATCCACCTCGAAGGCTTCATCGTCAAGGAGTACCAGCCCGTCCCCAGCAACTGGCGCTCCCGCATGACCCTGAAGGAGTTCCTCGAGGAACACGGCAAACTCGGCATCGAGGGAATCGACACGCGGGCCCTGACACGCAGGATCCGGACGGTGGGTGCCATGAAGGGAATCCTCTCGACGGAAACGGACGACACTCGTCTCCTGCTCGACAAGGTCCGGGCCTACCCGGGACTGGTGGGCAGGGACCTCATCCCCTTCGTCACCTGCGAGAAGCCTTACCTCTGGAAAGAAAACGGCCCCCGGCCCATCGAACTGCTCGAAAGGGCGACATCGCGCCTGCGCGTCGTCGTCATCGACTGCGGCGTCAAATACAACATCCTGCGAAACCTCGAGAAGCGGGGCTGTGATGTGATCGTCGTGCCCTGCACCTCGACAGCACCCGAGATCCGGGCCTATATGCCTGACGGGGTGCTCCTGAGCAACGGACCCGGCGACCCCGCCACCCTGCCCTACATTGTCGGGACGGTCCGGGAGCTTCTGGGGAAGACGCCCATCTTCGGCATCTGCCTGGGGCACCAGATCCTGGGCCAGGCCCTGGGCGGCATGACGACCAAGCTCAAGTTCGGCCATCACGGCATCAACCAGCCGGCCAAGAACGTGAAAAATAACCGGGTGGAAATCAGTTCCCAGAACCACGGCTTCACGGTCATCCCGGAAACCCTCGGGAATCGGATCGAAAAGACTCACGTGAACCTCAACGACAACACCCTCGAAGGCCTCATGGTCCCGGAACTGAAGGCCTTCAGCGTCCAGTACCACCCCGAGGCGGCGCCCGGTCCCCAGGACGCAAATTATCTCTTCACGGAATTCACCGACCTCATGCTCAGAGAGAAACGCAACGATGCCTAAGCGTACGGACCTGAAAAAAATCCTCATCATCGGCTCGGGGCCCATCATCATCAGCCAGGCCTGCGAGTTCGACTACTCGGGCACCCAGGCCTGCAAGGCCCTCAGGGAGGAGGGCTACGAAGTCATCCTCATCAACTCGAACCCGGCCACAATCATGACGGACCCCGAAACGGCAGACCGGACGTATATTGAGCCGATCACGCCGGAGGCCGTGGCCAAGATCATCGAAAAAGAGCGGCCCGACGCCATCCTCCCCACCCTCGGGGGACAGACGGGCCTCAACACGGCCGTCGGCGTAGCGAAATTGGGCGTCCTGGAAAAATACGGTGTGGAGCTCATCGGCGCCTCCCTCGAGGTCATCCACAAGGCCGAGGACCGGGAGAAGTTCCGCGACGCCATGGAGAAAATCG
>CAZUBX010000060.1:0-20566 GCA_964619035.1 uncultured Syntrophaceae bacterium | reverse complement strand
ATGAACGAATTCCCACGGATGTGGCTGTTTGGCCGTTGTCGTCAGGTGCTTGGCCGTTGCTGCAAGGGCTCCGTCGTTTGTGATGATCATGCCACCACCGCCGGTGGTTACCGGCTTGTTGCCATTAAAACTTAGTATGCCAATATCTCCGAATGTCCCGGCATGCTGCCCCTTGTAAAAACTGCCCAGCGCCTCGGCGGCATCCTCAACGACCGTAATCTGATATCTCTGGCAGATTTCAATAATCTGATCGATTCGCACCGGGTGCCCAAAGGTATGCATTGGAACGCACGCTGCGATCTTTCTGCCTGTTTTTTTATTGTAACACCGGCCATCTGACTTCAGGATGCCGTTATTTATTAGAAATTCATTCAGTTTTTCCGGATCAAGTCCAAGGGTGGATCGTTCTACATCCACAAATACCGGCTGCGCGCTACAGTAGGAAATGGCATTGGCTGTGGCGACAAAGGTCAGAGGCTGGGTGATCACCTCATCCCCTGGCGCTACTTTGGCAAGAAGGAGAGCGACATGCAGCGCTGCGGTTCCGCTGGAGACTGCGACCGCATACTTTGCACCGGTGTATTGCCGAATTTCATCTTCAAAACGGCTGACATACTGTCCCACATAAGACACATACGTCGTATCGATGCAATCCATAAGATATTTTTTTTCATTCCCTGAAAATCGCGGTGCATGAAGGGGGACTGGATTCTCAGCCGGATAAAGGGATTTAATGAAGCTGACTATTTTTTCAAACATTATAGACATCCCATTTATAGCGCCGCAGATTTTCCTCGTCCCTGAACCATTCGATGGTTTCCCGGATTCCCTGCTTCAGCGTATAGGCCGGCTGCCACCCTGTAAGCCTTCGAATCTTTTCGTTACTGCCCAGCAGCCGCTCCACTTCGCTGTTTTCAGGGCGTATGCGTATATCCTCGGAGACGATCCTGCTTGTGCCCTTCAGGGTAGCCGTCGGGTTGATCTGGTCGATGATCTCGCGGGCAAGCTGCCCGATGGAAATCTCCTGTTGAGAGGCAATGTTTATTTCTTCCCCAATCGTGGCTTGCGTCTCTGCAATCGCGAGGAAACCGTCCACGGTATCCGTGACATAACTAAAATCGCGTGTCGGATGAATGCTGCCCAGCCTGATTTCTGTCGAGCCCGCCAACAACTGAGTAATGATGGTTGGGATGACCGCACGGGCAGATTGACGCGGCCCATAGGTATTGAAAGGTCTCACTATGGTCACAGGGGTATTAAAGCTGCGATAGAAGCTTTCCGCTATCCGGTCCGCACCGATTTTGGTGGCGGAATAGGGCGATTGGCCCTGGAAGGGATGCCGCTCGTCAATGGGAACATATTGCGCCGTTCCATAAACCTCTGACGTTGATGTAATCAGGACGCGATTACAGGCTGTATCGCGCGCCGCCTGAAGCACATTCAACGTGCCCTTGATGTTCGTGTCTATGTAGCTGTCCGGAGAGTGATAACTGAACGGAATGGCGATAAGCGCGGCCAGATGAAAGACCATGTCCATCCCCTGCATGGCCTTTCTCACCCCATTGGGATCACGGATATCCCCTGCAAATACCTCGAGCTTATCCAGTCTATCTTTTGGAAATGAGTCCAGCCAGCCCCAACTATTAAAAGAGTTATAAAACACAAAAGCCCGTACCTGACATCCTCTGTCCAGTAGACCTTCGACAAGATGGCTGCCGATAAATCCATCAGCGCCGGTGACTAATATTTTTTGTTTTGTTAAATCCATGATGAAATTAAATTTTGGTAATCGGTTACAGGGTATCCGGATTCAATATACAGGGGCAAGGGCACGTTCGCCGGTGGAGGTGGTTTCGATCAAATGTTTTGCCTTCCGGAAAAACATGAGATCAGGGATGGGGAAAAAGGGAGCCTTCCCTCATTTTTCGCGCGCTTTCATCCTATCAATATATTCAAGAAGAATAATAACAAATATTCCGGTGAAAAGGCTAAGAAGGCCGGTAATCATAATTATCTGTTTTATCCGTGAATTTGAAGGTTGCCTGGTAATCGAAGGTGGGGCCAATTTCCCAACCGCTACTTTTCCCATTTGGAGATTCTTGATTTGCAAGGATAGAGCAGCATCTTTTTCAATCAAATCAGATGGATTAAAATTAACATCCGATATTTGTCTTTTCTTTATCATATCTGTTATCTGGTTCAAAAAAAATAGATTTGCCTTCTTTGCTTCTATAAGATGCTCTAGTTTTAAATCGTCTTCTGCTTTTATCCTTGCATTCTCTTCCTTGATTTCCGGTAGATTACTAACATAATCTAGTATTTCCTGAAAAGCCTGGGGTATCGCATCGGCTGTTTTGGCTTCGACAGTTAAGTTTACTTTGTCGGTAGATGTTTTTGGAAGTGATATTATTACCCTTTCAATTGCATCGGGATTATTTGTAAATATTTTAGCTTTTTGGCTATCATCAATATTTCCAATGAGTCTAACGATATTTGGGGCAGTTCTTACAGAAGGGATATTGGAGGCCGGTAATGCCGGAATGCTTATTTCGCTTTCACCCCTGTAATAGCGCGGCAGGCTCAAACCGATAATTGTTACTATCACTACTGGAACAAGGAATATACCGATAAAAACCTTTTTCCTTTTTACAAAGACTTTCCAATAATCGTATAGATTGATCTCCTCTTCCGGAATGATTTCGTGTTCTGGCTTGCTATTCACAGGATCTCCCCCTTTCTACTCTCCCACGAGCATAACGATGCTGACATCAAAACGGATTGGAACTATTGTGCCGGTTGAAAGAATGTTCCATAGTTCTGTAGTCCTTCCCTAATCCTCGATTTTCAATTGAGGATGCGTGGGAAGAAGGAATGCCATCTCTCCAGCATCGAAGACCCGTGAACGGGGGGTGGAGGCGCGATGGGAAGGGCCTGTATATTGCGGATGGAGTGACGGATACGTGCAGCAACATAGCGTGCATCCGTGATCGGAGTTCTCCTGTATTCTTCAGGGCTTTTGGGAAGGATAATATAAAATATATAAAGCTCTGCTCTGTCGATTACAAAATCGATTGTAAAAAACCGTACGCCATATCTTTTTCAACCCCTACGTTCGTCCGAAAGGGTTGTAATTACTGGATTTGGCTGGGTTGAAGGGTAGCCCACCGACTGGTTTAAGTCAAGGAAAAATGTCTCATAAGTTGCATCGGATGAAGGCGTTGTAAAGTTTGTAAAGCATCGGAATTTATAATGTATTTATGTTTCGGAACCTGCTGTTCTATGCCGGTGCGGAGGTCGCAAGGGCCCTGCGGCCGGGCGGGTTCCCTCCCCGGCGCTCCAGGACGCTGTTATCCTTGCTATTTTCGAAAATTGGTTCTCTAAAAAATCTTTATTATCTGGCCCGATTAGTGCTAAGAAGGACTGTCGAAAAACCCCACGTGAAACAAGGCAGGTACCGATGAATTACGATAAGCGGATTCTCTGTATCGGGGCGGGCTATGTTGGCGGGCCGACGATGGCCGTCATCGCCTCGAGGTGCCCCCGTTACAGTATCACCGTCGTCGACATCGATCAGGCGCGCGTCGACGCCTGGAATTCCGGCAAGCCCCCGATCTACGAGCCTGGACTGGATGACGTGGTACGTCAGGGGTTGGGGCGAAACCTGTTCTTTACTACCGACATCGCCCGGGGCATCCGGGAGAACGACATCATCTTCGTTTCCGTCAATACGCCCACGAAGACCTTCGGAGCCGGCGCGGGGCTTGCGGCGGATCTGCAGTACTGGGAGCTTGCAGCCCGGCAGATCCTCGAGCACGCCGAGTCCTCCAAGATCGTCATCGAGAAGAGCACCTTCCCCGTCAAGACGGCCCAGGCCATGGAGCGGATCCTCATGTCGCGAAACGATGGGATTCATTTCGACGTGCTGTCGAACCCCGAGTTTCTCGCCGAGGGGACGGCGATCCGCGATCTCGTGAACCCCGACCGCGTCCTCATCGGCTCACGCATCAACGAGCGGGGCCTGAAGGCCCGGGACACGCTGGTGGAGATCTATGCCAACTGGATTCCCCGCGAGCGGATCTTCACCTCGAACATCTGGAGCAGCGAGCTCTCGAAACTGGCCTCCAACTTCTTCCTCGCCCAGCGCATTTCTTCGATCAACGCCATGTCGGCCGTCTGCGAGAAGACGGGCGCCGATGTGTCGGAAGTGGCCGGCATCGTGGGGATGGACAGCCGCATCGGCAGCAAGTTCCTCAACGCAAGCATCGGCTTCGGCGGGTCCTGCTTCAAGAAAGACATCCTGAACCTGGTCTATCTGTGCCGCGTTGAAGGCCTCGAGGAAGTCGCGAACTACCTGGAAGGCGTCGTGCGCATCAACGAGTACCAGAAGGAGCGTTTCGTGCTGAACATGCTCACGGCCATGTTCAACACACTGGCGGGGAAAAAAATCTGTCTCTTCGGATTCGCCTTCAAGGCCGACACGGGCGACACGCGGGAAAGCCCGGCCATCGACGTCACCCGCAAGCTCTTGGAGGAGCATGCCGAGGTGATCGTCACGGACCCGCAGGCTTTGGAGAACGCCCGGGAGGATCTGGCCGACGCGGAACGGGCCGTTGCTTTTGTAGAGGACCCCTACGAGGCCGTCCGGGGTTGCCACGCCATTGCCGTCATGACGGAGTGGAACCTCTACAGGGAACTGGATTACAAGAGGGTCTACGATCTCATGGTGAAGCCCGCCTTTGTCTTCGACGGCCGCAACATCCTCGACCACAAGGCCCTCTTCGAGATCGGCTTCAACGTCTACCCCATCGGGAAGAGGCCGATGAGTCACTTCTAGGGCTGCGGCGGGCTGATCAACGGAGGTGCATTCGCAGATAAGAGAGGGTAAGAGGGTGAGAGGGTAAGAAGGTTGGAGAATCCGGTGGCCGATCGCAGGTCCCCTGCTTTTCCAACCTTCCCACCTTCAGACCTTCTTACCTTCTGTTTTTTTGGTGCCGAGCAGCTCCTCGTAGATCTCGATCTGTCTTCGGGCCACCTCGTCCCAGCTTTGTCCGCAGGCGGTCCGGAAGGCTTCCTGCCCCATCCGCTGCCGGGTCTCGGTCGAAAGCAGCTGCGCCAGCCTGTCGGCCACGGCCGCCGCGTCGGCAGGGTCGCCGACAATAAACCCATTCTCCCCGTCGCGCACCAGGTCCTTGGCCCCCACGTTGCCACTCAGCAAAACCGGAAGCGATGCGGCCATGGCATCGAGTGCCGCCATGCCGAAGGTGTCAAAGCGCGAAAGCATGGCGAAGATATCGCTTCCCAGGTAAAGGGCATCGAGGTTGTCCCGTCCCGTGACCCCCGAAAAGCGAACATTCTTCCCGATGCCGAGCTCCTCCGCCAGCCGTTGGTACTGTCCTTCGTTCCCTCGCCCCACGACGAACAGCATGGGCACGGGCTCTCCCGTTGCCCGTTTCAGCTGCGCGAGCCCCTGCATGACGTAGTCGAGTCCCTTCACCTCGAAGTTCATGGAAACGAAAAGCAGGAGCAGGGCCGAAGGCGCCAGGCCCAGCGATCTCCTCACTTCCTGCCGGCACTTCTCCCGGTTGAGCCGCTCGAAGCGCCCCACGTCCGTTCCGGGGGGCACGATGAGGACTTTCCCGGCGTTTTCGGGGTACTCGGACAGGAATTTTTCTTTTGTGATCGTCGAGACGGCAAGAAAGCGGCGGCACCGGGGATTCCGGGCCAGGCTGTCTTCCACCCGGCTCGTGGAGCGGTCGAAGAGGCTCATCCGCTTTTTCCTCACGTCGCGAACCCAGAGACGGTGGGGGATGCCGTGCATGGTGAAGAGATCGGCCTCGAAGATGCGGTCGTGGGTGTGGATGAGGTCGACGCCTTCCTTCGCGATGGCGCGGTTGGCGAACCAGGCGAAGCTCGGCGTGGTGAGCGAGCGGGGGAAGCGGATGATGGGGACCCGGTGGAAGGTGATGCCCGGCCCGTCCTCACGCCAGCGGTTGGCGAAGACGTGGATATCGTAGCGAGGGTCGGCTGCTATGCGCGTCGTCAACTCGCTGGCGAAATTCTCGGCTCCGCCCACGAGGCCGAACCTGGGGATCACGACGGCTATCTTTTTTTTCTTTCCCATCGACCTTTCACCGGACGGCCGGGACGGCCATCCTGCCTCTTTACCATTAGCCTTAAGCCCTTGGCCTTTTGCCTGCCCTTAGCACAAACCCGGAATCATTTCATCGTTTTAATCCGGCCGGCTTCTGTGGTATGGTGGCCGCAACCGGCGTGAACGGGCCGATCCGAGAGATGACCATGGCTGAAAAAATCCCACTGTCCGTTGCGATCATCACGAAAGACGAGGAGGCAAATCTCCCCGGCTGTCTGAAGAGCGTTGCCTTCGCAAGGCAGATCGTCGTTGTCGACTCGGGGAGCATCGACGGGACCCTCGAGATCGCCCGCGACTTCGGCTGCGACGTCTTCACCGAGCCCTGGAAGGGCTTCGGCCCCCAGAAGCAGATGGCCATCGACCGGTGCCGTGAGCCGTGGGTCCTTGTTCTCGATGCCGACGAACGGATCCCGCCTGAGACGGAAAAAGCCATCCGCCAGGTCGTCTCGAGCGGCGAAGGGGGTGCCCCGGGCTACAGCTTTCCCCGGAAAAATTTCTTCCAGGGCCGCTGGATCCGCCACATGGGCTGGTGGCCCGACCGGATCACGCGGCTCTTCCGCAACGGCCGGGGCCGGATGACGGAGGCCGCCGTGCACGAGGCCGTCGATGTCGCTGGGCAGATCGCGCTCCTGGATGCCCCCATCGAGCACTATACGGAAAGCCGGCTCAGCGAGATTCTCAAAAAGATCGACCGGTACTCTACCCTGGCCGCCGAGGAGGCCTTTAGGGAAGGGCGCCGATCCTCGGTCTGGGGGGCGATCGCCCGGGCGGAACTGACCTTTTGCCAGGACTACGTCCTTCGTCTCGGGTTTCTCGACGGCCGGCAGGGCCTCGTCCTCTCTGTCACCGATGCCGTGAACAAGTTCTTCAAGTACGCCAAGCTCAGTGAGCTGAACCGGCTAAAGGATGGAAGTGAGGAAGAGCGGTAGCTGGAAAAAGGACGAAGAGGATCAAGCACGGTAGATTGCCACGCCTCGCAAGGCTCGGCTCGCAATGACAGATTGATTGATCGTATCCGCTGTTTTTAAGGAGGAGCTGGCGCGATAATCTTTTAAGTAGAATTTATCGCCGTTCAACATGGATCTTTCCGTCGTCATCGTCAACTGGAATACCGAAGCACTTCTTCGCGACTGCCTTAAGTCCGTCTTCGGCACGGTCAAGGGGTTCGCCTTCGAGGTTATCGTCGTCGACAACGCCTCGAGCGACGGCAGCGTGGCCATGCTGAAGGTCGAGTTCCCGCAGGTCCGGCGGATCGAAAACTACGAGAACCGGGGATTTGCTGCCGCCAACAACCAGGCCTTCCGGATCATGACGGGCCGCCACGCGCTGCTGCTCAACTCGGACACGGTTCTCACCGAGGAGGCCGTCCACGAGCTGTATACCTTCATGGAGGAACATCCGGAAGCGGTCATGGCTTGCGGGCAGCTGCTCAATGCCGACGGCAGCAAGCAGAACTCCATCGCCGGGTTCCCCACGCTGCTCTCGCTTCTCGTGAATGTGTCTCTCCTGGAATCCCTGTTCCCGTCGCGCTACCCCAGCAAGCGCTGTGACTACCAACATCCGATCGAGGTGGACTCGGGGGTCGGGGCGTGCCTGATCGTGCGGAAAAGCGCGATCGACGGTGTGGGCGGCCTCGACGAGCGCTACTTCTTCTTTTTCGAGGAGACAGACTGGGCCAGGACGATGAAGGAGTCCGGCTGGAAGATCTACCATGTCCCGTCGGCCAGGATCTATCACCTCCAGGGAAAGAGCATCGGGGCCGGCATCCGCTCGCGCATCCACTTCTACCGCTCGCGCTATCTCTACTTCGTGAAGTGGCAAAGCGCAGCCTGGTCCGCCCTCGCGGCGATCATCATTGTGCTGCGGCTCATCGTGAACTGGGTTCTCACGGGAGCGGGCGTTGCGCTGACACTCGGGCTGCACCGGGGCCTGCGGGCGAAGTGGAAAGTCTATTCGCAGCTCATCGGCTGGCACTTGCGCGGGTGCCCATAGTGCGGACAACCGCGCGGGCTTCAGGAATCGGGCATCGGGATTCAGGCGGTAGATTACTGACAGCCTGCAGCCACAAGCCGCAAGGCAGAAAATCCCCCTCTTTCCCCCTTTTTCAAAGGGGGAGGGAAAAAGAATTCCCCCCTTTTGTAAAGGGGGGCAGGGGGGATTTGACGGACTGGATAGACGGGAGAGACCGGACAGACCAGAGCATGTTCATCAAAGGAAGCCCCATCGATTTCAGCAAGGTGCGCAAGGTGCTCCTGATCCAGCTCGGGGACATCGGGGATGTGGTCTGGACGGAGCCCACCATCCGCGCCTTCCGTGAGACCTTCCCGTCGGTGGAGGTTTCCGTTCTGGCGCGAAGCGGTTTCGGGGATCTGCTCGTTGCGCACCCGGATGTTCACCGGCTTTTCAACATTGCCACCGTCAAAGGGGGAATCCTTGCGGAGATCCCCGCGCAGTTCGCGCTCGTTGGCAAGCTTCGGCGCGAGCGCTTCGACGTCGTCTTCGACCTGAGGGCGGGCGATCGCGGCGCCGTCATGGCCTGGCTTACGGGCGCCCCCGTGCGGGTATCCCATTATTACGCGCAGGGCATTCCTGTCTGGAGAAATCCCCTCTTCACGCACATCGTAAACCCGCCCCCCCTGGAGACCCTCGTCCAGGGAGCGGTGGAGCAGACCCTTCGTATCGCCCGGGAATTCGGCATCGACACGGCCAACCGCGCCCCCGGGCTTCCGGTGTCCGAAGAGGTAAAGAGAAGGGTTTCCGTAATCCTGCGGGAATCGGGGATCGAGGGCGCCGGGCGATGGGTCTCCGTCAACCCCTTCTCGCGCTGGTCCTACAAGGAGTGGCCCCACGAGCGATGGGTCCCGGTGCTCAACGGGCTCTGGGAGCGGCACCGGCTTCCGGCCGTCCTGGTGGGGTCGCCCGATGAGCGACAGAAGTCAGCCCTGCTGGCAACCCGGCTTTCGGGCCCTGCCTTCAACCTGGCCGGGAAGACCACGCTGGCCGAGCTGGCCGGAGTTCTCAGCCTGGCTGCCTTCCACGTCGGCGTGGACAGCGCCGCCCCTCACATCGCCGCTGCCGTGGGGGTCCCCACGATCACCCTCTACGGGCCCTCGGATTGGCGCTACTGGTCCCCGCCGGGGGAGCGCCACCTGGTGGTGGCCCCGCCGGACGAATGCGCTCCCTGTTTTCTCAAGGGCTGTGAGGGGAAGGGCTGGAGTCGGTGTCTCGAGGAGATGAGCGTCGAGCGTGTCTCCGACGCCGTCGAGCAGATGGCAAAAGGGATCGGACCGGGCCGCACGCCTCAATAGAGACGCAGCCGCAGGACGTTCAGTCCAGCTTCTTGGCCTCGTCGATGAGCATGATGGGGATCTCGTCGCGAATCTCGTAGAGAAGCCGGCAGGGATCGCAGATCAAGCCGTCTTCCGTTGGAGTCAGGCGAAGGTCGCCCTTGCACTTCGGGCAGGCCAAAATTTCCAGTAGGTCCTTGCTGATCGCCATATTTTTTCCTTTCGGTTTCAACTCTGGATTCCCGCATTCGCGGGAATGATCTGTCCGGGGTTATCGATGGAAGAAACAGCTCATTCAAATCCTCCCCAACCCTCCTTTATGAAAGGAGGGAGCAGGACCTCCCCCTTTGAAAAAGGGGGATTGAGGGGGATTTTCCCCTCCGTGACCGCTGTTTCTTAGGAGCGGCGTGAATATTCGTATTTCATTCTAATTCGTCGAGTACCACGCCTCGCAACCCTTCGACACGCTCAGGACAGGTCCTCGGCTCGTAATGACTCTTTTTGCTGTTTCCCGGCAACCTCAACGGAGCCCCCGTCGGTTCTCTGCTTTGACCTTTACGGCCTCAAATACTTCCTCGGCGCTGATTGCCTTCATGCACTCCAGCGTGTCGCAGGCCTTCCGGAAGCAGGGGCTGCAGTCTATCTTCTTGCGGATGACCACGTGCCCCTCGCCGTAAGGCCCTGTCCGCTCCGGCGAGGTGGGGCCGAAGAGGGCCACGACGGGCGTTCCCACGGCCGCCGCCAGGTGCATGGGGCCCGAATCCGTCGTGAGCAGGACCGATGCCTGTTTGTACAGGGCGGCCAGTTCCCGCAGCGACGTCTCACCTGCCGCCGAGGCGCAAGGGGACTGCATGAGCGACCGGATGCGCGCGATGGGTCCTTCGGGGCTCTCGCCCGTGAAGACGACGGGCAGGCCGAGCTCGCTCACGATGCGGTCACAGACGGCCGCAAATTTTGCCTCGTCCCAAAGCTTCGTCTCCCAGTAGGCAACGGGGCTTACTGCCACAAAACCCCTTGACGTGTCAACCGTCTTTGCGGCCAGGAGCTCCCTCACGCGCTTGAAATGGGCCTCCTGCAAGGCGATGGGGAATTCGGGCTTCGAGATGGCACAGCCGAGATGGCGCGGAAAATCGAGGTATCGATCCACGGCGTGTTTGGCCATGTCTTCGGGGATCTTCTCGCTGAGCGCGAGGCCGCTTCCCTCCTGCAGGCTGTCGTAGCCGAGCCTGCGTTTCCCCCGGCTCAGGAAAACGAGGACGGCGCTCTTGAAGAGGCCATGAAAGTCGATGACGAGTTCGTAGGGCCGGTCGCGGAGCGTGCGGAGAAACCTCCCGATCTCGCGCAGGACGGCCTCGCGGTCCCTGCCTTCCCGCAGATCCCGCACCCAGCTCTTGCGCCGGGAAACGAGAACGCGGTCCAGCATGGGGTGGTCCACGAGAAGATCCGAGGCGGCCTCCTCGACGGCCCAGCTGATGTGCGCCTGCGGGTAGCAGCGGCGAAGTGCCGCCAGCGACGGCAGCGTGTGGATCACGTCCCCGATGGCGCTGAGTTTCACGATGAGAATGTTCATCCTTTCCGGTCCCTCATGATCCACTGCACGGCCTCGAGGATGTCCTCGGCGATGTAGGCGGGCATGTCCGTTCGGACGATGTTCGGGCCATAGCCGGTTTTCACGAGGATCGCGCTGGCCCCCGCTTTTTTCCCCGCCTCGATATCCTTCAGCATGTCGCCGATCATGTACGAGCGTGTGAGGTCGATCTTCATCTCCTCAGCGGCCTGCAGCAGCATCCCCGGCTTTGGCTTGCGGCATTCGCAGTGCTGCTTGTAGATGCCGTTTCCGTAGACGGGGTGATGGGGGCAGACGTAGAATCCGTCGATGTGAGCCCCCTCGGCACGGAGCATCTCATTGATCCGCTCGTGGACGCTGCGCACGAAATCCTCCGTGAAGTACCCCCGGGCGATCCCGGACTGGTTGGTCACCACGACGGCCTTCATCCCAACGGCGTTGATCAGCCGGATCGCCTCAAAGGCCTGCGGATAAATCCGGAGTTGCTCCATGCGGCTCAGGTAGCTCACTTCCTCGTTGATCGTCCCGTCGCGATCCATGAAAACGGCAGCGTGCATATCGCTCATGTCCATCCTCAGTGATAGCCCGCTTCGGCAAGGAGGCGGATCGAGTCGTCGTACACCTCGTCGACCGTGACGAGATCCATGCATTTGAAATCGGTGGGACACTCCTTCTTGAGGCAGGGACTGCAGTCCACGGGCCTGCGGATGATGAGCGTCCTTTCCCCCAGGGGGTAGGTTGTCTGCGGGTTGGTGGACCCGAAGATGGCGACCGTGGGAACACCGAGGGCCCCCGCCACGTGCATGAGACCCGAGTCGTTTGTGACGAAGAGATCGCACCGGGCGATCAGCGCGATGGCGTCGCCCAGGTTCGTTTTGCCGGCGATGTCGATGAGAGTGCTCTTTGCCGCGGATTGGACCGCCTCGTTGCTTGCCCGGTCCCCGGCGCTGCCGAAGAGCACAACGGGGCAGGAGTATCTCCCCGCGAGCCGGTCGGCCACGGATGCGAAGCGCTCCGGGAACCACCGCTTGGCGGGCCCGTAGGCCGCACCGGGGGCCATGCCGACGACGGGTCGGCGACCTGCGATGCCGAACTGCCCGAGAAGCTTCTCCGCCGAGAGTTTCTGCTTCTCTGTCGGCGTGAGCTGGACCGCCGTGCCGGACGACCGAAAACCCAGCGCCTTGAGCATCTCGAGATAGTAGAGAGACTGGTGGACGGTCTTGATCTGCGGGGTGAGCCTCACCGGGTGGGTGAGCAGCAGTCCGCGGGCGTCGGTGCTGTAGCCGGCCCGGACGGGAATCCGTGCCAGCCGGGCGATGACGGCTGCCTCGATGGCGTTCTGAAGAAGAATCGCCGCATCGAATCTTTTTTCCCGCAGCTCACAAGCAAGGGCGAGAAGGCCTCCGAGGCCGGCATGCCGTCCCGGCCGCTCGTAGACCATGACCTCGTCGACGGCAGGGTGCATCCGGACCAGATCCGCCACCCAGGGCTTCACGAGAACCGTGATCCGTGCCTTCGGCAGCGTCTCGCGCACGGCGGCGATCGCCGGGAAGGTCATCACCACATCCCCGATCCAGTTGGTCCCTCTTATGAGGACGCGGTTTATTGATTCGAAATTGATCTTCTTTATCATGTCCACAGCTGCACGATCTTACCCTCACACCTTCTCGGCAAGGGGCTACGCCCCTTGCCACGGCTTCGTCTTCCAGCGCTGATGGATCCAGAACCACTGGTCGGGGTACTGACGGATGATGTCTTCCATCACTTTCGTGAACCGTTGTGTGTTGACCCGGAGGTCAGACTCGTAGTCGTCGGTCCGGGTGATCTCGACCGGGGGCAGGAAAAGAAGTTTATACCGTCCGTCGGGCATCCGGGGCATGAAAGCGGGGATAACCGGTGCCCCGGACTGCAGGGCCAGCACGGCTGTGCCGACGGAGGTACAGGCGGGCCTGCCGAAGAAATCCACAAAGATGCCCTCCCGGGAGGCCACGTTCTGATCGCTGAGAATCCCGATGATCTTGTTTTCCTTCAAAAGGCGGATAATCTTCTTCCCCGAGCCGCCTTTCGGGATGAGGGTATTGCCGTTTTTTGTCCGCACCCAGGTAGCCAGGTTGTCCATGACCGGGCTGTCCAGGGGCCGGTACACGACATTCGTCTGGTAGCCCACCAGCGGGAAAGACACCGGCATGAGCTCCCAGTTGCCGAAGTGTCCGATAATGGAGAGCAAGCCCTTGCCCTGCTTTTCGCCCTCTTCCACATGTTCGAGCCCTTCGACAACAACCCACTCGTGCAGATTCTCTTTTGTGATGGAGGGGAGCTCGAAAAATTCCGCCGCAACGATGGCAATGTGACGGAAGACACCTTTTGCGATACCCTCGACCTCCTCCATCGATTTTTCAGGGAAGGAGCTCTTGATGTTGTGCAGGGCGATGAGTCGCTGCTTTACCGAGGCGTGGTAGAAGAGGCGGAACACGGCCTTGAAGATCGTCCGGCGCAATCCCAGGGGGATCAGCCGGAAGGCGAAGAGGATTACAGCTGTGCTCCGCGTTTTTTCCATTTCTTCTACTGCTCCGCTCTTCTGCTCTTCCTCACTTCATCACTTCACAGAGGCTTGTCGGGGCTCTTCTCGAGAGCCGGGCCGAACGACCTTTCATCGTTTTCCGATAACGATCCGGAGCGCTTCCTCGAGCCGGTCGCGTCCTTCGAGGATCTCCGTCTCGATGGCGAGACCGTGGATACGCGACAGGGCCTGCGCAATTCCCTGGAGCTTGACGAGATCTTTTTCCGTGGCCAGCACGACGTCCGCCCGGGCAAGCCCGGCGTCGTGTTCGATCCGACCCCAATCCTCTGCCGTGTAGCGGTGGTGATCCGGGAAGGCCCGGAACCCGGCAATGACGCCGCCCAGGCCTTCGAGGGTCTGCCGGAAAGAGTCGGGCTGAGCAATCCCGGCGAACGCGAAAACCTTTTTCCCTGCAAGAAACGACAGGGGAAGCTCCGTGCCGTCCGCCCCGGCAAGCTTCATCGGCCGGATGCGCGTCCGCAGCACGCAACGCCCGGACAGGATCCCGGAAAGCTCCTTGTCCATCAAGGGCCCGGCGCTGTCCTGCGACCGGGTGAAGACGACGACACCGGCGCGTTCGAGGGCCGAGGGAGGCTCCCTCAGGGGACCCCGCGGCAGCAACAGACCGTTTCCCAGGGGCTGCTGGCTGTCCAGCAGCACGATGTCGAGATCCCGATGGATCCAGCGATGCTGAAACCCGTCGTCCAGCACCATTACATCGACGCCGAAGGTCTCCCGCGCGTATCGCCCCGTGATAGCCCGCTTTGCCCCCGCCAGCACGGGGATGCCCTTCAGGCGCCGGGCGATGAGAACCGGCTCGTCGCCCGCGTCCTGCGGTCCTGCAAGGATCTGCCTGCCGTCGGAGACGACGAGCACCTCGGAAGTGCTCTTTCCCCCGTAGCCACGGCTCAGCACTGCGGGCCGCATCCCTGCATCCCTCAGCATCCCGGCCAGCAGGATTACCATGGGCGTCTTGCCCGTGCCGCCCACGGTGAGGTTGCCCACGCTGACCACCGGGCAGCCGACTTTTTCCTGTCTCAGGACGCCGAGGTCGAACAGGCGGTTCCGGGCGCGGACTGCGCCCCCGTAAGGAAGGGAGAGCAGAAGAAAAAAGAGGTGAAGGGGCTTGCGGAACTCGTTCCGGGGGTTCCCCCACATGTTTCGGATCAGGGCTTCCACGTGTCGCCTGCTTCACCTGTGGCCCGCGACGAGCCGATCAGCCCGGGCCGGCTTTCTGGTTGTTCTTTTCCTGCGCGTCGTCCTTGAACTGCAGGTTGTGCAGCTTGAAGTATTCGCCCCTCTTCTCCATGAGGCCGTCGTGAGTTCCCTCCTCGACGATCCGGCCGTCGACCAGCGCGATGATCCGGTCGGCATTTCGGATCGTGGAGAGACGGTGGGCGATGACAAGGGTCGTGCGGCCCCTCATCAGCTTCTCCAGGGCGTCCTGGACCTCGATCTCGGATTCCGTATCCAGAGACGAGGTGGCCTCGTCGAGAATGAGGATCGGGGCATCTTTCAAAAGGGCCCTCGCGATGGAAATGCGCTGCCTTTCGCCGCCGGAGAGCTTTACGCCCTGCTCCCCGATCACCGTGTCATAGCCCCCGGGGAGCTTCATGATGAAGTCGTGGGCGTTGGCCGCCTGGGCCGCCCGGATGATGTCCTCTGCGCTCTTGCGGACGTCCCCGTAGGCGATGTTGCCGCGGACGGTGTCGTTGAAGAGGATCGTCTGCTGGGTCACGATCCCGATCTGGGCCCGGAGCGACTCGATCGTTACGTCGCGGACGTCTGTGCCGTCGATAGCAATGCGACCGGCATGGATGTCGTAGAAACGGGGAATGAGGTTCACGAGAGTCGTTTTGCCGCCACCGCTCATGCCGACGAAGGCGATCACCTCACCGGCCCGGATCGCGAGGTCGATGTCCTTCAGGACGGGGGTCTCTTCGTAGCGGAAGGTGACGCGCTCGATGGAAATGCCTTTCTGGATCCTGGGCAGTTCCCCGGCTGCGGGGCGGTTCTGGATCTCGGGCACCGTGTCGAGGATCTGGAAGATGCGCTCGGCGCCGGCGAGGCCCTGCTGGATCGTGTTGTTCACGTTGGTGAGGCGCTTCACGGGCTCGTAGAGCATGAGCAGCGCCGCGAGGAACGAGAAAAAGGTCCCCGGCGTCGAGGTCCCGGCGATGACCTGCCAGCCACCGTAGAAGATGATGGCCGCAATCCCGAGGCCTCCCAGGAACTCCATCAGGGGGCTCGAGATCGCGCGGACCGTGACGGACTTCATCGTGAGCTTGAACTGGCGCTCGTTCTCTTTCGCGAAGCGCCGGTTCTCGTGCTCTTCCATGCCGAAGGCCTTGACGATGCGGTTTCCCGTGATGGTCTCCTGGAGCAGCGAGATGAGATCGCCCATGGAGACCTGGGACTCCGTGGCGATCCTGCGCATCCTGCGGCCGAACTGGGCGATGGGGTAGATGGCCAGCGGGAAGACGAGCGAGGCGATGATCGCGAGCTGCCAGTCGCGCCAGAAGATGACGAAGACGAGGCCGACGAGGGTGAAGGTGTCCTTCAAAAGGCTCGTCACCGCCTCCGAGACGGCTCCCTGGAGGTAGGTGACGTCGTTGGTGATGCGTGAGATCAGGATCCCCGTGGGGCTCTTCGTGAAGAACGACAGGGGCTGGCGCAGGATGTGACGGTAGAGGTCGCTGCGCAGATCCGTGACGATCCGGAATCCGATGTAGCTCATGAGGATCGTCTGGCCGTAGTTGCACGCCCCTTTGAGCAGGTAGATGATGATCACGGCGATGGGGATGAGGATGAGCATGCTCTCGTTGCGGTTGAGGAAGATGTCATCCATGGCCGGCTTGACGAGGAAGGCCGAGGCGGCGGTCGCGGCGCCCACCACGGCCATGCACAGCATCGCCAGGACGAGCCTCGGCGTGTGCGGTTTCACGAGTCGAAGGAGTCGCAGATATAGTTTCATAATTTTATAATGGCTAAGGGCGAAGGGCTAAAGGCTTAAGGTGAAAAGGAACAAATCGTTTTTTCCATCTTACCTTTAGCCTTACGCTTTTATTTCGATCAATTTATCAACAGAATCCCGCGCGTCAAGTCTTTTCCCCTTCCTCCCTGTACCCTGTACCCTGTACCCTGCACCCGTTTTTCATCAGTCCCAGAGCCAGCTCAGCCGCGCGGCGCGCGGCGCCGGGCTCTCCCAGCTTCTGCCGGATTCCTGCGAGCTCCCCCCGGATGGCATCGGAGCGCTGCCGGTCGGAAAGGATCGCCTTGACCTCCGCGGCCAGCTTTTCCGCCGTCGCGTCGTCCTGGACCAGCTCGGGTACGAGAGCCTTGCCGGCGATGATATTCACCAGGCCGATGTGCTGAACCCGGATGAGCCGTTTGCCGACGGCGGCGGTGAGCGGCGAGATCTTGTACGTGATGACCATCGGTGTCTGAAGGAGGGCCGTCTCCAGGGTCGCCGTGCCGGAGGCCACCATGGCCACATCCGACATGCCGACGGCGTCGTACATCTGCCCCGGCAGGACGCTCACCGGGACGGCGTGCTGCCTGAGAATCCCCTGGACCAGCCCGGGGTCCACCGTCTCGGCCAAGGGGAGCACGAACTGGGCCTCTTCGAAGTCGCGGGCGAGGATTCCCGCCGCGCCCAGCATCTCTGGAAGAAGGCTCATGACCTCCTTTTCGCGGCTCCCGGGCAGGAGCGCCACGATGGGCCAGGTGTCACGAAGACCGAATGCCGCCAGGGCCTCTCTACGGGAATGGGTCCGCTTTACCGTATCCAGGAGGGGGTGTCCCACGAACTCGACGTCCACCCCCTTTTCCGCATAGACGGCCGCCTCGAAGGGCAGGATCACGGCCATCCGGTCCACATTGCGCCGGATGCGCTCGATCCGGTTCTTTCGCCACGCCCACACCTGGGGGCTGATGTAGTAGAAGACCTTGACGCCTGCGCGTTTTGCCGCCGAGGCAAGCGGCAGGTTGAAGTCGGGGTAGTCGATGAGGATGAGCAGCTCCGGCTTCTCGTCGCGGAGCATCCTGCGGAGCCGGAAGAAGACCCCGACGATGAGGCGGAGCTTGGAGAAGACCTCCGTAAGGCCCACGACACCCATCTCGGAGGATCGGGCCACGAGACGGACCCCCTCGGCCTCGAGCCGCTGCCCTCCCACGCCGCAGAAGGCAAGCGTCGAATCGAGGGCCTTCATCTCGCGGACGAGATGCGCCCCGTGAAGGTCTCCCGAGGCCTCGCCCGCCACGATCATGACGGTTCGCAGTTTCTCCATGTCAGGCCGAACCATTGATCACGCCGCTGATCGTGAGGATCTCATCCTCCGTGATCTCCGGGAACATGGGAAGCGACAGGACCCGCGCGGCGAGGGCATCGCTTGCCGGGAGATCCCCGTGACGGCTTGCGCTGTCCCGGAAGACCTCCTGCCGGTGAAGGGGAACCGGGTAGTAGATGGCGCTGGCGATGTTTGACCGCGTGAGCGCCTCCTGGAGTTGATCCCGGCCGTCCGTGAGGAGGGTGAACTGGTGGTAGACATGATGACAGCCTTCCGCTTCGGAAGGCAGGGTGATGTCGTTTCGCCGGATGTGCTTGCGATAGAGCACGGCGGCCCGCCGCCGCCCCTCGTTGAAGGCGTCGATGCGCTTGAGTTTGACGCGCACGATGGCCGCCTGGAGCTCGTCGAGGCGGCTGTTGTAACCCAGCAGGCTGTGGTAGTAGCGGACATTGCTGCCGTGGTTGCGCAGCATCCGCAGGGTGGCGTCCGTCTTCGAGTCGCCCGTAATCACCATTCCGCCGTCGCCGTAGCAGGCGAGGTTCTTGCTCGGGAAGAAGCTGAAGCAGGCCGCATCGCCCAGGGTCCCTACAATTTTGCCCTTGTAACGGGCGCCGAAGGCCTGGGCGCAGTCCTCGATGACCTTCAGGCCGTGCTTTTTCGCCACGGCGAGGATGGGGTCCATGTCGCAGGGCTGGCCGAAGAGATGCACGGGGATGATGGCCTTTGTCCGTTTCGTGACGGCCTTCTCGATGAGCGTCGGGTCGATGTTGAAGGTCTTCGGGTCGACATCGACGAAGACAGGAACGGCACCCAGCAGTCCCGCCACCTCCGCTGTGGCGATGAAGGTGAAGGGCGTCGTGATGACCTCGTCGCCCGCTCCGATCCCGAGGGCCCGCAGCGCGAGAAGCAGCGCATCGGTGCCGTTGGCCACACCGATGGCGTGCGGCACGCCGTGGTAGCGGGCCACTTCGGCCTCGAGCTCCGACACGTTGGGCCCCAGGATGAACTGGGTTTTGTCCAGCACATCCAGGACGGCCGCGTCGATCTCCTCTTTGATCTGAAGGTACTGCCTTCGCAAATCCACCATGGGGATCATAGTTTGAGATCCCTTCCCGTTTTCATCTTCTCGTTGATCAGCAGGGCCAACTCCAGGGACTTCCGGGCCTCGAGGCCCGAGACGCGAGGCGTGCCGCGGCGAGAAACGCAGTCGACAAACGAGCGAATCTCCTCCTCGAGGGGGTCAACCTGGCTGACTTTGACGTCGTTGATCCCGATTTCCATCTTTCCCCCCTCTTTTTCCCTGCGCGCGAGCGAGACGACCTCGCGCTTGCTGAAATCGACGGAGTGGTAGCCCTCGAGGCCGAAGAAGCGCAGCTTCTGCATGTGCTTGAGGGTGATCCGGCTTGCCGTGATGTTGGCCACGCAGCCGTTTTCGAAGCTGAGCCGCACGTTGGCGATGTCGACCTTGTCCGAGAGCACCGAAACACCCACGGCCTCCACGTTCGTGATCGGCGAGCGAACGTAGTGAAGGATGAGATCGAGGTCGTGGATCATGAGATCCAGGACGACGTCCACATCGGTGCCCCGCTCGACGAAGGGGTGCAGGCGGTGTGATTCGATGAAGAGGGGCTGCCGGATCACTTTGTCGAGGGCAATCACGGCGGGGTTGAAGCGCTCGATGAAGCCTATCTGCAGGACGAGGTCCTGCGCTGCGGTAAGGGCAATGAGATCGTCCGCCTCCTCGAGGGTGGCCGTGAAGGGCTTTTCCAGCAACACGTCTTTCCCCGCCGCCAGAAAGTCCCTCGCGACGGCGTGATGGGCCTGGGTGGGGACGGTGATGCTCACGGCATCCACCCGATCCACGAGCTCCCGGTGACCGGAAAAGGCCGTGCAGCCGAAGGTGGCGGCGGCCTTGTCGGCGCGCGACCGGTCGACATCGGAGACCCCCACGATCTGGACGTTCTCCATCTTCTGGTATTTCTGGAGGTGGTAGTTCCCGAGATGCCCGATCCCCACCACACCCACTTTGATCTGCTTACTCATCAGATTTGTCTATCCCGTCTGTCTCGTTATCACGAAGCCGACAGCCTACAGTCTACAGCCGACAGAGATAATCCGGAGACTGTCGGCTGTGGGCTGCCGGCTGTTGGCTCTTTTTCCTCGCGCGTCAGCGCGTCACTCCCCGCTTTGACTGTTCGATGAACTCCACGAAAGTCCTCACCTCGGGCAGGTCGGGCAATTCGGCCCGGGCTTTTTCGATGGCCTTCGACACGGTGAGCGAGGAGCGGAAGAAGATTTTGTAGACCTTCTTCAGGGCAGCGATCGTCTCCTCGGAAAAGCCCCTGCGCTTGAGGCCGATGAGGTTGAGGCCGTAGAGCGACGCGTAGTTGCCCGCCGCCGTCAAGTAGGGCGGGACGTCTTTGGTCACCGCCGAGGCCCCGCCGATGATGCAGTGCTGCCCGATCCGGGTGAACTGGTGGATGCCGGTCAGGCCCCCGATGATGGCGAAGTTCTCGACGTGGATGTGCCCGGCCAGGTTGGCCGCATTGGCCATGACGATGTTGTTCTCGAGCAGGCAGTTGTGGGCCACGTGACAATAGGCCATGATGAGGTTGTGATTGCCGATCTTCGTCACGCCGATATCGGCCGTGGTGGAGCGGTTGATCGTCACGAACTCCCGGATGGTGTTGTCGTTGCCGATGACAACACGTG
>CAZUBX010000059.1:12861-20626 GCA_964619035.1 uncultured Syntrophaceae bacterium | reverse complement strand
GGAAGGCAAGGTCGACGAGTGCATCAAGTGCCACGAGGCCCAGAAGACCAACGACTACGTCTACACGAGCAAGATGAAGTAGCGCAGGGAAGAGGCGGCCACACGGAACCGCCGCCCGCAGATCCAACGTAAAGAACAGATCATCACAGACGATCTCTCCGAGCAGCGTCACCTAAGGGCCCAGGCCTAAGGCGCGCCTGCCGGAAGGGTGTGGCTGGAAACGGCCATGCCTCCCATGCGGAAAGGAGAGGCCGGTAGCGTGAGCACTGCGCGCGCCTGCCCTCGACCTGCCGGGGCAGGCGTTTTTTTGCCCCCGGCCGGCCGGGGATGGCCCGACAGGCCCGTTTACCGCACTCTTCGAAAAGTGCGGTTTTTTGTTTCCGGTCGTCAGCGCCGGAGATGCAAATCATATGAAAGGAGGAGTAACGGGGCTTTTCGGTATTCGACGGATTCTACTATCTCATTTTCGATCTGGAAGGAGGAGGCTACAATGCGAAACACAAAATGGTTCATGCGGCCAAGCACTCTGATCATTATCGGGTTCCTGATCGCCGTCACATCCGTGGGCGTTGTCCGCAGCGCCTACCATCACATGGGGGAGATCGACTCCGGAATCTTCCTTACCGTCTACCCTGAAAAGGCAGGGACGAAACTGGACAACTGTAATACCTGCCATAGCGGCGGGTCTTACGTCAACACAACCGGAAAGACCGTCGCGCTGGGCAGCTGTCAGTGGTGCCACTACAAGTACGGATACGATGAAAGCGGGGACATCAACGAGACACTGAATGCCTACGGCAAGGCTTACAAAAACGCAGGCCGGAGCACGTCGGGAGTGATTGCCATCGAGAAGGACGACTCCGACGGCGACGGCTATACGAACAAGGCCGAGATTGCCACCAACCGCTACCCTGGCGACGCCAATGACACACCGGCCAAGGTACCGGCGCCTTACCGGGTCTACACCCGGGCAGATCTGGAGAAGATGCCCCAGCATACCCAGTTCATGCTCATGAACACCCACAAGTCAGACGACTTCTATGCCGAATACACGGGTGTACCACTGGAAAATCTGCTCAGGAAGATCCTGCTGACTTCAGCCACGAACATCATCGCTTATTCCCCTGACGGATACAGCCAATTCCATCCGCTCACCCCGGACCCCGATCCCATTTTCTATCATGTTTTTGGCATGTACCCGGCAGCGCAGTTTTATTATGATGTTCAGGCCGATAAAGCATTGACAAAAGATGGCTGGTGCGACTACGGCGCCCCCTCCGTTGCGGGGAGATATCACGGCCAGCCCATCAACAATCCTCAGGGGCTCAAGACCATCCTGGCCATCAAGCGCGACGGCCAGTACCTGACTCCGGGCAAGTTGACTCCTCAGAACAAGCTCGACGGTGAAGGGCCCTTCCGGGTTGTGCCGCCGCAGAAAATTCCCGGGCCGCCGGACCAGAAATCTTCCTCGAAAGTCCAGAACGTCATCTGGCCCTTCAATAACGACGCGGACCACAGCGCCGGGTTCTCCGCCCGGACCGTCACCATCATCAAGGTGGGCCCTTTGCCTGCGGGCACGACGGACCCGGATCTTCTCGAGGCCGGATGGCCCTATGCCGACGATCAGAACCCCCGCGTCATGATCTACGGCGCAATCGACCCCGTCCCCACGATCAAGGAGAAGCTGGCGGGGCTCTCCTCGACGCTCTGGCACAGCAAGATGAACTCCTTTACGCATTGGGGCTACCGGAGTGCCCTGGCCACCCGCGTCAACCTGGTCCAGAAATGGGTCATGCTGGGCTGGTATTCCAAGGCATACAACGACCTCAAGGGTCACGTCCTGATCCGGACCGATGGTTGTACCGCCAATGGAGCCGTTGACAGTAACGACTGGGTGGCGGACTGCGAATTCCAAAAGCAGCTCTACTGGTCGGTCAACGAAGTTCTCGTCCTGCTCGACATTGTGAATTGAGGCAAAACCCGATTTTCCCTGTTGCGGCCGGCCCCGATGCGGAAAAAGACTTCCCTTCGGGGACCGGCCGCCTTATATTGCCCCCATGGCAAATACCCACCCCAGAATCGAGCGGGAGCGTAAAACCCTGGAGGCCATGATCGGGATCTTCTGCCGGGATAGTCACGGCACAAAAGGGGAACTCTGCTGCGATTGCGCGGGGCTTTTCGCCTGCGCCGTTAAGCGTCTCGACAAATGCCCCTTCGGGGCGAAGAAACCCGCCTGCGCCAACTGCCCCATCCACTGCTACAGGCCCGACATGCGTGAGCAAATCCGGGTCGTCATGCGCTACGCCGGCCCCCGGATGTTCTGGAGGCACCCGGTCCTTGCCGCTTGTCACCTCATCGATGGACGACGCAAAGCGCCGGCCCTTTCCAGCCCCAAAGGCCGGGCCGCAAATAAACCTTGACAAAGAACCGGTAAAGCTTTAAGTTACTTGTGCTTTGAACCGGTTATGACGCATATTGTCCCCAGAGAGCCCGTGAAAGGCCATGGGGGTTTTTTTTGGCCTGATCTATGCAGATTTTGCCGGTTCGCACAGGAGGAACATGGGAAAAAGAAATCACAACCAGTTCATCAAGCGACAGAAAGAATTGGAGCGTTTGAGAAAAGCAACCGAGAAGATGGCCAAGCGCCAGGGAAAGAACATGAGGGAAGAGCCGGCAGTGGAGTCCACTGGCGCGGAACCCGCCCAGGCGGAGGCAGAAGCGTAAACGATCCTTATCAACCATAACCGCCCGCCGTTGAGACGGGCAGACCGGTAAGTTTGCCGGAAGAAATGCCAGAAGAGAGGTTTATCTGTTAATGAGTTTCAAGTTGTTCGAGTTACATCCATTGATTCAAGCGGGCGTTGAGGCCCTTGGCTACGAGGAGCCCACGCCGATCCAGACCGAATGCATTCCGCTCATCCTCCAGGGACAAGATGTCATGGGGATGGCCCACACCGGGACAGGAAAAACGGCCGCCTTTGGTCTCCCGATCCTGCAGAGGCTGATGTCCGGGCCGCGCCGTCGCGTTCGTGTGCTCATCATTGCCCCTACCCGGGAGCTGGCCGAGCAGATCCACGAGGCCATCAACGAACTGGGCCGAAAAACGAAAGTGAAGAGCGTTACCGTCTATGGGGGCGTGAAGCAGACATCCCAGGTCAGAAAACTTCAAGAGGGCGCCGAGATCGTCGTGGCATGCCCGGGGCGACTGATCGACCTCATGGACCAGGGGGTCATTGACCTCACCCATCTGGAGGTCCTCGTCCTCGACGAGGCGGACCGCATGTTTGACATGGGGTTCATGCCCGATGTCCGGAAAATCCTGAAAAGAATCCCCTCCCAGCGCCAGACCCTCCTGTTCTCGGCCACCATTCCCGACGAAATCAGGCGCCTGGCAAGGGAAGTCCTGCGGGACCCCGTCACCGTGCAGGTCGGCGAATCGACCCCGGTCTCCACGGTCTCCCACGCCCTGTACCCGGTGGAGCAGCATCTCAAGACAGGCCTGCTGACCAAGATCCTCGACCGCACGGACACGGATTCGGTCCTTGTATTCACCCGGACCAAAGCCCGGGCAACGCGCGTGGCAATGCACCTGAAAAAAGCGGGGTTCCCCGTCGCCTCCATGCAGGGGGATCTGTCTCAGGGCCAGCGCCAGGATGCGCTCAACGGCTTCCGGACCGGCAAGTACCGGATTCTCGTAGCCACCGACATCGCCGCCCGCGGTCTTGACATCTCCCGGATATCGCACGTGATCAATTACGACATGCCGGACACGGTCGATGCCTACACCCATCGTATCGGCCGAACGGGCCGAGCCGAGAGAACCGGCGACGCCTTCACGTTTGTCACGCGTGAGGACAGGGCCTTCGTATGGGCCATCGAGAATGTCCTGGGCGAAGAGATCGAGAGGCGGACGCTGGAAGATTTCGACTATACCGCGGCGCCAAAGGAAGGCGCAAGAGGCGGGTTCCAGAGATACGGGGGCCGGGATCGTGAAGCGAGTCCGAAATCTGGGCCGATGCGCCGCGAACTCTCCTCCTTCGCAGCAGCCCAAACCAGCTCCGGCTCGACGGAGGGGGCGAGGAAAGTGACGCTTTTCTCCACGCCCCGATCGAGATCGCGCCGGGCACGCAGCGCCCGCTGAGCTGGAGGCATAATAAGAGGGGGGCATGATTAGCATTGCAGTCAGGCCCCGTATGTGATAACGACTCGTTTAGCCTTGTTGGAAAAGCTGGAAGAGTATCGGGTTATCATCACTGGAAACATCAATTTTTTAGGAGAGGTCGATGAAGATTTACGTCGGGAACATGCCTTACGGTGTCACGGAAGAGGATCTGAAACAGTCTTTTGAAGCATTTGGCCAGGTGACGTCCGTGACGATCATCAAGGACAAGATGAGCGGCCAGTCGAAAGGGTTCGGCTTTGTCGAGATGGCCTCGGCGGAACAGGGCCAGGCTGCCATCAGCGGGATGAACGAAAAGGAACTGAAGGGACGGAAGCTCAATGTCAACGAGGCGCGCCCCCGCCAGGACGACGGTCGCGGTGGTGGCGGTGGTGGCATGAGGCGTCCCGGTGGCGGTGGCGGCGGCAGGCCCCGTTACTAGACTCCGGCTTTTCTCTCTCGAAACAACAGTCAAAAAGCGGGGTCTCCCGGCAACGGGAGGCCCCCGAAAATTTCATCGGCTCCCGTCTCGTTACAGGACCGCCCTCCGGTCGGCCGAAAGCACGTTACTGCATGCAAAGGCCGCAAGCCCCCTTGACAAGGGTCGGATGAGGGGCTTAATTAGCCCAAAACCTTCGGGAGTTATGTCTTGGTCGTCAATGGGTCGGGCGGCAAGCCTGATATCAATTATCCCTGCCCCTGGGGCTACAAGGTCATCGGCTCGGATGCGCAACGTTTGCGAAGCGCCATCGCCGAGGTGATCCAGGAGCGACCCCACACCATTACCCCGTCCAACACAAGCCTCACGGGAAAATACCACTGCCTCGACGTGGAGATTGTCGTCACGAGTGAGGAGTGCCGTATCGAGATCTACGAGGGCCTGTGCAGGCACCCCGCCATCAAGATCGTCCTGTAGAGACCGGCAACACGCCTCCCCTCGACATCCTTCGACAGGCTCAGGACGGGTGCTCAGGATGGCAAAGCCACAAGGTAAAAAAAAGAGGCCCTCGCCGATATCCGGGAGGGCCCTTTTTCTATATGCGACACGCCTTTACTCCAGGTAATGGGTTCCCCCGTGCGGCACAAGGGGTGTTTGCTCTTCCGTCAGGCCAACCATCTTCGCCGCCTTCCGGTAGTCCTTCGGCGGGAGATCCATCGGTTCGTCGGTGAGATCGAAGACGCCCCACTGCTGGGGGATGAGAACCTTTGCGCGGAGGTCTTTGAAGGCCTGCAAGGCCTCGGCGGGGTCCATGTGGTAGACGGACATGAACCATCGGGGCTGGTAGGATCCGATCGGAAGAAGAGCGGCATCCATGGGGCCAAACTTGCGGCCGTACTCGGCAAACCCCGGGAAGTAACCCGAATCGCCGGCGAAGTAGATCTTCCGGTTTGCCGACTCGATCAGCCAGGATCCCCATAGCGACCGGTTCGTGTTGAAGGGTGTCCGTTTCGTCCAGTGCTGGACGGGCAGCAAACGATAGGTCACCCCGTGAAGCGTGTATTTCTGGAACCAGTCGAGTTCGATGACCCTTGCCCCGGGAAGGATGTCTTCGAACCACTCCCGGTAGCCCAGTGGCGTCAGGTAAAGGGGGCCCGTCCCGAGTTTGCGGATGCTGTCCTTGTCGAGATGGTCATAGTGGTTGTGGGAGATGAGGACGACCTGCATGGGGGCCAGTTCCTCGGGCGGCAGGGGGAACGGGGCATAGCGCTCGATGAACCAGACGATGTCCCCGAAGACGGGATCCGTGATGATGTTCTGGCCGTTGACCCGGATCCAGAGGGTTGCATGCCCGAGATAGGTGACGGAGTCTTCCCCCTGCACGATGGCCTTCACATCGGGCCTTGTAACCGAAAAGTACGGCTTTTTCTTTTTTTCTTTCCGGTAGGGATTGGAACCGATCTTCCACTCGAAAAGCCGCATGGTGCTGCCCGCACGCTCTTCGGATATCCAGGGGTTGCGGTAGCCCGGGTTTGTGTGATGGGCCCTCTCCCGCGCCAGCGTCTCGATGTCCTTCGCCTGACCCCAGGCCGTCACCGGGCAATAACCTAAAGCCGTCAGGACGATGAGTGCAACGATCCATCTTAATGATATTCGCATGAGATCCTCACGGCACCTGCAGAAAAGTCTTGTTCTTTCCCCTTCTTCCCCTGGACCCTGGCCCCGATACCCTGTCTTTCTATCTTCTGCTTTTCAGCCAGAATTCATCGATCAGGGCCATCTCCGTGTCGTAGGCGCGCACCTCCAGGGTCTGCCCCACCGTTCGCAGGACACAAAAGTGGTGCACGCTCGCGAAGACCTGTCCGTATGGGTTGTGACGCAGCTTCAGATGAAGGGGCGCCCCGCCGCCCCCGGTGGTGACATGGGTGATTCCGTCCTTGAAGGAGCGCTCGTAGACATGCTCGTGCCCGACGAACACGAGATCGACCCTGTACTTCTCCAGGATCGGCAACAGGCGCTTCTGGAGGTTCTTCTCGTCCGGGTAAGGCCCCGAAGAGATGGCCGGGTGGTGAAAAACGGCAGCCACGAACTTGACATCCCGGGGGATGTTCTGAAGCTCCTTCTCGAGCCAGGCGTGCTGGTTCGACCCCGGCCCGATGAGCCAGTTGCTGTCGAGCATCAGGAAAAGGACGGGGCCCTTGCGGACGGAATACCAGCGCTCGTTGCCGGGCAGTTGGAAGTTCTTGAAGTACAGGTCGGCATTGCGTTCGTGGTTTCCCAGCACGGGGTAGAACTCGGAGGTCTTGTAAAGGGGGGCGACGATTTCGTTGAAAATGACCCACTCCTCCGGGTTGGTTCCCCTGTTGACCTGGTCACCCGTCGAGAAGACGGCTTGGGGCCTGAAGGTCAAAATGTGTCCGACGATCTTTCGATGGATATCGTGATTGGTCCTGGCGTCGCCGTAGATGACAATATAATCCGAATAATCAGAGGGTTCGGCAGCCGCCTGCGCGACCGTGGCGAGGGCAAGAAAAAGAACGCAAAGTGCGGCGCAAAAGGATCTGAAGGATTTCAAGAGACAGCTGCCTTTCGGGGTCTGCGGCACAGGCCGACGGTCTACATATAATCATGAGGCCCCAACAATCAACAGAAATCTTGTCCTGCCTGCCGGGACGATCCCTCTATCTTTTTGGCGGGTTATCCGGTAAAAAGGTCTCCATGCGGCAGATCCTCATTGCAGCCATCGCGCTGATCTTCCTTGTCGGTGCAGCGCCGGCCTCCGCCGTCTCCGGGGCGGAGCCGGGCCTGGATGTGAAGATCGGCCAGATGATCATGGTGGGATTTCGCGGGCTTTCAATAACCGACGGGCATCCCGTCGCCCGGGATATCCGGGAGCGGAACATCGGGGGGGTGATCCTCTTCGATTACGACTTCCCCACGCGCACTTACGGGCGCAACATCGAATCGCCAAGGCAGCTCAAGGCCCTCACGTCCTCCCTGCAGAGGCAGGCAGGCATCCCCCTTTTTATTGCCGTCGACCAGGAGGGGGGGAAAATCGGCCGTCTCAAGGAGAAAACCGGCTTTCCCCCGACCCTTTCCCAGAAGCGGCTCGGAACGCAGGGCGACCTGAAGAAAACGGCGAGGCAGGCTGAGGGCACGGCAAAGAC
>CAZUBX010000059.1:0-12851 GCA_964619035.1 uncultured Syntrophaceae bacterium | reverse complement strand
GGGAATCAACCCCAACTTCGCCCCCGTCGTGGAGCTAGACCTGAACCCGGAAAACCCCATCATCGGAAAGCTGGAGAGCAGGTTCTCCTGGGGGCCCGCCACGGTGACCCGCCATGCACTGGCCGTCATCGACGCCCATCGGCGATACGGCATCCTGACGGCGCCGAAGCACTTCCCGGGGCACGGGAGCGCCGCGGGGGACACCCATGAGGGGTTCGTCGACGTGACGGGGCGGTGGTCGGCCGTGGAACTCGAACCCTTCCAAAGCCTGATCCGGCAGGGCAAGGCCGACATGATCATGACGGCCCACATCTTCAACGGGAAACTGGACCCCGCCTGGCCGGCAACCCTTTCAGCCAGGACACTGAATGGTCTCCTGCGACAGGAGATGGGATTTGAGGGCGTCGTGATCTCCGACGATCTTCAGATGAAGGCGATTGCCGCCCGCTACGGCCTCGAGACCGTCATCCGGCAGGCGATCCTCGCCGGGGTCGACATCCTGCTGTTTGCCAACAATTCCGTCTACGAAGAAGACATCGCCGCCCGGGCCGCCGAGACGATCCGCGCCCTCGTCGAGAAGGGCGAGATCCCCCGGGAGAGGATCGACGAGTCCTTCCGGCGGATCATGAAGCTCAAAGAACGCCTCCGCCGATAATCCCCCTTTCATTCCCTCTTGATAAACAAGGGGGGTTCTGTCTGCCTTCTGCTGTCCCCTCTTTCCTACACCCTACCCCCTGGTCCCTCGTCCCTTAATAAAAGAGCAGAATCGCATCCAGAAAATAGTAGAGCCACCCGATTGTCGTCACAAGGCCGAGATACCAGAGCTCCTTTTTCTTCGTCAGGGCCGCAAGCGAGGAAAGCATGATGGCGATCTGCAGGAAGATCAGCGCGTAGCCGAAGTTGCCCGCCCTGGCCGTGGCCTCCTTCTTCTCCTTAGCGAGCGACTCTGCCTTGTCTTTGATCTCGTTTTTCTCGCCCTCATAGCGGTCGAAGTTCTTGCCGTAGCGGGCGAGCATCTTGTCGGCCTTTTCCTGCGCATCCTTCGAAAGCTTCCCCCTCTGGAAGAGAAGCTCCTGTTCCACCTTTTCCTTCTGCATTTCGAAGGCATGCTGCTTGATGCTCTTGGCCTGGTAGTAGGCCCACATGTCCGTCTCCTCCCCCTGGTAGAGAACGGCACGGGAGGAGTATTTCCCGACATAGAGCGTCGTGATGGCGGCAAAGACGGCCATGATGGCCGTGGTCAGCGCGATCCAGGTCATGAAGCGATCCGGTAGCGTTACTGCCATAAGGTCATTCCCTCCGAACAAGATGATAGACAAAAAAGAATCGAACGGCGTTTTTACTTGATCCGCAAAGGCTTGTCAATTAAATTGAGCCGAGCGGCCCGGCCCTTGCAACGGGGCACCGATCATCGACTCACTTCACAAAATAACTTCAAGGCCGGTATTCTTTCATGCACGTCTTCACCGCTGTCCTGTGCGCGATCCTCGTCCTGGTCGCATCCTCGTTCATCACCCCGGCAGCCGCCGAAACGGTCGACCTGACGATTCTCCACATCAATGACTTCCACGGCAACCTCCTTCCCAAGCCTGGCAAGGAAGGCAAGCCGGCAACAGGGGGCATGGCCTATATCGCGAAAATGGTCACTCAGGAGCGGGAGAAGAACCCGGAAGGGACGCTCCTGCTTTCCGCGGGGGACATGTTCCAGGGGACGCCGATCTCGAATCTGTTCCGGGGCAAGCCCGTCATCGAGACCATGAACCGGATGGCCTTCGACGCCATGGCCCTGGGCAACCACGAGTTCGACTGGGGGATGGGGGCCTTTAGCGAATTGAGAACCGCGGCGGCCTTTCCTTTCCTGTCGGCCAACATCGTAGACGAAAAAGGGGCGCTCCTGCCGGGGGTCAAGCCTTACGTAATTTTCCAGAAAAAGGGCCTGAAGGTGGCCGTCATCGGCATTACGACGCCCGAGACGCACTACGCCACGAAACCGGGGAATCTCAAGGGTTACCGGGTGATCGCCGTCGAGAAAGCGCTCCCGGCGCTCATTGAAAAAGTCAAAAAGGAAGGGGCCGGCCCCGTCGTCGTCCTGTCACACATGGGTCTCGATGAAGATAAGGAGATGGCCTCGCGGGTCAGCGGAATTGACCTGATCGTGGGCGGTCACAGCCACACGGAGGTAAAAACACCGGTAGTGGTCGGCTCCACGATCATCGTCCAGGCAGGCTGCTACGGCCAGCAGCTGGGGGTCATGAAGATCACCGCGGATACCGACACAAAAAAGATCACCCGGTACAGCGAGCGCAGGATCCTCCGAAAGGTCAAGGCGGGCCCCGATGACGCCTATGACGAAGCCGTAGCCGGGATCATCAAAAAGTACGACGACCAGATCCGCGGGGAATTCGGCCGCGTCGTGGGCGAGACCCGTGTCGATCTCGCAAAGCGTCCCTTCGAGTCCAATCTCGGAAACCTCGTCTGCGATACGATGCGTGAGTCGGCGGGGGCAGAAGTGGCCATCCAGAACAACGGGGGGATCCGCACGACCATTCCAAAAGGAAAGATCACCCTGGAGCAGGCCTACATGCTGCTGCCCTTCGACAACAATCTGATGACCATGGATCTCACGGGGGCACAGATCATCGACATCCTGGAGCAAAACGCGAAAACGGAGGGCATGCTGCAGGTCTCGGGGCTGAAGGTGATTTACGACATGGCGGCGGCGGAAGGCTCCCGGGTGAAAGAACTGACTATCGGAGGCAAACCGGCGGATCGATCGCGCAGCTACCGGGTGACCACCAACGACTTTCTCGCCGCGGGCGGTGACCGTTTCGGTATGTTCCGGGACGGGAAAAATGCCGTCATCGGCGACAACGTGAGGGATGCCTTTCTGGATTACCTCAAGAAACACTCCCCTGTTTACCCCCGGACCGAGGGAAGGATTGTGGTGACGCCATGAGTGATGACAAGATGACCGTAACCGTGAACGGGCAGCAGGTGCTCCTTCACCGGGGCATGAAGGTGAAACACGCCCTCATCGCCTGCGACCAGTCCCTCTATGACGCCGCTGAGGCAGGCGATCTGGCCGTGCGCGACGCCAGCGGTTTCAATGTGGGCCTCGAGGGGAGCCTGCGCGACGGGGCGAAGATATACACCGGCAAGCCCGACGAGTGATGGCAGGTTGGTGACCGGGGGCGCCTCCGGCTAACCAGAGAAGGTAAGAAGGTGAGAGGGTAAGAAAGTTGGAAGAGCCGGTGGCCAAATTCCTGCCCGCAGCTTCTCCAACCTTCTCACCTTCAGACCCTCTTACCCTCTGCATTATAGGGCGCCTTGCTTTCCCTTGCGGATGGTGCCGATGAACAATCGCTTTGACGTGATCATCATTGGGGCGGGGCCGGCGGGGATCGCCTGTGCAGAGGCCCTGGCGGGATCGAGCCTGAGCGTTCTCCTGGTCGAAAAAAATGAGACCGGCGGCCCGAAGATCTGTGCCGGCGGCCTGACCCGCATGGCCTTTGAATTCGGCATCCCGGAAGATCAGGCGCGCACGTTCCACATCCACACGGTGCACATCGATGGGCGCCCGCCCTGCCGCATCGTCCTGACCAACCCCCTGAAAATGGTGGACAGGACCTCCCTGGGCCGGTATCACCTGTCGAAAGTCGAAAAAGCCCGAAACATCGAACTGCTCACCGGGGCAAGGCTTGCGTCCGTGGATCAGGGCTCCATCGTGACGGCGAAAGGGGCTTTCCAGTACAAGCATCTCGTTGCGGCCGACGGGTCCCTCTCCCTTGTTCGAAAACACCTCGGGCTGCCCTCCAAGTTCGGCGTCGGTCTCTACTACGAGGTGCCTCGGGTTTCCGACGAAGTCCTGTTTCACTTCAAGCCCGGGATTGTCCGCTCGGGCTATCTCTGGGTCTTTCCCCACCGGACTCACACCAATATCGGGATCTGCTTCAATCCCGACACGTTCACGGCCGGCCTGGCGAAAATCATTCTGCAGCAGTACATTCAGGAAAAAGGGTTTCAGCGGCAGGGCGCCCGCCTGAAGGGGGGCCTGATCAACCATCTCTTTTGCGGTTTCCATTTCGGGAATATCTTCCTGGCCGGGGATGCGGCAGGGCTAGCCTCCAGGCCCTCGGGAGAGGGCATCCACTTTGCGCTCGCAAGCGGCCGCGAGATCGGCCGCAAGATCCTCGACCCGCGGTACGACATGAAAGAATTCCGCGCGCTTCTCTCCCTGAAGCGCAGGCAGGAGGGTTATTCGCGGCTCTTCGAGAGCGTGCCCTGGCTGCAGAAGATATTCCTGACGAGTTACTTCAGGCTGATGAAGAGGCCGTGGATGCAGGCCTACATGGGCTATTAGCGGCCTCACGGCCGCGGGTATCGGGCATCGGGTCTCGGGCTTCGGGATTCATCCGAATCACTCATCTTCTTTCAGGCGGGCTGACAGGTTAGCATATGGGCACCGATCAGCATTCCAAAGTAAGATACCAGCCCGGCAACCTGGGCGATCTGCTCAAGCATGGCTGGCTCGTTGAGGTCGTACGGTTCCTTCACCGGCACAAAGGCGGGGAGCCCCTTCACTATGCCGACACCTTCTGCGGCTTCGCGGAATATGACGTCGGCAATGAGGTGGCACAGCGCATCCGCGACCGGTTCCATGTCATGCCATTCCGGAGGCTGCAGGAACCCTTCCTCGACCGCGGGAAATACGCCGGGAGCGTCACCCTCGCGAGACTTGCTGCGGAGGGAAATCTCAGGGCCTCCATCTTCGACAGCAACCCGGAAGCTCTGGTAAGCTTTCCCTCCGGCGAGGCGGAGGTTCTGGAAATTCATTCCGGCTGTGATATACTGGATTCAAAAGACCCCTACGACCTGATTTTCCTCGACCCCTACGATGATATCCGGGATGTCTGGGAGACCGTTCTGGCAAAGAGCGCAGCCCGGCACCGCCTCTCATCGACCCTGATCTTCCTTCCCCTCAAAATGGAGGCGCACTGCGATCTCCTGACAACGGCCATCGACCGGATCGGTGTCAACTGCCAGGTGGGAATCGTGAAAAACCCGGGGCGCCCCCTCGACGGGACCTGTCACTTTGCTGCGATCTTCATGCCGGGCTCTTCGCTCAACCTCGGTGCAGTGCTTGGCCTGTTCGGTGATCTGAATGTCGTCACGGCCCGGGTCAACGACCTGGCCGCCAATCCCTGACCCGGGCACGGTCCCTGCAAAGAAGTCGAATGAAGTCAGTAGATGCCCGCCATTGCGCGGGTGTTGACCCGGAGGACTGGATGAAGGAATACGAGGTCATCATCGTCGGCGGCGGCCCCGCCGGTATCTTTGCGGCCCTGACGCTTGCCGAGGGCGGAGCCAAAGACGTTCTGCTGATCGAACAGGGAAAAGGCATCGGGGAGCGAAGCCGCCAGTGCGCCGGGGACATGCTCTGCGGCTGGGGCGGCGCCGGGGCCTACAGCGACGGCAAGCTGACCCTCTCCACGGAGGTGGGCGGACACCTGGGGGAATTCCTCGACGACAAGTCCCTCTACCAACTGCTCCTGGAAGCCGACAGGACCTACGTGGAGCACGGTGCACCGGATAGGCTCTTCGGTGACATCTCCCCGGCGGTCGAGGAGTTGGGCGAGAAGGCGCGCCTTGCGGGCCTGGAGTTCATCCCATCGCGAATCCGACACATCGGCACGGAGAACTGCCTCGATGTGCTGGGCCGGATGTACGAATCGCTCGCAGGGAAGATCGAGATCTGCACGGACTGCCGGGTACAATCGCTGCTGGCCCAGGAAGGCAAGATCATCGGGGTGATGCTCGCCGACGGCGAGATCCGCTACGGACGTCACGTGATCGTGGCGCCGGGCCGCTCGGGCGCCTCCTGGATGAAGGTTGAGGCAAAGAACCTCGGGCTCCGGACTCAGTCGAGCGCCGTCGATATCGGCGTCCGTGTCGAACTGCCCGCGACGGTTCTCAAGCCGCTCACCGACGTGAGCTACGAATCCAAGCTCGTTTACTACTCGAAGAGCTTCGACGACCGGGTCCGCACCTTCTGCATGAATCCCTTCGGCGAGGTGGTGGCCGAGAGCAACGAGGGGCTCATCACCGTGAACGGTCACAGCTACGCATCGAAGAAGTCCGACAACACCAATTTCGCCATCCTGGTGAGCAGCTCCTTCACGGAGCCCTTCGACGACCCCATCGCCTACGGCCGCTACATCGCGCAGCTGGCCAATCTCCTGGGCCAGGGGGTCATCGTCCAACGGCTGGGGGATCTTCTTCAAGGGCGGCGCTCCACGAAAGAGCGCATCGCCAAGTGCCTCACGCGGCCCACGCTCGCCGACGCCACCCCGGGGGACCTGAGCTTCGTCTTCCCCTACCGGCACCTCAAGAACATCATCGAGATGCTCCAGGTCATGGACACCCTTGCGCCGGGTGTCAACTCCCGCCACACCTTGCTCTACGGCGTGGAGGTCAAGTTCTACTCGAACCGCATCGAGGTATCGAACGAGCTCGAGACGAAAATCGCAAACCTCTTCGCCATAGGCGACGGGGCCGGGATCACCCGTGGCCTGCTCCAGTCCTCGGCAAGCGGGATCCTCGCCGCAAGGGCAATTGCGGATCGCCTCGGCCACAGTTCATAACACGGGGAGCGACAGGCAATCTTTAACGGACCCCCATCAGGCCGATCGGGGAGGGTCATCGTGCTGCTGAAAACGTTGGGCATCCTTCTTGCGGTTTCGGCCCTCGGAAGCCTCTATCTGGTCTACCTGGCCCTCAAGTCGGGCGATGTCAACGGTGCATTGCTCTTCTTCGGCTTCGTCCTGCTTCTCGGCCTTCCCGCTTTCGCCTGCCTCCGGCGATGGAATACGGGTTGCGCAATCGACGCCGAAGTGGAAAATGCCGAGCCGTCGGCCCCGGTCCGGTTTGTCCCGCACCGGTTCATGATGGCCGCACTGATCCTCACCGCCCTGGCCGTTCTGGCGGCCCTCGTGATTCCCCTCGTTTTACGCTAGGCATCCCTGTTCGACCACAGATCGTTGCCGGGCCCACCGAAGAGGGTCCTTGACGACCCCGATGCCGCTTCCGTTCAGTTTTTTTCTTTCTTTTCAACGGCGTCTTCGGTATGCTTTTCAACAATTGCTGCAAAGGACGAACAACATCATCCGAGGAGGGGGGAAGATGAAAAAAATCGGGTTCACGCTTGGGTTGGTTGTGGCATTTTGCCTGGTTATCTCATCGGCTTGGGCGGCAGGTCCGGATGACCTCGTCGGGAAATGGCTGAACGGCAAACAGACGGCCCACGTGGAGATCTACAAGGCCGAAGGGAAGTACTTCGGGAAGATCATCTGGCTGAAGGAGCCCGTTTACCCCGCCGATGACAAGAAAGGCATGGCGGGAAAACAGAAGGTGGACCGTGAAAACTCGGATGCTGCGAAGCGCAATCAGCCCGTCCTGGGCCTGGCCATTCTCAGGGATTTCGTTTTCGTGAAGGACGGCCTCTGGGAAAACGGGATGATCTATGACCCGGAAAACGGCAAGGACTACAAGTGCAAGATGACCCTGGAGTCGCCGGACGTGCTCAATGTCCGCGGGTTCATCGGCATCTCCCTTCTCGGGCGGACGGATACGTGGACGAGGGTGAAATAAACAGGGTATAGGGTTCAGGGGACAGGGTCCCGGGAAAGAATAAAGACAAAAGAAAATCCCCCTTTCATTCCCCTTTCATAAAGGGGGAAAAGAGGGGGATTTTTTATTGCCTGTACCCTTTACCCTGGACCCTAGTCCGAAACGACCTCGGGCCGCATGGACACCACCGCCGTCCTGCCTGCCTTCGGTTCCGCGCTGTACTGCTTGTACAGGGCCATGACGCGCTTCACGTAACCTTTCGTTTCAGCATAGGGCGGGATGCCGCCGTACTTGGCCACGGCCTTCTCGCCGGCATTGTAGGCGGCAAGGGCCAGCGGCAGGTGGCCGTTGTATACGTTCATGAGATAGCGCAGGTACTTGACGCCGCCTTCTATGTTGGACTCGGGCTCGAAGCTGTCCTTCACCTGCAGGGTCGAGGCGGTCTTGGGCATGAGCTGCATGAGGCCCTGGGCCCCCTTGGGGGAGACGGCCTTGTGATTGAAGTTGGACTCGGCCTTGATGACGGCCTTGACGAGGGAGTAGTCGACCTTGTACTTGCTGGCGGCCTTCTCGATCAGGGGCCCGTACTTCGCGGGGTCGAGGCCTGCCTGGATGATCACCCGCCGCTCCTTGATCCAGAGCTTGTAGTCGGGGCTGGTGGGCAGGTTGGTGATGTGCATGATCCCGTTTTCGTCCGTGTAGCGGTAGATGTCGGCATGGGCCGGCACAGCCGGAAACAGGACGCCAAGCGTCAACATCCCGAGCAACAGGGCAACCAAAAGGGGTCTTGCAAAGGGGTTCATGTAGGGCACCGACGGGGAAACGAATTGCATACAGGTGATTCTTCTATCAAAATTATGGGTTTGGAGAAAGTGGAATCTTTCCCGGCCCCTCACGCCTGATATGAGCTTCAAGAACCATACCACCTCTATTTCCTATCGGCATCGCTCGCCATAACCTGAGCCTCAACCGCGGAATCAGATGGACCGTCCAGGGGCGCTTGGGGAAGTATTGGCCCTTCTTTCCGGGCAGGTTGCCCCTGCCTCGACGGCTATCGAAAAAATCCCTAACGATATTGAACAAGTTGCCGATAATTAACTTCAGGGGCCGGTCGCTGTCCTTTGGAAAGCAGCCCGTCAACAGCCGACCCAAAAGGAGCGGTGATGAGCGAAAGAATCCATGTAATTTTTTCGAGCACGAACAAAAACTTTCTCTACAACTGCGAGATCCCGATTTCCATGCTGCCGAGAATCGGCGAGCGAATCCGGCTGAGCATCCCGGGCCACTCGGATATCCGCTGCTACGTGGAAGACATGGAATGGCAGTATGCCGAGTTGGAAAAGGCAATCGATATCTCGATCGTTGCACGGATCAAGATGCTGCAGGAAGACTGAAAAAAGTGTCAAAGTGCATGAGTGCGAAAGTGTCGAAGTGAAGAAATCAAAAACGAATACCACTCAAACACTCAGACACTTAGACACTCAGACACTGCCGCGCAGCGGCTAAAGCCTCCTGGCGATCATCTGCAGTAACATTCCCGCAATGAGCAAAAAGACGTACACTTGGCCGAGCAGCAGGATCTGCTGTGTCGATATGATCTCCACCATCCCCAGGGCAATCACCACCGCGAAGAAGGCAAGCCCCCCCACGATCAGCCAATAGGTGAATTTCGCATTTTTTAACCATTCACGCCGGGGTGTTTCCATCGGTCTCCCATTCTCAGGATCGTTTGCGAGTTGACAGGCCGTCTGTTTTCACATAGAAAAAGCTAAGGGGCTGTCATGCATCGACGGGACGTAACAATCATTCTCTTATGCACGCTGCTGCTTGCGGGGTGCACCGGGCTTTTTTTTGACGAGCCCACCATCACCTTGAAAGAGATCCACGTCCGCCAGCTCTCCCTGACCGACGCATCGCTTGTCTTCGTTGCCGAGATCCAGAACCCCAACCGCTATGAGCTGCGACTGAAGTCGCTCGACTACACCGTTCACCTGGATGGCCGCGAGACGGGCAGCGGCTCGCTGCAGAAGGAGATTTCCGTTCCCGCCTCCTCGTCGGCCCCCGTGGAGATTCCTGTTTCTGCCCGCTTCGGCAGCCTGGGTTCCGTCGCCAAAATGTACATCTCCGGCCAGGAGCTTCCCTACCGGATCGAAGGCAAGGCCCTCGTGAAGGCCGGCCTCTTCGACCGCACCTTCCCCTTCTCCCGCACCGGCACCCTGTCGACGAAAAAGTCCTGAAAGGACTTGTCCCTACCCCCTTGTCCGTGGTCCCTAGATCTCGTAGCTCTCCCCCAGCGACGGCACTTTCGTCACAAAACCCAGCTTCTCCTTCACCTGCTTTTCGAACTCGAGGGCGCTCGCTTCCTCGCCGTGGACGATGAAGACCTCGGGCTTGTTCTTAAAGAGGCCCAGCCACTCCAGCAGCTCCTTCTGGTCGGCGTGGGCCGAGAAGCCGCCGATCGTGTAGACGCGGGACCGGACGGCGACCTTCTCGCCCAGGATCCAGACCTCTTTTGCCCCGTCGACGATGGCCCGCCCCAGGGTGCCCCGCGCCTGGAAGCCCACGAAGACAACGCTGCACTCCGGGCGCCAGAGGTTGTGCTTGAGGTGATGGCGGATGCGCCCGCCTTCACACATCCCGCTTCCGGCCATCACGATGGCCCCCGAGGTGATCCGGTTGAGCTTCATGGATTCCTGGACGGAGGAGGTGAAGTGGACGCGGACGGCTTTGCCCTTCTTTTTCCCGAAGAGGCGCTTGGCATCCTCGTCGAAGAGCTCGGGATGGGAAAAATAGACCTTTGTGGCTTCGTCGGCCAGCGGGCTGTCCACGTAGATGTCCAGCGGTGAGGCGAGGCGCCCCTCGCGGACGAGCTTGTTGAAGATGTAGATAAGGTCCTGTGTGCGCCCCACGGCAAAGGAGGGGATATAGACGTTTCCGCCCCGCTTGAAGGTGGACTCGACGGCCTCGGCGAGCTCCTCGAGGCTGTCCTCAGTTCCCTTGTGGAGGCGGTTGCCGTAGGTGGACTCCACGACGACGTAGTCGGCCTCTGCGGCATGCTGGGGGTCCTGGAGGATGGGGTTTCCCTTCTTGCCGATGTCGCCCGAAAAGATGATTTTCTTTTCCGGGTCTTTCCGGTACCACAGCTCCAGGGTCCCCGACCCGAGGATGTGCCCCGCATCGCAGAAGCGATACCGGATCACGCTGTCCAGGGCATAGGTTTCCCCATACTGTTTCTTTTCGAAGAAGGAGACGGCGGCGATGGCATCCTCGACGCGGTAGAGGGGCTCAATGACCTTTTCGCTTCCGGCGCGCCGTGCCTTCTTCGTCATCCACTGGGCGTCCATCTCCTGGATGTGGGCCGAATCGGCCAGCATGACCCGGGCCAGCTCCGCCGTGGCGGCCGTCGTGATGATCCTGCCCTTGAAGCCCTCGCGGACCAGGCGCGGGACGAGCCCCGTGTGGTCGATGTGGGCGTGGGTCAGAAAGACGACGCTGATCTCCCTGGGGTTGAAGCCGAAGGGCTTGCGGTTGAGCTCGTCGGAATCGTGACCCTGGTGCATCCCGCAGTCCACGAGGAACTGCAGGCCGTTTACGGAGAGGTGAAAACACGACCCTGTGACTTTACGCGCTGCGCCGAGGAAGGTGATCTTCATTAGATAGCCTCGCAGTCGTTTGAATGGTGAACAGGAGATGCAAACTGGACAGACAGCAACAAATGATTCATATAACAGTTGCTGCGGGCATGCAACTGAATTGACCCCGCGGGGAAGGACATGGATGAGCAATCACGCACCGGAAATCAAGGCGCGGTGGGAGCGCCTTGCGAAACACTACGGCCTCGTTGAGTCTCTCTCGGAGTGGTACCTGAAGCCGTTTCGGAAGGCCCTTTGGACCCGCGCCGAAGGACGCATCCTCGAAGCGGGAGCCGGAACAGGGCTCAACATTGCATTCTATCCGGCCAAGGCCCGGGTCACGGCAACGGATCTCTCCGGGGCCATGCTGAGGAGGGCGCGGGAGCGCGCCCGCGAACAGAATGTGACTGTCACCTTCGAGGAGGCGGATCTCTGCAACCTCCCCTTCGCGGACGGCACCTTTGACACGGCCGTGGCGACCTTCGTCTTCTGCTCCCTGCCGGACCCGGTTGCGTGCCTGCGGGAGATGGGCCGTGTGACCAGGCCCGGCGGGCAGATCCGCCTTCTGGATCACGTAAGGATCGAGCACCCGCTGATCGGCCCTCTCATGGACCGGCTCAACGTTGCGACGGTCCGCCTCGCCGGGGAGTACATCAATCACCGGATGGATGAATTCGTGCGTTCGGCAGGCTTTGAGATCGTCGAAAGCCGAAGGCTCGGCTTCATGGGGATCATCCAGTTTATTGCGGCGCGCGCGTGAGCGTTACACGTTCGTCACGGAGGCTTTGTCCTTGACAGTCCGGTACCGCTTCCCTAGAGTTAATCTCTACACAAGATTTCGCCGCACAACGAGCGGACATCGGAAAGGGACAGGCCCATGAATACCTTCAAACTGGCCGCCGTCAAGATATACAACGACGCCAAGCAAGAGAAGCGCCTGACCGAGGGCCGCACCCTCGATGAGCTCAAGCGCATCGCCCTGCGCCACGAGGGCGTGATCCAGACGCAGGCCGGCTCCGTCGCCGCCGACTCGGAGCCCATGAACCGCTGCGCCCCCCACACCTTCAACAACGTCGACCACCCCTTCGGAGAAGCGGAGGACAGGCTCGCGAAGCAGGCCGTGGAGCGCCTCTCGAAAGAAAAGATCGTCTGCCTCGACACGATGGTGGGCGACGGGCGCGACGGGGTCACGGCGCGCTTCATCATGCCTGAGCAGTACGCCCAGATCGCTTACGGGCTCAAGCTCCTCATGGATTACCCCGCAGCGAGGGTCGTCGAGGAGCCCACCTACACCATCATTTTCTTCACGGACGAGGCCTTCGAGCCGAACAAGAAAAAGAAGCTCCAGGACAAGGACATCGCCGTGCGCCTCTGGATGGGCGAGAAACGGGGCGAGCAGGTCAAGATCTGCCGCAACACCATCTACCTGGGCGAGGGGAAGAAGGGCGTCTTCATGTTCGAGGACTGGCGCGTGAAGGCCATCGACAAGACGGGCATCTTTCTCCATGCCGGCGCCCGGAGGGACTACCTCTGGATCCACGACCTCGAGACGGAACGGCCGGAGCTGACGGAAGTCGTCACGGCCATCTCGGG
>CAZUBX010000058.1:0-21037 GCA_964619035.1 uncultured Syntrophaceae bacterium | reverse complement strand
ATGGCAAGGTCCCGGGTGAGTGTCTTGAATTCTTCCGTCTTGGCCACGAAATCGGTTTCGCAGTTCACTTCAATCATGACGCCGACCTTGCCGCCCATGTGAATGTAGGAGGTCACCAGGCCGTCCTTCGTGGCACGGGATGACTTTTTCGTTGCCGCAGAAAGTCCCTTTTCCCTCAGGAAGTCGAGTGCTTTTTCAAAATTGCCGCTCGATACTTTCAGGGCTTCCTTGCAATCCATGATGCCGGCGCCCGTTTTGACTCTTAATTCCTTTACGCTATCTGCCGAGATTTCCAATGGTTTTGTACCTCCTCGTCATCAGAGATGTGTCTTGTTCCAATTTAGTTCGCGGTTTTCTCCGCTTCGGCCTCGGTCCCCTTCGTCTCGATGCTGTCGGGCACATCGGCCTCGCCGGCCTCGGCCTCCTTCATTTCGGGGGCCTGCATTTTGTCGCTTTCCGCCTGGATCTTTTCCTCGAACTTGCGCTTGCCATCGAGGACTGCGTCGGCGATCCTGGCCGCGAACAGCTTGATCGCCCGGATGGCGTCGTCGTTGCCGGGGATAATGTAGTCCACCACGTCGGGATCGCAGTTCGTGTCCACAATGGCCACCACCGGAACGCTCAGCTTCCGTGCCTCGTGAACGGCGATATCCTCCTTCTTGGGATCGACGACAAAAATCGCGGCCGGGTGGCCCTTCATCCGGCGAATCCCGCCCAGGACCTTGTCGAGCTTCTCTCTCTCCTTCTGGTAAAGGAGGATCTCTTTTTTCGGGAAGACGTTGATGGACTCGCTGCCAAACAGCGTGTCGAGCTCGTTCAATCGGTCGATGCGCTTCTTGATCGTCGAAAAGTTGGTGAGCATCCCGCCCAGCCAGCGGTAGTTGACGTAGGGCATTCCGCAGCGCTCGGCTTCCTCCCGGATGGATTCCTGGGCCTGCTTCTTGGTGCCCACGAAAAGGATCTCGCCGCCGTTGGCAACGGTGTTGACGACAAAGCTGTAGGAACCCTTGAACATCTCAACCGTCTGTTGAAGGTCGATAATGTAAATGCCGTTGCGGGCGCCGAAAATATAGGGTTTCATCTTGGGGTTCCACTTGTTGGTCTGATGACCGAAGTGGACACCCGACTCGAGCAACAATTTCATCGATACGGTAGACATGGGATTCTCCTTTTCCTGTTTGTTTCCTCCACCCCTTCACCTTGCCGGGTAACTTTTCCCGAGAAAAGCAACAGGCCCGTCAATCCGAGGGTGTGAGTGATAGAACGGGTTTAGTTAGCACAAAACGACATAATTGGCAAATAAAAAATGGCTAATGGCATAAGGCTTACGGCGTAGGGCAAAAAAGGAAAAAGCCTCTTCCTCATCGCCTTAAGCCTCAAGCCATTTGCCTTACGCCATTCCTCATGTCGTATAATGCGCGTTGATCTTTACGTAATCCAGTGTCAAATCCGAGCTGTAGACCTTGAAGTCCTTCGAACCCTGCCCAAGCTTCACCAGGACCTTGACTTCATCCTTCTTCATCACCTCGGCCAGTTCCTTCAGGTGGCTCGCCACCCCCTGACCCTGCTGGAACAGCGGAAGCCCGTCGAAGTACAGTTCCACGGTATCGCCATTGACCGGCACACCGGCCGCCCCGACTGCCGAGATGATCCGCCCCCAGTTCGGGTCGGCGCCGTAGAAGGCCGTCTTGACGAGGTTCGACCGGGCGATCTGGTAGGCAACGGCTTTCGCTTCCCCCGTCGTCTTCGCCCCCTCGACGACGATCTCGATGAGCTTTGTCGCTCCCTCGCCGTCGCGCACGATCGATTTGGCGAGCTCCGTCATCACGTCTGTCAGCATCCCCGTGAAAACGGAATAATCCCGGGTCGACGTCCGGATCTTACGATTTCCGGCCAGGCCGTTTGCCAGGATGAGCACCGTGTCGTTCGTGCTCATGCAGCCGTCGACGCTGATGGCATTGAAGCTTCGGTCAGCCGCCTCCCGCAAGGCCCTCTTCATGGCCTGGGCATCGATGTCGGCATCGGTCAGGATGAACGCCAGCAACGTCGCCATGTTGGGCTCAATCATGCCCGCACCCTTCGCGATTCCGCAGATGCAGCTCTCGCTGCCGCCGACGGGCCCCTCGCGGAACTGCATTTTGGGATACCGATCCGTCGTCATGATGGCCTGGGCGGCTTCGGGAATCCCGCCGGGGGAGAGCCCCTTGACGAGACGGCTCACGCTGCCGGCCACCTTGTCGATGGGCAGCTTCCGGCCGATGACGCCCGTCGAGGCCACGAGGACCTGGGATTCGTCGACCTGGAGGGCCCCCGCGCAGAACCGGGCCGTCTTCACGGCGTCCTGGTAGCCCTCGTCGCCGGTAGCGGCGTTGGCATTGCCGCTGTTGATAATGATGGCCCGCGAGGCGCCGCCCTTGATGCGCTCCATGTCGAGAAGAACCGGCGCTGCCTTGAAGACGTTCGTCGTGAAGACTCCGGCCACCTTCGCCGGCACTTCGGAGTACAGAAGCGCCAGGTCCTTCCTGCCGTCCTCCTTGATCCCCGCCGCAATCCCAGCGGCCTGAAACCCCGGAACCTCGAACTTCGTTTCGCCGTCCGCCATTCTTTTCTCTTCCTTTAGCCTTTAGCCTTTAGCCTTTTGCCTTTAGCCTGCTACTTCCCGCAGCACTTCTTGTGCTTCTTCCCGCTCCCGCAGGGGCAGGGATCGTTGCGCCCGACCCTTCCGGCCTCCTTCTTGGCCTGCTTCACCGGGGCCCCGGCCGTGCCGTGGGTCAGCACCACATCGCGCTGCGTCCGGTCCCGCAGGGCTTCCACCTCCTCCTCCCGCTGAACCTGCACGAGAGAGAGTTTTTGCAGGGTGTCCTGCCTCACATGGTACATCATGTCCAGGTACATCTCGTAGCCTTCCTTCTGATACTCCCGGATCGGATCCTTCTGGGCATAGCCCCGAAGGCCGATGCCTTCCCGGAGGGAATCCATCCCCAGCAGATGATCTTTCCAGAAGGTATCGATGGACTGGAGCATGATGACCTTCATCAGGTAGTCCCACAGGGGCTTGCCGAATTTTTCTTCCTTCCGGCGCAGATGCGCCAGGACGGCGGAGCGGATCTCTTCGACCATCTGTTCCAGGCTGGCTCGTTCCCGGCCCGCCTCACTGTAACGAAGCTTGAGGGAGAAGAGCTGATAGAGGATGTCATCGAGGCCCTTGAGGTTCCACTCCTCGGGGTTCTGCTTCTCGTCTACGTATTCCCCGACCTTGGTTTCGACAACCTCGTCGAGCATCTCCTCGAGCATTACCCAGGGTTCCTCGCCCTTGAGAACGTCCTTGCGCTGCTCGTAGATGGCCTCGCGCTGGACGTTCATCACGTTGTCGAATTCCAGGAGGTGTTTGCGGATGTCGAAGTTGTGCGCCTCGACCCTCCTCTGCGCGTTCTCGATCGCCTTGCTCAGCAGGTTGGCTTCGATCGGCTGGCCTTCCTCGATTCCGATGCGCTCCATGATGGACTGGATGCGCTCGCCGCCGAAGATCCGCAGCAGATCGTCGTCCAGGGAAAGATAGAACCGCGAAGAGCCTGCATCGCCCTGGCGGCCCGATCGCCCCCTGAGCTGGTTGTCGATCCGGCGGCTCTCGTGCCGTTCCGTGCCGAGGATGTGCAGGCCGCCCAGCTGCGCGACCCCTTCCCCCAACTTGATGTCGGTGCCACGGCCGGCCATGTTCGTCGAGATGGTGACGGCGGCCCGCTGCCCTGCCTGGCTGATGATCTCCGCCTCGCGCTCGTGGTGCTTTGCATTGAGAACGTGATGCTTGACCCCCGTCCGGGAGAGCATGGTGCTCAGCTTCTCCGAATGCTCGATGGAGATGGTGCCGACCAGGACGGGCCGCCCCTGCTTGTGCAGCTCCTGGATTTCCTCGATGGCGGCATCGTACTTCTCCTTCTCCGTCCTGTAGATCACGTCGGAGTGATCCGTCCGGACCATGGGCATGTTCGTGGGGATCACCATGACTTCGAGGCCGTAGATCTCCTTGAACTCAGACGCTTCCGTGTCGGCCGTGCCGGTCATCCCGGCAAGCTTCTCGTACATCCGGAAGTAGTTCTGGAAGGTGACGGAGGCCAGTGTCTGGTTTTCCCGCTCGATCTTGACGTTCTCCTTTGCTTCCAGGGCCTGGTGCAGCCCCTCGCTGTAACGTCGCCCGGGCATGAGACGGCCCGTGAATTCGTCGACGATGAGCACCTCGCCGTCCTTGACGACATAGTCCACGTCGCGCCTGAAGAGGGTGTGCGCCTTTAGGGCCTGATTCACGTGATGGAGCAATTCGATATTGCGCGCATCGAAGAGGTTCTCGACCTTCAGGGCCTTTTCGACCCGCGCCACCCCCTCCTCGGTGAGGACGACGGTCCGGGCCTTCTCGTCGATCGTGTAATCCGTTTCTCTCCTGAGCCCGGGGATGATCTGGTTGATCCGATAGTATTTGTCCGTCGATTCCTCGGAAGGGCCCGAGATGATCAGCGGGGTTCTCGCCTCGTCGATGAGGATGCTGTCGACCTCGTCGACGATGGCATAGTGGAATTCCCTCTGGACGTAATCCTCGAGGGTGAACTTCATATTGTCCCGCAGGTAGTCAAACCCGAATTCGTTGTTCGTGCCGTAGATGATGTCGCAGTGGTAGGCTTTGCGTCTCTCCTCGTCTGTAAGGCCATGGACGATGACTCCGACGGAGAGTCCCAGAAAATTGTAGATCGGCCCCATCCAGGAGGCGTCCCGCCTGGCCAGATAGTCGTTCACGGTGACGAGCTGAGCCCCCTTGCCCGTAAGGGTATTCAGGTACAGGGGCATCGTCGCGGCAAGAGTTTTCCCTTCGCCCGTCTTCATCTCAGCGATTTTGCCCTCGTGGAGCACAATGCCTCCGACGAGCTGCGCGTCGAAGGGCCGCATTTCCACGGTCCGCCGTGCGGCCTCCCGGACAACGGCGAAGGCCTCCGTCAGGATGTCGTCGAGGGAGGCCCCGTTTGCGAGTTTCTCCTTGAAATAAGCCGTCTTGGCCTTCAGCTCTTCGTCGGAGAGCTTCTGGATGACGGGCTCGAATCGGTTGATCTCGTCAACGAGAGGAGCAATGCGCTTCAGCTCCCGCTCATTCCTAGTCCCGAAAATCTTTTGGATGATATTCATCATAGTCCAACCTAAAAAAAACCCGGTAAGTCCTTACCGGATTTGAGAGTATACCCTATTTTTTCGAAAAAGGGAATCAGCGGAGATATTTCCTGGGGTTGACGTAGACTCCGTTGAGGCTCACGGCGTAATGGAGATGGGCGCCGGTGCTGCGGCCTGAATTTCCGACATACCCGATGACATCGCCCCTCTTGACGACCTGGCCCTTGCTCACCGCGGCGCGGAACAGATGGGCATAGAGGGTCGAGATGCCCCTTCCGTGCTCGATCTGGATCATGAGACCCATGTCGGGACGTTTCTCCACGTTCGCCACGATCCCGTCGGCCGGGGCCTGAATGGGGGCGCCCAGTTTTGTTGCGATGTCGAGTGCCGTGTGAAACTCCCCTCGCCCTCCGAAGGGGTTTGTCCTGCGCCCGAATTCGGAGGTTACCCAGCCCGCAACCGGCCAAATCGAAGGCGTCACCGCCGCGATCGATCGCTGGGCACGGAGATATTCCTGCAGTTCCGCCAGGCTTCGCTCCCGGGCCGAGGCATCCTCGAGCAGCCGATCCATCCGCCGGTTCAGGCCCGTCAGCTGGTCGCGCCCGGCCTCATCAGCCGGCATCGGCCCGCCGATCCCCAGGGCCTGCTCCCTCGATTTCGCTTCTTCCTTCCGGGAAGGCTTTCGGGACTTCCCGGTCAGCTCACTCGCCATGTTCCGGATCTTTTCATCGACCTGCTTCAGATCGGCCAGTTGCCTGTCGAAGAAGGATATTTTGTCCTGGAGGGTGTCGATCTGCTCCTGCTGAGTCGATGCGAGCTGACGCAGGTTGGCCAGCTCCATCTGCTCCAGTTTGATCGTCAGATAGTCAACGGCGCAATAGCCGAAGAAACAGAACAGGATCACGGAGACGGCGGAGACGATACGGAAATGGATCGGCGTGGCGAGAAACTTCTTGACGGAATCTTTTTTCTTATGCGGAATGATCAGGAGGGTATAAAAATGCTTCGGCATTGCTCATCCTCATCCTTACTTTGTACTCGAAAACGTGAAATGGAATTTCCAGTTTTCCCCTACAAGCACGGGAAGAAAGAAGTCGCGTGATGCCGAGGGACAAATCGTCTATCCCCCAAATCACCGCGTCGAGAACCCGCCCGGCCCAGAACCCTGTAACGGCCTGATTCCGGAGGCAGGGCACTAAATACCCGCAAAAGAACATCCTGTCAAGCCGAAATCGGCTTTTTCAGGGAAAATGCAACAACTTCAACCATTTGTTGACAACTCCCGGGCAGGTTTCACCCCTTTCCCCGCCGGGCGCCATGGCTTCCCACCTCTCCTTCGGAGGCTTTCTTGACCATGATGAGCGGATCGCCCACGTCGACCTGGTCGCCGGGGTTTTTCAGGACCTCCATGATTTTCCCGTTGATGCCCGATACGACGTTGCTGAGCATCTTCATCGCCTCGAGCACGATCAGCACCTGTCCGGCCGAAACCTCGTCCCCCTCCGAAACGGGCACCTCGTTGACGGTGCCCTTGATGGGTGAGCGGATGTCCCCGTCCTTGGCCAGGGCTTCGATCTCCTTGGCTGTCAGGGTCACCTTCCTGGCCACCTTCTCGCCTACCTGTTCGAGCTCCGTCAGGATCGGCTCGGGGTGATGGTCGATCACGAGGTAGGTCACGGCATCGCCGCTGGAGGTCTTGCGCTGGGGCCCGATGACGATGGAGTGAAGCTTTCCGTAGGCATCGGGGAACTCGAAGGTTTCGCCCAGATCGAAGCCGCCCTTCTTGAACCAGACTTTGGGCGGCAGTACCCAGACCTTGCCGTATTTTTCCTCGAACTTGAAGAAGCTCACGGCGTCGTTGGGATGCTGGAGATAGAGGACCAGTTCCTCCTCCGAGACCTTGCGTTCCAGCCTCTTTTCCAAAACACGTTTCTCGATGTCGAGGTCCACGTCTTCGATTTTCTGATATCCGTAATCACGCTCGAGCACCTTTTTCCAGTCGCTCCCCAGCACGGCCTCATAGATCCAGTCGGCCGGCTTGTAGAAGGGAAGCTCGCCGTAGCGCCCGAGCAGGAGGTTCCTCAAGTCATCGATAGGATCCTTGTATCGGACCCCTTTCAGAACATGGTTGACCGCCGTCGTCCAAAGCATCTGGGAGCCCGGGGTCACGCTCCACCAGTTGCCCAGTTCGGCCTGGACTTTCGGAAGTTCCTTTTGCAGGATCTCCGGCATGAGATGGAGGAAGTTCCCCTTGACGGCCTGCTCGAAACTGGAGCCGGTCGCACCGCCCGGAAGCTTGTGGATCTGGACCGTGGGGTCGAACCCCAGAAACTGGGACTCGAAGTCCTTGTAATATTCGCGCTCCGGACGGAGCTTGTTCGACGTGTCGATGACGGCCTGCTTGTCGATCCCCACGCAGGGATAGCCGTAATCTTCGAGGGTTTCGATAATGGTCAGGAGCGGCGGCGGTCCGTAGAAGCCCGTGAAGGCGTGGTCTCCGCCGTTGACGATCTTGGCGCCGTTGCGGACCGCTTCTACGCAGCGCCCGATGTCGTTCCCGTCGGTGTTGTGGCCGTGGTAATGGATGATCAGATCGGGAAACCTGTCGATAATGGCCTTGGTCAGGTCCCCGATCCGCTTCTGTGTCCCCAGCCCGCCGTGGTTCTTGATGCAGAGGATAATATCGGGTCCGGTTACATCCACGATCTCCGCGACCTTCTTCACATAATAGGCATCGGTGTGTTCCGGTCCCGTGGAAAAGCAGATGGACGGCTCGAGGATCCGGTTGGCCCTCTTCACTTCCTCGAAGACGGGAATCATGTTCGGCACATAATTGAGGAAGTCGAAAACGCGGATGACGTCCATCACTTCCGCGAAGTGCTTCATCGTGAGCCGGATGACGTTATCCGGGTAGGGCCGGTAACCGAAGAGGTTGATACCCCGGGAAAGCGTCTGGAACAGCGTGTCCGGCATCAGGGACTTCAGCACCCGGAGTTTCTCGAAGGGGTTGATCTGCTTGCGCAGCATGTCCACGTGGACGGAGGCCCCTCCGGAGATCTCGATGGAGAAGTAGCCGCAGGCGTTTCGCTCCTCGGCGACCAGCATCTGCGTGTGGGGCAGGACCCGGTTCTTGAAATCCGACTGGGAGAGGTCCCTCTCGGTGTTCGTCATGAAATAGCCCTTCGACTGGCGGACCTTGTCGAGGACATATTTGACCCCGTGCTCTTTCAGCTCCCGGGGGGAAATTCGCACATCGCTCGCGTTCACTGTTTTTTTTGCCATCTTCCTGCTCTTTTATTTTTTTTCCTGAACTCTGTATCCTAGACCCTGGTCCCTAGTTTGAAAAGGATTATTCCCCCTCACCCCGGCCCTCTCCCTCGGGGGGAGAGGGAGACTGAGGGGTTGGTTCCTCAGTAGGCGTAGGGATTGATCTTCTTGACGTGAATTTCGGCGATCAGCTTCGCGAGCTTGGCCACCTCGCGCTCTGTCTCGGGGTAGCCGAAGATCTCCGGGTGCGTCTCGATGTAGCTTGTGTCAAACCGCTGTGCCCGGAAGTCGGGCTCATCGCAGATCGTCAGGTAGAAGGGGATGGTCGTCTTCGGGCCTACGATATTGAAGCCCAGCAGCGCCCGCTTGAGCCGGTCAATCGTCTCGTTCCAGTCGTAGCCTCGGCAGGTGAGTTTCACCATGAGCGAGTCGTATTCCGTGGGGATCTTGTAGCCCTGATAGACGATCCCGTCGAGACGGATGCCCGGTCCGCCGGGGGACTGATAGACCTCTACGGTCTTCCCGCCCTCGGGCATGAAGTTGTTCTTCGGGTCCTCGGCGTTGATCCGGACCTGGACGGCCTTGCCCATCATGTGGACACGCTCGGCGGGGATGTCGATCTTCTCGCCCTGAGCGATCCGGATCTGCTGGCGGACGATGTCCACGCCGGTGAGTTCCTCCGTCACGGTGTGCTCCACCTGGAGGCGCGTATTCACCTCCATGAACCAGAATTCGTTCGTCTTCGAGTCCACAAGGAACTCGACCGTGCCGGCATTGACGTAGTTCGAACCCTTCGCCGCGGCGATGGCCGCCTGGTACATTCTCTCGAGGACGTCATTCGGCAGATCAGCAGGAGCGATCTCGAGGAGCTTCTGATGCCGCCTCTGGATCGAGCAGTCCCGGGTGCCCAGGTGGATGACGTTGCCATGCTCGTCTGCGAGGATCTGGACCTCCACGTGACGGGGCGCCTCGATGCATTTCTCCACGTAGATGCTGTCATCGCCGAATGCGGACTTTGCCTCGGTCCGTGCATTGGGCAGCTGCATCTGCAGATCCGACTCGCTTTCCACCTTCCGGATGCCGCGGCCCCCTCCCCCGTGGGATGCCTTCAGCATGATGGGGTATCCTGCTTTTTTACCGAACTCGATGGCCTGCTTGAGCCCGGCTTCGCCCGGCTGCAGCGTCCCCGTTCCCGGGATGAAGGGGATTTTCGTCTTCTCCATGATCTGCCGGGCCACCACTTTATCGCCCAGGTCGCGGATTACTTCAGGAGAGGGACCGATGAATACGATGCCCGCCTTTTCGCACGCGGCGGAAAAGTCCGGGTTTTCCGCCAGGAAGCCGTAGCCCGGATGGATGGCGTCGGCGCCGCTCTTCCTGGCCGCCCAGATGTGCTTTTCGATGTCCAGGTAATCCCGGCGGGGACCGTTGCCGATGAGGATGGCTTCGTCGGCAAGGCGGATGAAGTAGGCCTCGCTATCGGGTTTCTCATATACGGCCACGGTTTTGAGCCCCATCTCCATGGCCGTGCGGATGATCCGCAGTGCGATCTCCCCCCGGTTTGCGATGAGGATTTTGCTGATCCGTCTCTCCTTCGTTTTTCTCGCTGCCATGGGAACCCTTTTCATGCCGCTTCAGCCTGCCTCAGGCTTATGACATGATCCATTTTTTTATGAAAGTTTGCTTATACGGTCAACCCTGAAACCTGTCAAGGGCTTTGTTATCGGAAATCCAAAATTGTCTTGACTTTAAAAGTTCCTTTGGGCTAAACGGTGCGGATATTGATTGATACGCACAGCTCGGAAAGGAGCATCTATGGCAAAGCATGATTCGAAGTCCATCAGGAACATCGCGATCGTCGGGCACGGCGGCACCGGGAAGACGTCGATCGCCGAATCCATGCTCTTTGTCTCCGGGAAAACGGACCGCCTGGGCCGCCCGGATGACGGAACGTCCATCATGGACTGGGAGCCCGAGGAGCAGAAGCGACGCATCTCCATCAGCGCCGCTGTGGCCTTCGTCGAGTGGGACAAGCACCGGATCAACATCCTCGACACCCCGGGCGACGCCAACTTTGCCATGGACACCCGGAGCTGCCTTCGTGTCGCCGACGGGGCCGTCGTCGTCGTCGATGCCGTGGGCGGAGTGGAATTCCAGACGGAAAAAGTCTGGGAGACTTCCGACGAGTACTCCCTGCCGCGCCTGATCTTTATCAACAGGATGGACCGCGAACGGGCGAACTTCGAGGGCGCCATCGAGGGCGTGAAGAAGATCTTCGGAAAGAAGGCCACCCCCCTGTTCATCCCCATCGGCGCAGAGGACAAGCTCAAGGGCATCATCGATCTCATGCAGATGAAGGCCCTCTTCTTCGACGACCCCAAGGGCAAGGTGAAGGCCGGCGACATCCCCGCGGAGCTTGCCGAGGAGGCGAAGAAGTATCGCGAGGCCATGACCGAAGACATCGCCGAGTGCGATGAGGCCCTCATGGACAAATACCTCGAGAGCGGCGAGCTCACCCCGGAGGAACTGAAGACGGGGCTCCGCAAGGGCGTCATCAGCGGATCCCTTTTCCCTGTCGTCTGCGGCGTGGCCAACCGCAATATCGGCATTGCCCCCCTCATGGACCTCATTGCGGCCGCCATGCCCTCGCCGCTGGATCGCGGAGACGCGGAGGGAAAGAACCCCTCGACGGGAGCCGCCGAGAAGCGAAGCCCCGACGAAAAGGCCCCTTTCTCCGCCTACGTCTTCAAGACCATCTCGGATCCCTTTGCGGGCCGTCTGACTCTTTTCAAGGTCTACTCAGGCACGGCCAGCTCCGACGGCAACTTTTTCAACCCCACCCGCAAGACCACCGAGCGCTTCGGCAACATCTTCTATCTCGACGGAAAAAGCCAGAAGCCGGCCGAATCGGTCGTCCCTGGAGACATTGCCGCCGTGGCAAAGCTGAAGGAAACCTTCACGGGCGACACGATGACGGAAGAGAAGAACCCCATCCAGTACGAGAAGGTTCAGCCGATCCCCGCCATCATCTCTTTCGCCGTCCAGCCCAAGTCCAAGGGCGACGAGGAGAAGATCATGTCGGGGCTCAACCGCCTCGTCGAGGAGGATCCCACGCTCAATTACCGTCGCGACGAGCAGACCCGCGAGATCATCCTCTCCGGTATGGGGCAGGTCCACATTGAAATCGCCATCGAAAAGATGAAGCGCAAGTTCGGCGTCGAGGTCACGCTGAACACCCCCAAGGTTCCCTACAAGGAAACCCTCAAAGGCAAGACGACGGTCCAGGGCCGTTACAAGAAACAGTCTGGTGGCCGCGGCCAGTTCGGCGACACGTGGCTCGAGATCGAGCCCCTTCCCCGAGGCGGCGGGTTCGAGTTCGCCGACAAGATCGTCGGCGGATCGATCCCCAGGAATTACATCCCCGCCGTCGAGAAGGGAATTGTCGAGGCCATGGTGGAAGGTGTGCTCGCAGGCTACCCTGTTGTGGACGTGAAGGTTGCCCTCTTTGACGGGTCCTTCCACACAGTCGACTCCTCGGAAATGGCCTTCAAGATCGCCGGCTCCATGGGGTTCAAGAAGGGGGTTGAGCAGTGCAACCCGACGCTTTTGGAGCCCATCGTCAACATCGACATCGAGATCCCCGACGAATACATGGGCGATGTCATCGGAGACCTCAACTCCCGCCGCGGTCGCGTGATCGGCATGGAGCCCAAGGGCCACAACCAGATCATCAAAGGGCAGGTGCCGTTGGCCGAAATCCTGAGATATGCCCCCGATCTGCGCTCGATCACGAGCGGTCGCGGGACCTTCACTCACAGCCACTCCCACTATGAGGAAGTGCCGCCCATGATCGCCGAGAAAGTCATCGCCGCCGCGCGCAGAGAGAAGGAAGAGAAGGGTTGATCAAGGCAGGAGTCCTCACACTCAGCGACAAGGGATCCCGCGGAGAGCGCGTAGACCTGAGCGGCCCGGAAGTGATCCGGATGCTGAAGGAGATCGGGATCGAGACCGATCGCTGCGAGATCGTCCCCGACGAGACGGAGATCATTGCGGCAAAGCTCGTCGAGTTCGTCGACGAACGCAAATTGGATCTCGTCGTCACCACGGGCGGCACCGGCGTGAGTCCCCGGGACGTGACGCCGGAGGCCACCCTGAAGGTCATCGACCGGGAGATCCCCGGCATGGCCGAGGCCATGCGCCGGGAAAGCATGCAGAAAACCCCCCACGCCATGATCTCCCGCGCCGTCGCGGGCATTCGTAAAACAACCCTGATCGTCAACCTGCCCGGCAGCCCGAAGGGCGTCCGGGAAAACCTCGCCGTGATCCTGCCGGCGCTCAAGCACGCCATCGAAAAGATCAAGGGAGACCCCAGCGACTGCGCGTCGTGAGGCACGAGGTCCGAGGATCGAGGAACGAGGACAAAGAAAAGAAAAAGGATCGGAAAGCTGCTTTCCGATCCTTTTTTGCCTGTAGCCTGTAGCCTTTAGCCTGCCAGACTCCTCATCGCTCCAGGATGCGCATGAGCGTCGAGAGCGCCCGCTCGCGGTGCGTGCCGGGCCAGTACACCCCGCGGCATTTCGGGCACACCCTGAACTCTCGCTGATTCCTGAATACATATTCGGGAACGAGTGGGCGCACTTCTTCCGGTTTGGCTACCTTCAGGGGTTCGTTGCAGCGAAGGCAAAGGGTGAATAGGTTTTCCGGTTCTGGCTTGAGGCCCAACTTCCCGAGGACCTCGACGAGTTGGCCCTCTACCCTGTCGTTTTCCACGAACAGGACGATGCCTGGTTGCTGCCTGGCAAGGACATCCTTGCGCCTCGTCAGGACGGCCCTCCCCTCTTTCTCCGCTTTACGCAGAAAGACCCGATCGGCATCTCCCCGGTTGTAGACGGTGTCATAGCCGAGAATCCTCAGCCACTTGGACAGGCGCCCCAGGGAGCTGTCGGCAAGGAATTTCATCTCAGCCCTTCGTATTGACGCAGAACGGGAACTGCTAGATCAACCCGCCCGGGTGGGACGGCGGCGCAGGCTGCTGGCTGCTTCGCAACAGGGACAGGTTCTTCTGTTCGAGGTCGTCGATCTTCCGGTAGAGCTTGTTCATCCGGAGCGTCATCCGCAGTTTGTCGATCGCCCCCAGAAGCGCCGCCATGAAAAAACCGATCACGAAGAAAGCGAAGCCGAACAAATAGATTGGAATGTCGTCATAGGCATAGCCGAAATACCGCAACTTGATGGGATCACTGTTCTGAACGCCGAACGTGACAAAGAAAAAGGCGAAGCCGAGAATGACGATCAAATAGATGAACCTCATGGTCTGACCCCCTCCTCATATTTCCGGAAATGCGGCAGGAGCGCCTCTTTTGTCTTCATGAGGTCTTCGGAGATGATCCTCACTTCCCCGAAGACGGAAAGGGCATTGGTGTCCCCGATCCAGCGCGGGACGATGTGCATGTGAAGATGGTCCTCCACGCCTGCGCCGGCGGCCCGTCCGAGATTCATGCCGAGGTTGAATCCCTGGGGGTTCAGGGCCTCCTTGAGTACCTTCACGCACCGGGCCGTCAAATCGAACATCTCGCAGTGCTCCTCGAGACGGAGCTCCTCGATGTTGTGGACGTGCCGGTGCGGCGCCACCATGAGGTGGCCCGTAATGTACGGGTAGCGATTCATGATGATGAAAGCGTGCCTGCCGTCATGGAGCACAAACCCTTTGTCCCGGATGGAATCCCTGCAGAAAATACACCCGTCCACCTTCTCCCCCCTGATGTATTCCATTCTCCATGGCGCGTAGAGGCTTTTCATGCAATCCTCAAAACGGGCGTTTCCTGATCAGTCTTCATCGATGGCGATGATCCTGCCGGCGATCTTGTCCTCTCCGACCTCCAGGATCCCTACGGTGTTGGATCCGGAATGTCGCCTCTCGCAGGCCGTCCCGGGGTTGAAAAAGAGGATGCCCTCGCGGATGTGGTTCGCCGGGTTGTGGCTGTGGCCGTAAACGATGCAGTCGACGTTCTCGAATTCCCTCCGGATCCGATCCTCGAGATCGAGGGGCGAACCCCAACCGTGGATGAGACCGATCCGGAAACGGCCGATTTGGAGAACACGCTTGGGGGGGATCTCATCCTCGACGCGGGATGTATCCATGTTCCCGCAGACGGCGATGACGTCCTTGTCCCCAAAGGCATCCAGGACCTTGAGATCGACGAGGTCGCCTGCATGGAGGATCAGCTCGGCGTCGTGGAAGTGCTTGCGGATGATGGCGAGGAGCCTCTCGTCGGGCCCCCTGAGATGCGTGTCGGAGATGACGCCGATCTTCAACCCTAACCCTCCCGCAACGATTGGGATTATATCGCCCGGGGGTAAAAAGACAAGTCTTTTTTGGCATCTGCAAAGCTGCGCCACGCTTTCGGTTTGACTTTTCCGGGGCGGGGGACTAAGATCGAACCGGGCGAAAAAGGAAACGGGAAATGCTCGAAAACACCCTCGAAAAGATCGCCGAAAAGATACTGACCCTCGATGAGGCATCACTTGCCTCCCTCTGGGAGCAGTACAAGCAGAAGATGGAAAAGTTCCAGCCCACAAGGGAGTGGGAACGCTCCGTCATCATCTTCTTCATCATCAATTCCGTCCGCGTCAAGAACCATATCTTCAACGAGCGCATCCTTCAACATCAGCAGCACGGCGAACCCAAGCCGGAGGAGCCAACGCCAAAGGGAAGACCGAACCTCAAGCTCGTCAAGTAGATGAACAGATCCCAGGCCCTCAAGAGAATCTCCGAACTCCGGGAGCTCATCGAGTACCACAATCGCCGCTACTATCAGCTCGACGACCCGGAGATCTCCGATTACGAGTACGACCAGCTCATGCGGGAGCTTGCGGATCTCGAGGAGCGCTTTCCGGACATCGACCGCACCGCTTCGCCCACCCAGCGCGTGGGGGCCTCCCCGCTGGAGAAGTTCGGCACCGTCACCCACCTCACCCCCATGCTCAGCTTGGGCAATGCCTTCTCGGAGGAGGAGATCTCGGAGTTCAATGAGCGCATCAAGCGCCTGCTCGGAGACAGGGCGGAGCCCGACTTCGTGGCGGAGCCGAAGATCGACGGCGTCGCCGTCAACCTGATCTATGAAAAGGGTGTCTTCCTCGTCGGCGCCACACGGGGCGACGGGCTCACCGGCGAGGATGTGACACAGAACCTCAGGACGATCCGCATCCTGCCCCTGAAGATGAGGCCCCGGGAGCGTGACGGCATCCCCGAGCGAATCGAAATCCGGGGGGAGGTCTATCTCGAGAAGGAGGCCTTCCGTAAATTGAACGAACGCAGGGTCGAGCAGGGGGAGAGTGCATTCGCCAACCCGCGAAACGCCGCCGCGGGCTCCCTGCGTCAGCTCGACCCCCGCATCACGGCAAAACGTCCCCTCAGGATCTTCTGCTACGGCGTGGGGAGTGTCGAGGGAAAGAGCTTTACGACCCACTGGGACACCCTGAAGATCCTTGGCGACTGGGGGTTCCCGACAAACCCCGACATCCGGCTTGCCCGCGACGTTCAGGATTGCATCGGATACTACCATCACATCGAATCCGTCCGCGAGAAGCTCCCCTACGAGATCGACGGGATCGTCCTCAAGGTAAATTCGCTTTCCCTCCAGGACCGCCTGGGGATGGTCTCCCGGAGCCCCCGCTGGGCCGTGGCCGTCAAGTTCGCGCCCACGCAGGCCACTACCATTGTCGAGGACATCGTCATCGGCGTGGGCAGGACGGGAGTGTTGACCCCCGTTGCCGTCATGAAGCCCGTCCAGGTGGGCGGCGTCACAGTGAGCCGGGCAACCCTGCACAACGAGGACGAGATCGCCAAGAAGGACGTCCGCATCGGCGACACGATCATCGTGCAGCGCGCAGGAGATGTAATCCCCGAGGTCGTCAAGGTCGTCGAAGGCAGGCGGACCGGCAGTGAGAAACCTTACCGGATGCCCGAGAAATGCCCCGTCTGCGGCTCGAAGGTCGTGAGGCTGGAGGGCGAAGTGGCGCACCGCTGCATCGATCTGGCCTGCCCCGCCCAGATCCGGGAGAACATCAGGCACTTCGTCTCCCGCGGCGGGATGGACATCGAAGGCCTCGGCGACAAGATCGTCTCCCAGCTCCTCGATGCAGGGTTGATTCGGGACCCTGCCGATCTGTACGCCATCACGAAGGAGCAGCTCCTCGAGCTCGAGCGCTTTGCCGACAAGTCCGCGGAAAACCTGATCGCCGCTATCGCCCGCTCGAAGCACCCGCCGCTGGAGCGCCTTCTCTTCGCCCTCGGCATCCGCCACGTGGGCGAATACGTGGCAAAGATCCTGGCCAGAAAGTTCGGGAACGTGGGAAAGATCGAGACTGCAAGCCAGGAGGAACTGACGGCGATCGACGGGATCGGCCCGACCATCGCCGAGAGTATCTTCAAGTTCTCCCACGAACCACACAACCTCAAGATCCTCAGGAAACTGGAACAGGCCGATGTTCGGCCCGTCGTAGAGAAGCAGGCAACATCAACGGCACTGGCGGGCAAGACCTTCGTCTTCACGGGCTCTCTCAAGGGCCTCTCCCGTGAAAAGGCAAAAGAGCTCGTGGTGTCCCTCGGAGGGACCGCCACGTCCACCGTCTCGAAAAAGACGGACTACGTCGTCGCCGGCGAGGACCCCGGCTCGAAGTTCGACAAGGCTACGTCACTGGGTGTCGCGATCCTCGACGAGGAGGGATTCCTGAAGCTGATCGGGGAAGCGGACGGAAAGAAATGAGTGTTGCGTGTTATGAGCTCCGAGTCTTGTCCTTTTACCTTTAGCCTTTAGCCCTTAGCCCTATGCCTTAAGCCTTCTTCATATGAAACGCATCAACGTCACCATCACCGGCATCGTGCAGGGCGTCTCCTTTCGGGAGATGACCCGTCGTGAAGCCGTCCGGAACAACGTGCGGGGCTGGGTGAGAAACCTTCCCGACGGCCGCGTCGAGGCCGTCTTCGAGGGCGCAACGGCAGACGTGGACCGCATTGTCGGCTGGTGCCGCTTCGGGCCCAGACTGGCCGCAGTCGAGTACATCGAGGTGGCTGAGGAACCCTTCACGGGTGCTTTTCACGACTTCGAAATCCGTTATTGGCCCTGACGGGTGAGAACCGGCGGGCACCGAACCATCGCAAACTGCAAATCCAAACAGGAGGGGAATGTGATGAAGAGAAGCCGTTTGTTCTGCGTGACGTTGTTGAGTCTTCTGATTGCCCTGAGCTTCTGCAGTCAGGCCTTTGCGGCCGGTGAGGGGACGAGGCTTGCCGATTTCTATCTCACGAAACTGCCGGCACCGGCCCTGGACCCGTCCCCGACGCTGGATCAGGCCATGAAGATGCAGGTCGAGTTCATTCAGGCCATCATGCCCTTTTTCGGCAAGGTGGTCGGCTACAAGGCCGGCCTCACGAACCCCAGCGTCCAGAAGGTCTTCGGCGTCACGGCACCTGTCCGAGGGACCCTCATGGAGAAGATGATCCTCAAATCCGGCACGACCCTTGAGGCGAACTTCGGGGCACAGCCGCTCTACGAGGGGGACCTGATCCTCCGGGTCGGAAGCGATGCCATCAACGGGGCGACAACCCCGATGGAGGCCCTCCGGTACATCGACGCGGCCATCCCCTTCATCGAGCTTCCCGATCTCGTCTTTGCAAAAGGGGTAAAGATCAATGGCCTCATGCTGGCCGCTGTCAATGTGGCCGCTCGATATGGGATCGTCGGCGATCCGATACTCGTGCAACCCACCCAGGAGTGGATGGATCGCCTGCAGAACTTCAAGTGCCAGATCTATGACGAGAAGGGCGTCATGCTCATCGAAGGCCCCGGGAGCAATCTCATGGAGCATCCGATGAACGTCGTCCTCTGGATCAGGGATTCGCTCAAGGCGGACGGCATCGCGCTGAAGAAAGGGGACCTGCTGTCTCTCGGCACGATCACAAAACTCACCCCAACGGCGCCCAACACGACCGTCTTTGCGCGATACGTCGGCCTGGATCCGAAAGGCCACGTCGTCATTTCCGTGAACTTCAAATAGGCCTCCCGGCCGGAATGCCTGCAACGAAGAGCTGCCATGGCGCAAGTCCCTGCCATGGCAGCTTCACGGGCCGCCCGGTTCAACCCCATACGCCGCCGCCCCTTCCGCTTGATCATCCCTTCTTGACAGAATGCATCATCTCTCTTACAGTACGCCGGCCAACGGCGCGGGACTTCTGAACCACAAGCACCCCGCCTCCGTTGCACCTTGCCCGCGTGCGGAATGCGGGAGTCGGCTTTCAGAACGGCAAACAGGTCAACCGGATGAAACGAACCCACAAGACAAACCCCAAAGCGCTTCCTCAAAACATAACCACCCCTGATATCCCCTCCTCCCTCCGGTCCCGGGACAGTGATAACATCTTCAAGACCCTCACGGAGAAATCCTTCGTGGGAATGTACGTCGCACAGGATGGCTTCTTCGTGCGCGTCAACCCGATCATCGCTTCCGTGTCGGGCTATTCGATCGAAGAGCTCAAAGGACGGCCGGCAGACAGCCTCGTCCACCCCGATGACGTGGACCGGGTCAAGAAGCAGGCTCGCCGCATCCTCAAGGGAGAGCAGACAACGGCCCGCGAGTTCCGTATCCTCACCCGCAGCGGCGAGATCCGGTGGCTCATGGAGACGGTGACGCCGATCACCTACAAAGGCCGGCCCGCCGTCTTCGGCCACTTCATGGACATCACCGACCGCAAGGCGATGGAGGAAAAAATCCGCGAGTCCGAAACGCTTTACCGGACCATCTTCGAAACGACGGGAACGGCCACCATCATCATCGAAGAGGACACCACTGTTGCCCTCGTGAATTCGGAGTTCGAACGGCTTTACGGGGCCCCGAAGCAATACTGGGAGGGAAAGCGGAGCTGGCTGGAGTTCGCGGCGGAAAAGGAGCGGGAGCGCATGCTCCAGTATCACAACCTGAGACGCATGGACCCCAAGGCGGCGCCGGGGCGCTACGAATTCGGTTTTGTCGACAGGAAAGGGAACGCGAAAGACGTACTCGTCACAATTTCCATGATCCCCGGGACCGGCAGGAGCGTCTCCTCCCACGCCGACATCACGGAGCTGAAACGCCAGGAGAAGGCTCTCCGGCGGCGCGAGCGCGAGATCCAGGCCAAGTCCCGCAATCTCGAGGAGATGAACACGGCCCTGAAGGTCCTTCTCAAGCAGCGCGAATCGGACCAGTCCGAGATGGAGGACAGGGTTCTGACCCATATCAAGCACCTGGTCATTCCCTATCTGGGAAAACTCAAAACGGGTCGTCTCGGCGACAAGGAGCGCGCCTTCGTCAACGTCCTGGAGTCGAATCTGATGAGCATCATTTCGCCCTTTTCCCAGCGGCTCTCCTCCAAGGTCCTGAACCTCACGCCCAAGGAGCTGCAGGTGGCAACCCTTGTCAAAGAAGGCCGGACGAGCAAGGAGATCGCCGGGCTGCTGGACGTCTCGCCGGGAACCATCGCCCTGTACCGGCACCGCATCCGGAAGAAGCTCACCGTCAACGGCAAGAAGGTGAACCTCCAGACCTATCTTGCCTCGCTGAACTGACTGTATATTTTTCATATGCGGTTTGTCTACGATCTTATCACATTGCCATCGCGCGCGACCTGCCATACACTGTCCCCCGTCATCGGACGTCAGGCTGTCCATCAGCCTCGAAGGCTTGCCTTCGGCGGCTCTCGAGACGCGTACGTGTGTCCCCCGGCCTGGCTTCCCGGCGTTGAGTCCCCACGCCGAGGATGTCGAACAACGGAGGTCATCGCTGCCATGATTCCCACCAGGGCCAATCGAATGCTCCCGATCTGATTTCATTGGGTTCCCATCCGTGCTGACGAGGACTGCGAACGCCCCTTACCTGCGATCGCGGAAACAGCGTCGTCTGCCTTCCGGACGCGACCCGGTGCGGACGGGAGCCCGGCGCGTGCAGGGGCGCGGGGCCCTGATAAACCAATTTCGCGGCATGAAGAAATTTCGCTGCCCGACGGAGTCGGGCGACATCTCAGAGCACTCATTCGAGTTCGCAAGGACAGAGACACTGTGCCTTGATACGCAAAAATTTTAAAGGAGATACGTTATGAATTTTGCATTGACCGAAGAGCAACAGATGGTGAAAGACCAGGTAACCAAGTTCGCCGAAGCGAAGATCAAGCCCATCGCGGCGGAGCTGGACCACACCCACCGGCACCCGGAAGAGATCTGCCGGGCCCTGGGTGAGATGGGCATCATGGGTGTCGCGATCCCGACGGAGTACGGCGGGGCCGGCATGGACGTCGTGACCTACGTCCACGCGATGATCGCCATTTCCAAGGCCTGCGCGAGCTGCGGCGTCATCGTCTCCGTCAACAACTCGCTCTACGGCTATCCCGTGAAAACGTTCGGAACGCACGAGCAGAAACTACAGTACCTCGCGCCCGTCGCCAGCGGGAAGGTCGAGGGCTGCTACGCCCTGACCGAGGCCAACGCCGGCTCCGACGCGGCGGCGCTGGCCTGCAAGGCCGTCCTCAAGGGTGACAAGTACATCGTCAACGGCGCAAAGCGCTTCATCACCAACGGCAACGTGGCCC